>NZ_MDZA01000416.1 GCF_001816125.1 Hymenobacter coccineus | reverse complement strand
ACGTGATGAAAACCGCCACCGACTGGATAACCGAACAAGACGCGAAAAATTGGTTTGACCATTGCGGCTATCATGTACAGTAACCTGAGAACTGCTCTAGGTTGATTGAGGCGGCTATTACGCCCCAAACCAGCGCTATTCTGGCTACGCATGTTTTTGGCAATCCCTGCGCCGCGCAGGAAATAGCGGCGGTAGCCGCTAAGCATAAGTTGCGCGTCATTTACGATGCGGCCCACGCCTTCGGCACTAGCTACCAGGGACGCTCGGTGCTGCACCAGGGCGATATTAGCACCCTAAGCTTTCACTCGACTAAGCTATTTCATACGGTTGAGGGAGGGGCGCTCATCACCCACGACGCGGACCTGGCCAATAAGATTGCGCATATGCGCAATTTTGGCTTTCATGGCCCCGAAGCATTCCAGGGAGTGGGCATCAATGGCAAGAACAGTGAGTTCCACGCCGCTATGGGCTTGTGCAATCTTAAGTATATCAGGCAAATTCTGGCCCGGCGGCAGCAGCTTTCCGAAGCCTACCACGATATGCTTAAGCCCCTGCGGATAGGCAAGCCCTTTCTGCACCCGAACGCCGGATTTAATTATGCCTACTACCCGGTTCTGTTTGAAAGTGAAGCCGTGTTGTTGAAGATGGTCAAGGCCTTACATGGCGTGTATGTCTATCCTCGGCGGTACTTCTACCCTTCGCTGGAAACGTTGAGCTACGTAAAGCCGGGGCAGCAGATGACTATTTCTTCCGACATCGCCTCCCGGGTATTGTGTCTCCCGTTGTACCACGATTTGTCTATGGAAGAGGTAAAAATGATTTGTCGGGCCATCCTTCGCGCAGAACGGTATTGAGCACGGCAGACCCCACTCGGCGGGAACTGGCTAGGCTAATTTCCCCGCTGCCGTTACTTGTTTGTGGCGTCCTTGCTGCGGAGCTATGAAGGAAAACACCTTAAAAGACCGGGCGGCAGTAAGCCTGGTGTGGCTGGCGGGAGAGCGCTTCGGCAACTTACTCAGCGATTTTTTGATTTCCGTTTTTCTAGCTCGGATTCTGGGACCTAGTGAGTTCGGCTTGATAGCGATGGTGGCGGTCTTTATCGCCTTGCTTCAGCCATTCACGGATGCAGGCCTAGGCAGCGCCTTGCTGCGGAAGAAAGAGGCTACGCCCGAGGACTACAACACAGTGTTCTGGAGCAATCTGGGCTTGTCCACGGCGGCTTACCTTATCGTCTTTATCGGGGCGCCGCTAGTTGCCCAGTTTTACAAAGAACCGCTCCTGACTGACATCATTCGGGTGCTGGGCATCAGCCTCGTGCTCAACTCACTGAACGTCGTGCAAACTATCCGCTTGACGAAGCTGCTAGATTTTCGCACCATTAGCCTGCGTTCGCTGGTGAGCAATGTTCTCTCCGGCGCCATCGGGTTGTACCTGGCCTACCTAGGGTGGAGCTACTGGGCGCTGGTGGTGCGGCAGCTACTCAATGCTATAATCACTAACGTGCTGTATTGGGCGACCCGCTCCTGGTTTCCTTCGCTCACGTTCTCAACCGCTTCGTTCAAAGATTTTTTTGGGTTTGGCTCGAAGCTGCTGCTCTCCAGCCTGCTCGATACGGGGTTTCGCAACATCTACCCCTTGCTAATTGGCAAGTTCTACTCCGCTTCTGCCCTAGGTTTCTATAACCGGGCGGCAAACCTGAGGGACATTCCACAGACCTTGGTGGCGCAGGTAACCGGCCGGGTGTCCTATCCCGTTCTGATTGAGCTGCAAGACGACCCACCGCGCTTGGCACAGGCCTACCAGCGCCTGATGCAGTTGGTGTCGTTTGCCTACTTTCCGCTCCTGATGGGGTTGATGGGGCTGAGTAAAAGCATCGTGCTGGTGCTACTCACCGACAAGTGGGCTAGCGTCATCCCCTTGCTGCAAGGCCTAACGTTCGTGGGCTTGCTGTACCCCATTCATACCCTGAACCTGAATATTCTCACGCTAAAAAAGCGGTCTGACCTGTTTCTTATCCTGGAGGTAATCAAAAAAGCGTTGGTCGTAGTAAGCCTGCTGCTCACGTACCGCTGGGGAGTCATGGGCCTGATTTACGGGCAGATTGCGCAGTCTTGCCTGGCGCTGGTGATTAATGCTCACTACTCCAAACAGTTTATTGGATACGGCTTTGTGCAGCAGCTGCGGGACATTTTGCCCAATTTCTGCACGGCGCTGGGTATGGGGTTATTCATGCTATGGGGCAGCGAGCAGCTACACGTCTTTACCTGGTGGAGCCTGCTGCTGTGGTGCTTCGCGGGCGGGGCCTCTTACCTGCTGCTGGCAGCGGTCTTCAATCGGAAAAACCTGCTTTACCTATACGAATTCTCCCGGGAGAAGTACCACGCCATGCGCATGACAAACGAATAGCCTCCGACTTTGTCGGAATCCATTGGCACCAAGTTCACCTAGCCAACGCAGCCCATGAAAATCGCCATCATGCAGCCGTATTTATTTCCCTACATCGGGTACTTCCAGCTGGTGGCGGCGGCCGACTTATTCGTGCTGTACGATGATGTGCACTACATCAAAAAAGGCTGGATTAACCGTAATCGTATTCTGCTGCAAGGCGCCGAGCACGTTTTTACGCTCCCCTGCCTGGACGTCAGCCAGAACAAGCTGATTAACGAAGTACTGGTGGACTGGTCGAGTAAAGAGCTACGGAAAGTGCGGGCGACCCTGGAAACAGCTTACCGAAAAGCGCCTTTTTTTGAGCAGGTATATCCGCTGGTGCAGGGCGTGCTGGAGCTTAGCGGCCCCGCCACCATTGCGGACGTCGCCGCCCAAAGCATCCGGGCCGTATGCACCTACCTCGGCATCAACACACCGGTAGTTACCAGCTCGCAGCGGCCCTACCAGAATGCCCACCTCAGCAAGGGCGCCCGCTTGGTAGACATTGTGCAGCAAGAAGGTGGCGACCAATACTTGAATGCCATAGGCGGCGAAGCGCTGTACACCAAAGACTTTTTTGCTCAGCACGACATCGCGCTCCACTTCGTAAAGCCCCTCCCTATTCAGTATGCGCAACCCGTGTCGGATAAGGAATTTGTGCCCTGGCTCTCCATTATCGATGTCCTGATGAACAACAAGAAAGAGGATATCACCACGTTTTTACAAGCCTACCAACTCTTATGAAGAACGTCCTAATACTAGGCGGGCAGGGCAATGCCTCCGTCATTGGGCATGCTATGCTCGATGCGGCCCAGCGAGGCAGCCAGGAATACCAGTTTTGCGGCTACGTGAACGACCGGGATCATTGCGAGGAAATAGAAGGCCACCCGGTCAAGGGCGGGTTGCAAGACATTCCGCGGCTGCTGGAGGAGGGCTACTATTTCCTCAATACGATTTATAAGATAGATGGGCAGCGGGAACGGATTGCGCTCTTCGACTCCCTGACCATTCCCGACGACCGGTTGGCCACGTTTGTGCACCCCACCGCGTACATAGCCGCCCATGTAGAGCTAGGGCCTGGGTGCGTGGTAATGCCGCATGCCATCATCTCTACCAACGTGAAGCTGGGCAAGTGCACCCGGGTGATGATTGGGGCCATTATCAGCCACAATTGCACCATTGGGGCGCACACGTTCGTGGCTGCCGGCTCCTGCTCAGGCTCTAACCTACAAGTAGGCGAGGGAGTGCACATTAGCATGAACGCCACCGTGCGGGAGTTCCTTACCATCGGCAACTACGCTACCCTGGCAATGGGCAGCGTGCTGCTCAAGGACGTCGGCGAACTGGAGGTATGGGCGGGTAACCCCGCTAAAATGCTACGCCATGCACAGTAAGGAGCCGCTGGTAAGCGTGCGGGTCATCACCTACAACCACGAGCGCTTTCTACGGGAGTGCTTAGATGGCATTATGGCCCAAGAAACTTCTTTTCCATTCGAGGTGGTGATTGGAGAAGACTGTAGCACCGACGACACCCGTTTGATTTGCCAGGAGTTCCAGGCGCGCTATCCCGACCAAGTCCGGTTGCTGCTACACGCGCAAAACGTAGGGGCGCAAACTAACGCGCGCTTGACCCGCGAAGCCTGCATTGGTAAATACATCGCGTTCTGCGAGGGCGACGATTACTGGACCGACTCGTCGAAGCTTCAGCAACAAGTAGATTTTCTGGAGGCGCACCCTAGGTACGTGCTCTGCTTTCACAACTGCTGGATGAAGTTTGAGCAGAACCCCGGCAAGGCAATGGAGCTGTTTCAGACCTATACCAAAACCGACTACGCCATTCCGGACCTGATTGGGAAGTGGCTCATTCCGACTGCTTCGGTTGTGTTTCGCAACCAGCTGCTCACCAACTATCCGGAGTGGCTGCGCAATGCGGTGGTGGGCGACACCCCTTTCTTTATCTTACTGGCGTCGTTTGGTCGGCTGAAGCTGTTGCCGGGCGTTATGGCAGTATACCGCCGGCACGATAGCGGCGCAACCAACCAGTTGCACGGGTACCGGTACTGGGAAAGGATGATTGAATTATATTCCGCTATCAACAAGCATTTTAACGACCAATACAGCAAGGATATAAACCCGATTCTGAAGTGGTTTCATTACCACCTCACCCAGCTATCCCTGCAACAGGGCGACTACCCGAAGTACCGCCTATACGCCCAGCGCTGCCTGCATTTCACTAAAGAGCTGTTGGTTCGCCATCAGCACGTTGGCCTGTTCCACTACCGCTACACGGTACTCTATCTCACTGCCAAAAGTCCATTGCTTTTCAGCGCACGCACCCGGTGGCAAGCCAAAACGAAAATTCTGTAAGGAGTTGTTTTCCTTTTAGTAGAAAGGCGGTCTAAATAAACCGATAAGCATTTAAGCACGAACCGTACATGGCCATTTGCAGCTTATCTACGGTTTATTACGTCATGTATGTAAAGATTGCCAGTTCTACGTGATATTGTACGAAAATAAGAAAACGTGTCTAATTTATTCTAGCTCATCCTTCTCCTTTCGTCCCTTCACATAACATTAGTTATACCCCCGACCTTGGAATAAGTACGGATTTCACTCCTGTTACCTTTACCCTCGAATTATAGCACTTTAGCGGGTATACTAGGCGACGGTTTGGGCGTTTAACGAAAGAAAGGGCCAAGTCAACGGTACTCCTCCTCCCCTTTTACATCCCCCAAAATAGCCTCTAGCGCCTCGGGAGTTAACCCGGTGAGGGCAATCGCCGCCAAGTGCCCATGGGAAGTGACCCCCAGCAAGAAATTGCGGCCCACTTGGTAGTAGGTCAGCGCTTGATTGGCTTCGGGACGATAGAGAACCACTTGGTCAGCCGCAGTGTGGAGGTGTAGCGGAACAGTTGTGAGCGGGCTGTCCGGCTCGGCCAGCTGGCACTGGTAGTAGGCGTGCGGGTCGTAGAATAAGGGCTGAGGAACGGCTTGGTTTAGGGGCCTTCCAGCGCAACAATGACAAACTCCTGCAATACCTGGGTGGGGCGGTCGAAGTAAAACTCCAGCAGACTGCGCCTCTCGTCGTAGTTGCGACAGTATAGCCGGTCTAGAACGGCAGGCTGCTCGCCTACCGTAAGCGTGAGCGGAATCCGTGTGATGGAATCGTAGAGTTCCCAGTGCGTCGAAACGGGAGCAGACAGGAGGTGAAAACGCAAGGAAAGCATCGGCGTAGGGGAAGGGAAGGTGGTTTACTATGAGGGGTAGCACAATAGCTGGACCCGAAACCATCGGTAAGGGAAAGCGAAGCCCACTGATACCTCAAAAAACGGTGGTTTAGATGGGGCGTAGTCCCTTTTACATCCTGCAAACGGTCCTTTATAAGATGTAAAAAAATAACCGCGTACCCCCTCCCATTTAGGGCACCAAATGCTACAAACTATTTCTTCCGTCCCCACAGCCAACCCACGATGCCCGCCACCACGGCGGCGCACACGGTGTGGTTGAGGCGGGCGACGCGGGTGATTTCGTGGGGCCCGATGGGGCGCGGATTTTCACCGATGTAGGGCTTGGGCACGAGCTGGCCGTGGTAGTAGTTGGGGCCTCCGAAGCGGCAGTGGAGCACGCCGGCCAGGGCAGCTTCGGGGTAGCCGGCGTTGGGGCTTTTGTGGCGGTGGCCGTACTGGAAAATGAACCGGAAGCTGCGCCGGCTGCCACCCAGGGCCCCCAGCAGCGCGGCCGTGAGGCGGGCGGGCACGAGGTTGGCCGCGTCATCGAGGCGGGCAGCGAACTTGCCGAACTGCTCGTAGCGCGGGCTGCGGTAGCCCACCATCGAGTCGAGGGTGTTCACCATTTTGTAGGCCATCAGGCCGGGCACGCCGGCCAGGGCGTAGGCCAGCAGCGGGGCCACCACGCCGTCGCTCAGGTTTTCGGCCAGGCTTTCGAGCACCGCGGTGCGGATTTGCTGGGCGCCGAGCCGGGCTGTGTCGCGCCCCACGATGCGCGCCAGCTGGCGGCGGCCGGCGTCCAGGCCCTCGCGTTCCAGCACCTCAAACACCGCCCGGCCCTCGCGCACCAAGCCCGTATTGGCCAGGCCGTAGTACACCCACGCGCTGTTCGCCGCCAGGCCCACGGCGGGTGGCAGTCGCTGCAACACCTTATCCAGCAGCCAAAACGCGCCGAACGTGCCGCCCACCAGCCCGCCGGCCAGCAGCGCACCCTTGGCGAAGCGGTGGGGCCCCTGGTTGAGGCGGCGCTCGCCGGCGGCGATGAGGGCCCCGTAGGTGCGCACGGGGTGGGGCCAGCCCTCGGGGTCGGCCAGCAGCAGGTCGAGGGCGTAGCCGGCGAGCAGCGGCGCGGCTACCACAGTTCGCGAGGCGAGGGATACCTTCGGCATTGGCAATTAATTAAAAATGATAAATTAAAAATTTGACAGTGAGACTTTTAATTTATCATTTTTTATTTTTAATTCTGCACAGCGGTCCATTCGCCGAGGGCGTTGATGAGCAGCTGGTTGTCCTCCGGGCGGCGCGTGCAGAGGCGGAAGTGCGCCGGCGTGAGGCCCCGGAAGTTGGCCGCGTCGCGGATGAGCAGGCCATAGCGGTCCAGCAGCCCGCGCTTCAGGGCGGCGGCGGTGCCGTGCTTTAAGGCCCCCAGGAAGTAGTGGGTTTGGCTGGGGAATATTTCCAGGCCCGGGTTTTCGGCCAGCTGGGCGGCGAAGGCGGCGCGGTCGGCCAGCAGTTGGGCAGTGGGCGGCTGCACGGCGGCGAAGTGCTCGAAGATGAAGTGGCCGGCGGCGGCGGCCAGCGCGTTCACCGTCCAGGGGACCCGGGCGCGGGTGAGCCGGGCCACCACCGGCGCCGACGCCACCACGTAGCCCAGGCGCAGGCCCGGAATGGCGTAGGCCTTGGTCATCGAGCGCATGATCAGCAGGTTATCGAACCGCGCCAGCAGCGGTATTGCTGATGCGGCGCTGTCGGTGAACTCAATAAACGCCTCGTCGAGCGCGAACACCGTGCGCGGGTGGTTGGCCAGCAGGGTTTCGAGCACCCGGGGCCCCAGCACGCGGCCCGTGGGGTTGTTGGGGCTGCATACAAATACCAAGTCGCTGTTTATCACCGTATCCGTGCGCAGGTCGTCCCAGGCCAGGAAGTTTTGCTGGTGGTCGTGCAGCCGGCCGGCGTCTTCGTACTCGGCAAAGGCGGGCGTGACGACCGTGCTGCGGCGCCGGGCCCAGGCCTGCGCTACGAGGTAAATAGTTTCGGTGGTGCCGCTGCTCACCAGCACCTGGCCCGGGGCCACGCCGTGGTGCGCCGCCGCCCGCGCGGCCAGGCTTTCGGCCAGCACTTCGGGGTAGCGGTTCACGCGCGGCCACTGGCTGAACACGTACTCCTTGAGGCCCGCCGGCTCGCCGCCGTACCACACGTTGGTGCTGAAATCCGCTACGATGTCGGAAGTGTGACGGTAGCCGTCGTCGCCGTGGCCGTGTAGCATGGTCGTGGGGGTTAACGTTGCAACGCTTTGTAGATCTGCGCCATGTCTACGTGTTCGCGGATGAGGGCGGCCAAGCGGTCGTACTGCTCGTTCTTAAAAGCCGTGAAATCGAGCGGGGCCGCCGCCGTTTCAGTGGTGTGGGGCCCCAGCAGCGCGTCGATGACGGCCGGGTTGTCGAGGATGCCGTGCAGGTAGGTGCCCCAGCAGCTAGGGCCGGCGTAGTAGCCGTCGGGCGAGCCGTCGGCCAGGGTGGCCACGGGCCGCGGGGGCCCCTCGGCCACGGTGCGGCCCATGTGAATTTCGTAGCCCTGGCAGTCGGCCGCCGCGCCGTCCAAAAACGCGAAGTGGCGCTGCTGGGTGGTTTTTTCGCCTTCCAGCACGGTGCGCACGGGCAGCAGGCCCAGGCCGGCGGTGGCGGCCACGCGGCTCTCCACGCCGGCGGGGTCCTCCACGGAGCGGCCCAGCATCTGGTAGCCGCCGCAGATGCCGACCACGGTTTTGCCGGCGCGGTGGGCCTGCACGATAGCGGCGGCCAGGCCATTGTTTTTCAGGGTAATAAGGTCGTCAATCGTGTTCTTGCTGCCGGGCAGAATGATGACGTCGGCAGCCAGGATTTCGGCCGCGTCGTGGGTGTAGAACAGGTGCGCGCGCGGGTCGTGGCCCAGGGCGTCGAAGTCGGTGAAGTTGGACATGCGGCCCAGCAGCACCACTGCCACCTGCACCCGGCCGGGGCCCGGGCCCTGCTGCTTCCGCGCTAGCGCCACGGAATCTTCCTCCTCCACAAAAATGTCGCGGAAGTAGGGCAGCACGCCCACCACCGGCACGCCAGTCAGCGCCGCCAGTTGCTGGCGGCCGTCCGCAAACAGCCGCGCATCGCCCCGGAACTTGTTGACGATGATGCCCTTGATGCACGCCTTCTCCTCCGGCTCCAGCAGCGCCAGCGTGCCGTACACGCTCCCGAACACGCCGCCCTTGTCGATGTCGGCAATCAGGTACGTGGCGGCGCCGGCGTGCTGGGCCATGCGCAGGTTGGTGATGTCGCGAGCCTTCAGGTTCAGCTCCGAAATGCTGCCGGCGCCCTCCAGCACCACCGGCGAGTGGCGGGCGGCCAGCCGGTCGTAGGCCGCAGTGGCGGCCTCGAACAGGGCGTGGCGGTCGTTGGTGCGGAAGTATTCGTAGGCTGACTGCGTGCCGATGGGCCGGCCGTTGACGATGACCTGCGCGGCCTGGTCGGAGGTGGGCTTGAGCAGCACGGGGTTCATGTCCACGTGGCACGGCAGGCCGGCGGCCTCGGCCTGCACCGCCTGGGCGCGGCCAATTTCGAGGCCCTCGGGCGTGGCGTAGCTGTTCAGGCTCATGTTCTGGGCCTTGAAGGGGGCGGGCCGGTGGCCGTCTTGCAAAAAGATGCGGCAAAAACCGGCCGTGATAACGCTCTTGCCCACGTCGGACGCGGTGCCGACGAACATGATGGAACGGAGCATGGGGCGATAAACAGAAAGGCTGGGGCCCCAAAAGTATTTCCAAATTGAGCGCCGCCGGGGAATCCGCGCGCAGCGGCGCGCACGGTACGGCTTAGAAATACTTTTGGGGCCCCAAATTTGCGCAGCCGCTGCGCGTTCCCTATTATATATACCTATTCCACCTATCCGCTATGCCCCGCCTAACCGTCCATCGCCTGCTGCGCCCGCTGCTGGTGTGGCGGGTCCGCCACATCAGCGAGCGGATGTACCTGCTCATCCTCAGCGTGTTGGTGGGCGCGGGCGCGGGCCTGGCGGCGGTGCTCCTCAAAACCAGCGTGCGCACCGCGGCCCGGCTGCTGCAAGAGGGTATTTCGGAGCCCCAGCGGGTGTTTGCGCTCTCGCTCTACCCCATCATCGGCATCACGCTCACGGCGCTGGTTACCAAATACTTGCTGCACGGTAACCTGGGCCGCGGCATTGCCCCAATCATCTACAACACGGCCCGCGAGGGCAGCGTGGTGCCGCGCTCCAAGCTGTACTCGCAGCTGATTACGGCCTTCCTCACGGTGAGCTTCGGGGGCTCGGCGGGCACGGAGGCCCCGATTACCGTCACGGGCTCGGCGCTGGGCTCGAACGCCGGCCGGGTGCTGCAGCCTGGACCGGCGGCGGCGGCGGCTGCTCACGGGCTGCGGGGCGGCGGCGGGCCTGGCGGCCATCTTCAACTCGCCCATCGCGGGGGTGCTGTTCGCGGTCGAAACCATTCTGCTGGAGCTGCCGGCGCAGTATTTCATCCCGCTGCTCATCTCCTCGGCCACGGCCACGGTGGTATCCAAGGCGCTGTACGCCGGCCAGCCGTTCGTACTCATCACCACGAGCTGGCCCGTGAACGCGGTGCCGTTTTACGTGCTGCTGGGTTTGTTCACGGCTTTTTTCTCGGTGTACATGATTCGGACCTACTACTGGTTCGACCGCTTTTTTGCCCGCTGGCCCGGCCTCGACTGGCGCAAGGTGCTGCTGGGCGGCACGGCGCTGGGGGCCCTAATTTTCCTATTCCCGACGCTGTACGGCGAAGGCTACAACACGGTGGAGTTGCTGCTGGCTGGCAACTCGGGCCACCTCACCGACGGCAGTATTTTCTCGGTGTACCAGGACCAGAACCCCTGGCTGCTGCTGGTGCTGGTGGTGTTCAGCCTGCTGCTAAAGGTGGTGGCCACGAGCATCACGGTGGGCGCGGGCGGCAACGGCGGCATGTTCGGCTCGTCGCTGTTTTCGGGGGCCCTGGTGGGTTTCTTATTCGCCCGGCTGCTGAATATGAGCGGCCTGGTGCAAATCCCGGAAGTGCACTTCATCGTGCTGGGCATGGCCGGCACGCTGGCCGGCGTGGTGCACGCCCCGCTCACGGCCATTTTCCTTATCGCCGAAATCACGGGGGGCTACGCGCTATTCGTGCCGCTGATGGTGGTGAGCAGCTCGTCGTACCTGATTACCAAGTACTTCGAGCCGTATTCGGTGTACACCAAAAAGCTGGTGTACCAGGGCGTGGACGTGTACGCCAACCGCGACCAGGGCCTGCTGGCCAAGCTCGACCCGCGCAAGCTGCTCGAAACCGACTTCGTGCCGGTGCGGCCCACCACCACGCTGGGCGAGCTGGCGGACATTTTCCGGCACGCCTCGCGCAACCTGTTTCCGGTGGTGGCGGCCGGCGGGCGGCTGCTGGGCGTCATCAGCCTCGACGCGGTGCGCGACGCGCTGTTTGACGAAGCGCACTACGCCACCGTGCTGGCCCGCGACCTGATGAAGCCGCCCCTGGCCGTGGTGGGCCCCGCCGACGACCTCGAGCACACCCTGGCCCTGCTCGACCGCTACGGCGCCTACGCCCTGCCCGTGTGCGAGGAGGACGGCCGCTACCTGGGCTTCATCCTCAAATCGGCCATCCTCGCCCGCTACCGCCGCCAGCTCATTCAGGACAGCCAGGCGTAGGGCCCCCGGGGCCCCATCAGCGCGGCACGCGCTGGCCGCAGTTTAGCGCGCAGCGCGCAACTGCTGGCCGGTAAATGGGTGAGTCTGCGACTCACGGCCGCGCAGCGGCCCGGCGGGTTGTGCCAGTTGGGCCGTTCAGCTTTGCGAGTTACAAACTCGCCCCGTTTGGCAGCCAGCAGTTGCGCGCTGCGCGCTAAACTGCGGCCAGCGCGTGCCGCGCTGATAGGGCCCCCGGGGCCTTATACTTCGCCTTCCAGCGGTACGTCTTTGGGCACGAGTTGCAGGCCTACCATCATCAAGACGCCGGTGAGTAGGATGACGAGGAACATGAGGGTTTCGCTGACTTCGCCGATGAGCAGCGGGGCCGGGATGCTGTAGAACAACAGCACGGAAATCAGGCCTTTGGGCGCGATAAACAGCTCGGGCACCAGGTCGGTGCGGGCCACGAAGCGCAGGTACACGAAGCGGATTAAGGTGAGCACGGCCACCACCAGCAGGCCCTGCCAAAGCAAGTGGGTGTTGAGCAGGTTGGCGAGGTTGATGGAAAAGCCGAAAACCAGGAAGAAGAACGTGCGCACCAGAAACGCCGATTCGGCAGTGAGGCTTTTGAGCTGGCCCAACTCCGACACCAGCTCGTCGGGGTGCAGCCAGCGTTGCAGGCGGGGGCCCCGCAGGAACAGGTCGGCGTTGTTGACGGCCAAGCCGAACACCAGCACCAGCACCAGCGAGGAGAGGTGCAGCGACTTGGCGAGGCTGTACATGAGCACCAAAAAGGCGAAAAGCAGGAAAAACTTGATGTGCCCGCGCAGCCGCGCCAGCAGAAACGCCAGCACCGCCGTACTCAGCACCGCCACCGCCAGCACGGCCAGGATATCGGCCCCGAACGTGACCAGCGACACGCCCTGCGCGAAGTTGTCTTGCAAGGCGAAGTTGAAGAGCATGATGCCGAGGATGTCGGAAAACGTGCTTTCGTAGATGATGAACTCCTTTTTTTCGGCCGTGAGGCCCGCCACGCTGGGGATGGCCACCGCGCTGCTCACCACCGAGAGGGCTACGGCGTTGGCCAGGCAGCTCTGCCAGCCGGCGCCGGTGTAGAAGTGCAGCAGAGAGGCAATGGCCGTGGAGGCCACCACCAGAATGGACGCCGCCGCCAGAAACGAGCGCCGCACCATGGGCCCCTTGTCGCGGGTGAGGCGCAGGTCGAGCGAGCCTTCGAGCACGATGAGGATGAGGCCCACAATGCCCAGAATTTGGAGCAGCACCGGCGGGAAGTGCACCGGCAGCTGCCAGTAGGCGGTGGCCTGCCCGAAGGCGATGCCGGCCAGCAGCAGCAGCAGCACCGACGGCACTTTGGTGGCCTTGGCGGCCAGGTCGAACAGGTACGACAGCACAACGGCCAGGCTCAGGCCGATGAGGATGGTATAGGGACTCATGGCGGGGCTTAACGGGCGGGCGCGGGCGCGGGTTGGGCCCCGGGGCGGGCCAGGGCGTAGTTTTGGGCCGGGGCCCCTCAGTTCTGGCGGTAATGGGTAGTGATGATTCTTCGTTCGTGGCCGTGGTGGGCGGCGGCCCGGCCGGCCTGCTGGCCGCCCAGCGCCTGGCCGAGGCCACCACCCTGGCCGCCCGCGCCGACCAGCAGCGCCTGCAAACCAGCGCCAAAACCGTGTACCGGCAGCTCGCCCGCACCCACCACCCCGACCTGGAGCGCGACCCGGCCCAGCAGCGCATCAAAACAGAGCTGATGCAGGAGATAATAGCGGCCTACGAAGCCGGCGACCTCTACGCCTTGCTGCAATTGATGGCCGACTCGGCCCACGCCGACGCGGCCGATGCCGACGTGCTCATTGCGTACACCCAGGCCCTGCACCGCCAGCAAATCGACCTCAAGAACCAGCTCAACGCCCTACAATACGGCCCCGACGGCCTGGGCACCAGCACCGGCAAGAAGCGCGAAATCGAGCTGCGCCAAATCAAGCGCGACCTGCGCGCCGAGGCCGAATACATCCAGCAAGTGGCCCGCCAGCTGCGCGAAACCGCCGGCCTGCGCGACATCCTGCGCGAGCTAGCCGCCGAGGGCCTGGAAACCGTGTAAATTCCGCACCGTCGAACGGATTCCGTGCGTGCAGCGTGGACTTTGCAGTCCGCGGCTTTCGCTGCGAGTCCGCTTACCGTTCGGCGACGCGGACTCGCAGCGACCACGCTACGGCCACACAATTATCGGCGGGACGAAGCAAGCGCCGCGGACTACAAAGTCCGCGCTACAAACCGGTTAGCGACCGTTTAGCCGCATGAACTCGCAGCGTCCACGCTACCCTTCGCTGCTGAGGCCCAGGGCATCTACGGCGGCTTGCACGGCCTCGGCGCGGTAGGCGGGCGCGGTGGCGGGGGCCCGCAGCAGGCGCAGCAGGCGGTGGTATTTCTCGCGGCCTTCGGTGAGCATCTGGTCGGTCACTTCGAGGGGAAACACGCCAAAGGGCTCCGATTTTTGCACGCCCACCAGCAGGAACCGTTCGGCGCCCAGGGCGTCGGTGTAGAAGGCGGCCTGGCGGTCGTAGTCGTAGGCCGAGCACTGCCAGCGGAAGTGGTCGGCGTCGCGGGCGTTGGTGGTTTTGAAGTCGACGATGGTGTAGGGCAGGCCGGGGGCGTCCACCACCAGGTCGGCGCGCAGCTTGCAGAGCGTGCCGGTTTGGGGCTCGGTGAAGAGCACGCTGGGCTCGGGCGTGCCGGCTTCGAGCAGGCGGTTGAGCTCGGTGTTGAGCTTGACGCCCTCCACCAGCCACCAGACCAACGTATCGTTCAGGCCGGGCTGGCCGGGCTGGTAGTCAGTGGGTTCGAGCAGGGCGGTGTGGAAGGCGGTGCCGAAGCTGAGGGCCCCCTGGTTGCCGCCGTCGGTGCGGGGGGGGCGGCCGTCGAGGGCGTCGCGCAGGCGAGAGAGGTCGGAGTTGGCAATGGCCGGCAGGGCCCGGTAGGTATCGTAGTCGAGGCGCAGCAGGTCGGGCCGGCGGAAGGCGGGGTCGGCGGGAAGTGGGGACATAGTTTCTTAACAGCAAAACGGCGCGTTTTGCTGCATCGGCGGCGGGATTTTCTTGGCGGTGCTGCCGGCCAGCCAGTTAGTCTATGGTCTTTTAACAAGTAGCAACGTGGTGAATCCCTGGTTTCCGGGAAAAGTGCTCTGCAAAGCGTAGCCTTCTTGGTACAGCTTATTTATGAATTTGTAATACCCTTCTCCCGAAGCAGTCAACCGCTTATCGCTGGCACCGCTATCAAATTCCATCACTTCGCTTTTGCCTTCGCCCCGGGTGATAACGAGATGCACTTTGGTTGGAAATTCATATATCCGCACCACCACAATTTCCGGGCTCGGCGTTTGAGCGGCGGCGGGGCGGGCGGCGAGGGCCAGCAGACACGCGCTTAAAAGGAGTAGTTTTTTCATGGCAGCGAAATAAAGTAGGCGGCGTGAATGCTAGCTGAGCGCGCGGGGCAAAAGGCGCGTATGCGTTATCCAACGCTGAACTTTCCCACCCATTTTCCCCAAAACCCTATGGCACCCTGGCTTCCCTACGCCCTGCTTTCGGCCGTGTTTGCGGCCCTCACGGCCCTGTTTGCCAAGGTGGGCATCAAGGGCGTCGATTCGGATTTGGCCACGGCGATTCGCACGGTGGTCATCCTTATTCTGGCCTGGGGCATTGCCATTGGGCGCGGGGCCACGGCCGGGCTGCCCGAGCTGAGCGGGCGCACGTGGGTGTTTCTGGTGCTGTCGGGGCTGGCCACGGGGGCCTCGTGGCTGTGCTACTTCCGGGCCCTGAAGCTGGGCCCCGTGAGCAAGGTGGCCCCCATTGATAAGCTGAGCGTGGCGCTGGCCATTGGGCTGGCGGTGGTGTTTCTGGGCGAAAGTTTGAGCTGGCGCACCGCCCTGGGCGCGGGCCTGATTGTGGCCGGCAGCATCGTGCTGGCGCTCTAGCTTTCAGCATTTTACCCCCACGCTAGCGGCGGTTTAAGCTGTTTTGTTTCAGCTATTTCACGGTAATTTCACTCAACCCTGGGGGCCCCCGGCTCGTTTGCGGGGCAAGCTATTCGCTTTCACCAGCCTCTTCACACCATGCGCTTACAAAACCGTATCGCCCTCGTCACGGGCGGCAGCTCGGGCATCGGCACGGGCATCGCCCGCCAGTTTGCCGCCGACGGCGCCACCGTATTCGTCAACTACCACGGGGGCCCCTCCGACAAGGCCGACGCCGTGGTCAAGTCCATCACCGACGCCGGCGGGAAGGCCTTCGCCATCGCGGCCGACGTAAGCAAGGAGAACGAGGTGCAGGCCATGTTTGCCCACATCGTGGAGCAGTGCGGCACGCTGCACATCCTGGTGAACAACTCGGGCCAGCAGAAGGACGCGGCCTTCGTGGACATGACCCTGGAGCAGTGGCAGCAGGTAATTGACGTGAACCTGACCGGGCAGTTTTTGTGCTCGCGCGAGGCGGCCCGCGAGTTTTTGCGCCGGGGGCCCCAGCCCGAAATTGCCCGCGCCACGGGCGTCATCCTGCACACCAGCAGCGTGCACGAGGTCATTCCGTGGGCCGGCCACGTGAACTACGCCACCAGCAAGGGCGGCATCATGCAGCTCATGAAAAGCACCGCCCAGGAGCTAGCGCCCCACAAAATCCGGGTGAACAGCATCGGGCCGGGCGCCATCAAAACGCCCATCAACACCAACGCCTGGAACACGCCCGAGGCCGAAACCGCCCTGCTCAAGCTCATTCCCTACGACCGCGTGGGCGTGATTGAGGACATCGGGGGCCTGGCCGCTTGGCTCTGCTCCGACGAGGCCGACTACATCACCGGCCAAACCATTTTCATGGACGGCGGCATGACGCTGTACCCCGGCTTCGCCACCGGCGGCTGATTTTTTTAATTAAAAATTAAAAATGAGGAATTAAAAATGGCGTAAAGCAGGCCAAGCGGGCGAGGCCGCAAGGTTTGTTTCCCACTTTTTTTACTTGATTTTTAATTCTTCATTTTTAATTTTTAATTATCAAGTATGACTGCGGAACACGAACGCCTGCGCGACGTGGGGCCCTGGCGCACCTTTGGGCCCTACCTGGCCGAGCGGCAGTGGGGCACGGTGCGCGAGGACTACTCGGCCGGCGGCGAGCCCTGGAACTTCACCACCCACGACATGGCCCGCGCCTACGCCTACCGCTGGGGCGAGGACGGCCTGGGCGGCATTTCGGACCACCAGCAGCTGCTGTGCTTCGCGCCGGCGTTCTGGAACGGGCAGGATCCCATCCTCAAGGAGCGGCTGTTTGGGCTGAGCGGGCCCGAGGGCAACCACGGCGAGGACGTGAAGGAGGCGTACTACTACCTCGACAACACGCCCACCCACAGCTACATGCGGATGCTGTACAAGTACCCGCAGCACGCGTTTCCGTACGACTGGCTGGTGCAGCAAAACGCCAAGCGCAGCCGCAACGACGCCGAGTTTGAGCTGGCCGACACGGCCGTGTTCCGCGAGAACAAGTACTTCGACATCTTCGTGGAGTACGCCAAGGCGGGGCCCCAGGACGTGCTCATTACCATCACGGCCCACAACCGGGGGCCCCAGGCGGCGCCGCTGCACGTGCTGCCCACGCTGTGGCTGCGCAACACCTGGGCCTGGGGCGACGACGACTATCTCCCCGGCCTGCGCGCCACCGACCGCGGCCACATCGCCGTGGAGCACCGCGACCTGCCCGGCCTGGCCCTGCACGCCGACGGGGGCCCCGAGCTGCTGTTTTGCGACAACGAAACCAACGCGACCCGCCTCTACCAGGCGGCGCCCCGGCCCGGCGTGCGCTTCTTCAAGGACGGGCTGAACGAGTGCGTGGTGGGCGGCCGCGCCGACGCCGTGAACCCCGACCGCGGCGGCACCAAGGCCGCCGCGCACTACGTCCTCACCATCGAGGCCGGCCAGAGCCAAACCCTGCGCCTGCGCCTGGGGCCCGACGATTTGGCCGCGCCGTTTGCCGATTTTGACCAGCTGGTGGCCCAGCGCCGGCAGGAGGCCGACGCCTTTTACGGGGCCCTGCAACACGACCTGGCCAGCGCCGACGCCCGCGCCGTGCAACGCCAGGCCCTGGCCGGTATGCTGTGGAACAAGCAGTTCTACTACTACGACGTGCGCCGCTGGCTGGCCGGCGACCCCGCCTTCCCCGCCCCGCCCGCCAGCCGCCAGGAGGGGCGCAACGCCAATTGGCCGCACGTGCGCAACCACGACATCATTTCGATGCCCGACAACTGGGAGTACCCCTGGTACGCGGCCTGGGACCTGGCCTTCCACGCCGTGCCGCTGGCGCTGGTGGACCCGGAATTTGCCAAGGACCAGCTCCGGCTGCTGTGCCACGACCGCTACATGCACCCCAACGGCCAGCTGCCGGCCTACGAGTGGCAGTTTGGCGACGTGAACCCGCCGGTGCACGCCTGGGCCACGTTCCGGGTGTTCAAAATGGACCAGAAGCAGTGCGGCGGCACCTGCGACGTGGCGTTTTTGGAAACCATTTTCCACCGCTTGCTGCTGAATTTTACGTGGTGGGTGAACCGCAAGGACACCGCCGGGCGCAACATTTTTGAGGGCGGTTTCCTGGGGCTCGATAACATTGGCGTGTTCGACCGCTCGGCCCCGCTGCCCGCCGGCGTGTACATCGAGCAGGCCGACGGCACGGCCTGGATGGCCCTTTACGCCCTCAACCTGATGCGCATGGCCCTGGAGCTGGCCCAAACCAACCCCGTGTACGAGGACCTGGCCGGCAAATTCTTCGAGCATTTCTTGGCCATTGCCCAGGCCATGACCGGCTACGGGCCCCACGACATCGACATGTGGGACGAGGAAGACGAGTTTTACTACGACGTGCTGCGGACGCCCGACGGCCGCACCCCGCTCAAGGTGCGCTCCATCGTGGGCCTGGTGCCGCTGTTTGCGGTGGAAGTCCTCGACGACGACTTGCTGCAAAACTCCCCAAAGTTTACGGCGCGCTTGAACTGGGTGCTGGCCAACCGGCCCGAGCTGGCGGCCCTCGTGAGCCGCTGGCAGGAGCCCGGCCAGGGGGCCACCCACCTGCTTTCGCTGCTGCGCGGCCACCGCCTCAAAGCGCTGCTGCGCCGCACGCTCGACGAGGCCGAGTTCTTGTCCGACCACGGCGTGCGGGCCCTCTCCAAGTTCCACAAAGACACGCCCTACGTGTTCCACGGCGACGGCCAGTCGTTCTCGGTAAACTACGAGCCCGGCGAATCCACCACCAGCCTCTACGGCGGCAACTCCAACTGGCGGGGCCCCGTGTGGTTCCCGGTCAACTACCTGCTCATCGAGGGGTTACAGCGCTTCCACCACTACTACGGCGACGATTTCAAGGTGGAATTTCCCACCGGCAGCGGCCAGTACACCACCCTGCTGGACATTGCCAACCAGCTCACCCAACGGCTCACCGGCCTGTTTTTGCGCGATGAGAACGGCCAGCGCCCGTGCTTCGGCACCGATGCCCAGCAGCAAACCGACCCCAATTTCAAGGATTACCTGCTCTTCCACGAGTACTTCCACGGCGACACCGGCCAGGGCCTCGGCGCCAGCCACCAAACCGGCTGGACCGGCCTCGTGGCCAAGCTGTTGCAGCCGCGGGGCAAGTAGTGGTTATCATTTTTCAACAATCAGCACGTCATGCAGAGCGCAGCGAAGCATCTTTCCCGCGTAACTAATCAGGATTACCGGCGCAGAAAAGATGCTTCGCTGCGCTCTGCATGACGGCCTATTGGCCGCGCGGCGTTCCACTAGCTGCATGACGTGCTGAATATCAACCTACCAAAAACATGAACTACCTCGACATCACCACGCCCATTTCCGACCAAATGGTGCACTGGCCCGACAACGCCCCGGTGCACCTGCGCCTCACCCGCTCGTTTGCCTACGGCGACCCGGCCAACGTGAGCGAAATCAGCATGAGCGTGCACACCGCTACCCACGTCGATGCGCCGCGCCACTTCATCAAGGACGGGCCCGACGTGACGACGCTCGACCTGAACACGCTGCTGGGGCCCTGCCGCGTGGTACGCATCCACGACCCCAAGCTCATCACCCTGGCCGAAGTGGAGCCGCTCGACCCGCAGCCCGGCCAGCGCATCCTCTTCCGCACCCGCAACTCGGACACGGATTGGACGCACCAGCCCTTCAATCCCGACTTCGTGAAGCTCGACTTCCCCGCCGCGCAGTTCCTCCAGCAGCGCGGCGTGGTCTGCGTCGGCGTGGACTACATCTCGGTGGGCGGCTCCGAAACCCACCACGCCCTGCTCGATTACAACATCACCGTCATCGAAGCTCTCGCCCTGGGCGACGTGGAGCCCGGCGACTACGAGCTCATCTGCCTGCCTCTAGCCATCGTGGGCGCCGACGGGGCCCCCTGCCGCGCCCTGCTGCGCCCGCTGTAAACTGGCTTTCAGGCCAGCATGGTTGTACCGCCAAGCTGTCTGAGTTGACACCAGCACGGGGTAAAGACGCGTCCTTGCGTCTCCGGTTTGAACGACTTGTCCGAACATCGTTCAAGCCGGAGACGCAAGGACGCGTCTCTACCCCGTGCTGGTGTTAACTCAGACAGCTTCTTAATCAGCTCAAACACAAAGCCGCCCCGGGGCCCCTTATTGCAAGGGTTCCCGGGGCGGCTTTGTGTCTGAAGAAACCGAGGGCTACTTGCCCAGTTGCTTGAGCAACTCCTTGGCGGCGGGCTCGGACGAGGCCGGATTTTGGCCCGTGATGAGGTGGCCGGCGGTTACCACGTAGGGGCCCCAGTCGGCGCCTTTGGAGTAGGTGCCGCCCGCGTTTTTCAGCATGTCTTCCACCAGGAAGGGCACTACGTCGGTCAGCTGCACGGCTTCCTCCTCGGTGTTGGTGAAGCCGGTTACGGCCTTGCCTTTCACGAGCAGGTCGCCATTGAGGGCCTTCACGTGGCGGAGCACGCCGGGGGCGTGGCACACCACGGCTACCGGCTTGCCGGCGGCGTAGGCGGTTTCGAGCAGGGCGATGGAGTTTTGGTCTTCGGCCAAATCCCAAAGCGGGCCGTGGCCGCCGGGGTAAAAGATGGCGTCGAAATCGGCGGCTTTGATGGTGTCGAGCCGCACGGTGTGGGCCAGGGCTTGCTGGGCGGCGGCGTCCTTTTTGAAGCGCTCGGTGGCTTCGGTTTGGGCCCCGGGCTCGTCGCTTTTGGGGTCGAGGGGTGGCTGGCCGCCTTTGGGCGAGGCCAGCGTGAGGTCGATGCCGGCGTCCTTGAACACGTAGTAAGGCGCGGCAAACTCTTCCAGCCAGAAGCCGGTTTTCTTGCCCGTGGTGCCCAGCTCGTCGTGCGAGGTCAAAATCATGGCGATTTTCATAATCCTACAGTAGTAAAACGGTGATAAAAAGCGGCAGGGCCGCGACAGGCCCAGCTGGTTGGCAGTTAGCCTTAAAAGGTGCAAAGGGAAGTCATTGGAATGCCTCCAGAACGTCATGCTCATCTGGCGTTCGCGCAGCCAAAGCATCTACCGCAGCAGTAATCATGATCAGTTGAGCAGTAGAAATGCTTCGACAAGCTCAGCATGACGTTTTGGGAGTTTCCCAACGCACTCTTAGCCCATCGGCTGGTAAAAAGTGACTTTGCGCTCGGCTAACAGCGGCACGATCTGACCCACCACCAAGTCCTGGTAGTGCGCCGAGTCGCGGTGGGCTTCGAGGGCCGCTTGGTTGGCGTACTGCTCGTAGAAGAAGAAACGGGCCGGGTCGGCGGCGTCCTGGTGGGCGATGTAGAGCAGGTTGCCGGGCTCGTGCTGGCGCACGGCTTCGGCGGCTTGTAGCATCAGCTGGCGCACGGTGGCCTCCTGGCCGGGCTGGGCGCGCCACTCGGCGGCCACGGCAATAATTTGATTTTCAGCATTCATAACCAATAGAATAAGGGGCCCTGGGTTAGGCTACTTTCACCACGGCTTTGCCGGTGTTTTCGCCCTGAAACAAGCCCAAGAACGCGGCCGGAATTTGGTCGAAGCCCTCGGTGATGGTTTCCTCGCCTTTAGCTGGCCCGCGGCGTACCACTCGGTAAGCTTTTTTACGCCCTCGGGCCAGCGCGCATGGTAGTCGCTCACGATGAAGCCCTGGAGCTTGGTGCTGGTTTTGAGGAGCTTGCCCTCGGGCCGGGGCCCTGTGGGGGCTTCGGTGGCGTTGTAGGTCGAAATCTGGCCGCAGAGCGCAATGCGGGCGTGCTTGTTCAGCAAGTCGTACACGGCGTCGGTGATGGCGCCGCCCACGTTGTCGAAGTAGCAGTCCACGCCGTTGGGCGCGGCGGCGGCCAGGGCCCCGGCCAGGTCGGGCGCGGTTTTGTAGTTAATGGCCTCGTCGAAGCCCAACTCTTTCAGGTAGGCCACCTTCTCGTCGGAGCCAGCGGTGCCCACCACGCGGCAGCCCTGGATTTTGGCCAGCTGGCCCACAATTGAGCCCACGGCCCCGGCCGCGCCCGATACCACCACCGTTTCGCCGGCCTGGGGCTGGCAAATGTCGAGCAGCCCGAAGTAGGCCGTGAGGCCCGGCATGCCCAGCAGCCCCAGGAAGTAGCTGGCGGGGGCCTGGTCGGCGGGCACGCGCTGCACGGCGCTGGCCTCGGCCACGCTGTGCTCCTGCCAGGGCAGGTTGCCCACCACCACGCTGCCCACGGGCAGCGCCTCACTGCGGCTTTCCACCACTTCGGCCACCACACCGCCCGCAATGGGCGCGCCCACCTCGAAGGGCGCGATGTAGGACTTGGCGGCGCTCATCCGGCCGCGCATGTAGGGATCTACGGATACGTACAGGGTTTTGAGGAGCACCTGGCCCGCGGCGGGGGCGGGCACTTCGCGGGTTTCGAACTGGAACTGCGCGGCCGTGGGCACGCCCTGGGGGCGGCTGGCCAGCAAAATGGTGTTGGTGTTCATAAGCTAACGGTAATAAAAAACCCAGCGGCTTAGGCCAGTTGGGCCAAAATATGGGTGAGGTGCACGCGCAGGGCCCCTACTTCGGCGGGCGACATGTGCAGCTTGGCGAGCATCTGGGTGGGAATGTCGCTGGCCTGCGCCTCCAAGGCCCGGCCGGCGGGCAGCAGGCCGATGATGACCGAACGCTCGTCGCGCGGGTCGCGGCGGCGGCTGAGCCACTGCCGCTGCTCCATGCGCTTGAGCAAGGGCGTGAGCGTGCCCGAATCGAGCAACAGCTTTTCCCCCAACTCCTTCACCGTCAGTTCCTGGTGCTCCCACAGCAGCAGAAACACGAGGTACTGCGGGTAGGTGAGGCCCAGCGCCTGCAAGTAGGGCTGGTAGGCCTTGGTGAGCTGCCGCGACACGGCGTAGAACGGAAAGCACAGTTGGCTTTCCAGCTTCAGCAAGGAGGGGTTGGCGGCGGGGATGGGGGGCGTTTCCATAGGCTTCGGCTTTATAAACGGCGTTCAGTTGCCTAATGTTTGATTGTGTACAATTAAATTTTATAAAAGTAAACCCGCCCGGTGGTTCAGGCCACTGGGCGGTCTGCAAAGGCTGGCCCTACGCCCGGGGCAGGAAATAGCCCAGCACTTCGGCGCTGGTCTGGTTCAGGGCCCCAATCTGCTCGATGAGACGGGCGGGACGGCCCCCGCGCTGGCCCGCGGTGGTGAGCACGCCGTCGCGGATGAAGACGATGACGTCCTGCACCAAAAAGGCGCCCAGCGAGGTCACCTCTCCCTCGAAGCCGGCGGCCAGCTTTTGGTACTCGGCGCTGCGCAGGTAGGCTTCGGCCAGCAGCCGGTTTTCCCAGCGGATTTCCAGGGCGGCGGTGGTCAGCAGCTGGGCCGGCAGCCGGTGACGCACGTCGGGGGCCTCGGGAGTGGGCTGGCTGTTGTCGTAGGGCTCGGGCAGGTGCAGGCGCACTTTCAGGATGCCCGCCTGGCCGGCCAGCGACTCGGCCAGCCGGGTGGCGGCGGCCCGCAGCGGCTTCAGCGCGGGGCCGTGCAGGTGCAGCAGCAGCCGGTAGGCGGTTTCCGGGGCGTTGGGCACGGCGTTGGCATCGTGGTCCACCAGGGTGCGGGAGCCGTCCGGCAGGTCGTAGGCCGCGTCCTCGCCAATGAAGTTGCGCTCATCCTTAAACAGCAATGGGCTGGCTTTCTGGAACTTCGCCTGGTTTTTAGTCGAAGAAAACCCAATTTCCACCATACCGTCCAGCACGCTGCCGTCGGCCTGTGCACCCGGGGGCAGCGGCCAGAGATTGGCGCTTTGCTCGCGCGAAAAGTGGTACTGCACGTAGTAGCCCAGGCCCGGCAGCCGGGCGCACAGGGGCCCGTGGGCGTCACTCCAGTAGTGGTGGAAAAGGTCGGTTGGTACGCCCTCGCGGCGGCGCAGGATGGTGTAGGTGAGCAGCTTAATGTTGCTGTCGCGCTCCGAATAATCTGGTTTGGTCATGGGGCAAAGCGACCGGTTGCGCAGGCAACGGCCCGCGGCGTAACCGGCCCGCGGTTGCCTTTCCCTACGGCAAAGGGGCCCCCACCGGTGCCCCTATTCATGCTGGGGGGCTTAAAAACGGCCGTTGCCGCCCGCGCACCGGGCCGCGCCGGGGGCCCCAGCCGCTGCCCGCGCCGGGCTACAGGTTGAAGAAATAGGTGCCCGTGAGCTGCGCTACGCGGCTGTAGGCCTTCTCATCGGCAAAGCCGCGGCTGGCGTCGTAGCCCGTGGTGCTGGGCGCGAGCAACAGCGGCGGCGCTTGGTACAAGTTACTCAGGCCCAGGCCGTAGCCCAGCTGCACTTGCAGGGGCCCCTGGCGGTAGCCCACCCCGAAGTTCACGCCCGCGTCGAGGCGGTGGTTGCCGGTGCCGGGGCCGTAAGCCACGCGCTCGTCAAAATCGACCGGCCGCGTATCGACGGCCGGGCCCAGGTAGTCTTGGTACGTGCCGGTTTGGCGGCCGCCCACGGCCAGGGCCACGTAGGGCCCCGCAAACACTTGCAGGCTGTGGTCGCCGTGCAGCGTGTACACCACGTTCAGCGGCAGCTCCAGCCAGTTGGTGCGGGTGGTGCCGGTCGCTGTGCGGGCGGTGGCCCCGAATACGCCGCCCGTGTAGCGACCGGTGCGGAACTCGTTGCCTTTCTGCGAGAACAACAGCGCCGGCTGAAACGCTAGCTTTCCGAAGCGGACCTCGAAGGCCACGCCCGCCTGCCAGGCCAGCAGGGCCGACTTGTCGTTTTGCAGTTCGCCGGCCGGCAGGTTGGCGCGGTTGCTGGCCGGGTCCGTCGTAGCCAGGGCCCTATTCAGGCCACCGCGCAGGCCGAGGTGGTAGGTGGTTTGGGCCGAAGCGGTGCTGGTAAATAAAGCCGCACCGAGAGCGAGAATAGCAGCGTGTTTCATACGTTTTTACAGCGAGAAGAAGTACGTGCCGGTGAGCTGCGCCACGCGGTTGTAGGCCGCGTCGGCGTTGAAGTTGTGCCCGTAATCGTAAAAGACCGTACCGTTGGCTTGGTGTAGGTTGCGCAGGCCCAGGCCGTAGCCGAGCTGCACTTGCAGGGGCCCCTGGCGGTAGCCCACCCCGAAGTTCACGCCCGCGTCGAGGCGGCGGTTGTTGGTGTCGGCGCCGTAGGCTACTTGGTCGTCAAATTCTTGCGGGGCAAATTTTGCAACGGCGTTGGCCCTCAGTGTAGTACCCTGCTGGCGGCCGCCCACGGCTAGGGCCACGTAGGGCCCCGCGAAGAGTTGCAAACCGTGGTCGCCGTGCATGGTGTACACCACGTTCAGCGGCAGCTCCAGCCAGTTGTAGCGGTTGGTGCTGGTTTCATCCGTGTAAAAAGCAAAACCTGAATCTCGGGAGGAAGTGGCGGTATGGAATCGCTCCCCTTTCTGCGAGAACAGCAGCGCCGGCTGTAAGGCCAGCTTCCCAAAGCTGGCCTCCAATACTATGCCCGCCTGCCAAGCATAAATGGCCGACTTATCAGCCGATACATTGGTGAGGCCATCGACGCCGTTGCTGGCCCCGTCCAGTGTCGTCAGGGCCTGGTTGAGGCCGCCGCGCAGGCCGAGACGGTAGGTGGTTTGGGCCGAGGCTGGGGCGGTGCCGGCCAGCAGGGCGGTGCCGAGCGCGAGGGTAGCGAGTGGGTGCATAAGAACGGGCGGAAGGGCGTGGTGCTACCACGAGTCCCGCTGGCAGCCAAAGGGTTGCAGGGGCCCCAGCGGCCGCCGCCGGGGCACCTAAAACACGTCGCCCAGGTTGAAGAATACGCCCCGTGAGCCCTGCACGCCCCAAGCGTAATCGAGGGCCAGGAAGGTGCCCACTTTTTTGCTCAGGCACAGGCGCAGGCCCGCGCCGCCGGCCGGGGCCACCTGCTGGAAGCCCGTGGCGGGGGCCCGCGCCGTTTGGGCGTTGGCAAACACCACGCCGCCCAGCACCCGCGAGCGGGTGAGGTTGAAGCGGTATTCGGCCTCGCCGTAGAGCAGGCCGGGGCCCCGGAAGCGGCCCTGGATGTAGCCGCGCCCGGTCACGCTGTGCGTGTCCCAGCCGGTGGCGGGCAGGTCGAGGTAGGGCGCCGACGAGGCCACAAAATCGCCGTACAGCCACAGTGCCAGCACGTTGCCCGGCCGGCCGGCCGGCAGGTAGCGCCGGGCGTCAAACTGCACCCCGCCGTAGGAGGCGTCCGAGGCCAGGGCTTGCAGGTTGGCCCGCGCCACCAGGATGAAGTACGACTCGCCGGCGCCGGGCGCAGCTGGTTGGCGCGGGTGTCGCGCAGCACCGACGCCACCAAGCCCGAGGAGGTGGAGCGCCCGGCCACGCCGCGGCGGTAGCCCGCAATTTCGGCCACCGGCTGCCCCTCGGGCCCCACGCTCGTGATGTTCCAGCGCGCGTCGAGGAAGTAGCCCACCCCGGCGTAGAGGGCCCCAGTGGGCCCCACGCGGTGGTAGTAGCTCTGGTGAATGCGCAGCAGGTTGTAGTCCATGGCCACGGCGTCGGGGGTGCGCGTGCTGCTGCCCAGGCCGTAGGTCAGTTGGGGGTAGTGCAGGATGCGGTGGTCGCTCAGCCACAGGCTGCGGTTGCCGGCCGTCCACACAGTACCGTTGGTGGACAGCACCAGCTGTCGGTTTTGGGTGTAGGTGAGCGTGTTGGAGAACACCGACACGTTGGCCGCCGGCCGCTGAAACGTGACGCTGGCCGTGACCGAGGCCAGCAGCCGCGCCTCCAGGGTGTAGCCCACGGCCGGCAGCACCACCACCGACACCGCCCGCGGGGGGCCGCACGCGCCCCGAATCGGCCGCC
>NZ_MDZA01000415.1 GCF_001816125.1 Hymenobacter coccineus | reverse complement strand
ATGTATTAGGCCTGCCGCTAGCGTTCATCCTGAGCCAGGATCAAACTCTCCATTGTATAATATCCTTCACCCATTCGAAAATGGGCTGCTGTCTTGGCTCGCTTCGCTCACGTGGTGGCGTTGCTGCTTCGATTCGCGTTGTTGAGCCGGCCGCTCGCGCGGCCGGCTCCCTTACTATTTGTCTATTTCCGTCATTCAAAGAACGTACGCCGCTTCCTGTTGAAGCAACCGTGCGGGCCGGCCAACCAGCCCCCTTTTTCTTAGCCAAACCCCTTTCTTTTCGATTGGGAGTGCAAAGGTAAGTAATTATTTGGTAAAAGCAAAGTGAATTATTATTTTTAATTTGCTTAGCTTTTCAAATTTTGTTGCTTCCTATCGAAGCAATCGTATCACTTAACAAAACCTAGCAGATTCAGCTACTCATTTTCCTTTGGGGAGTGCAAAGGTAAGAAATTATATTGGCTTTACAACTTTTAGCAGATTTCTTCTAATCTGTTTCAGTAACCCATCATCACCACCGATTCAATACTTATGTGTGCAACGACAAGCTTTCCGTATTACTTCTTCGAGTCATTTCCCCGTTTGGGAGTGCAAAGGTAGAAAAACTCTCCGAGAAAACAAGGTGCTGCCAGAGTATTTAACAAACGGTGTCCTTAATGAAACTTAACGTTTTGAAAGTAAACCACTAAATTACCTGAAATTAGATGAAAGGTTTAAAAATCGGCGGTGGTCTAAAAATCATCTGTTTCTATTTAACTAGATATGAATTTCTGACTTACACATAAGATTCATGTTTAGGCAATAAGCAAAATCTTAGTATTGAAAGGCTTACTATAATTAATCCACCTGTATACTTGCTCGTATCTCTTTCAGCTAAGTATTGTAGGAAGCGGCCGAAACGGATGAATGCGCGCAGGAGCGCACAGCCAAAAGACAACTGTTGCGCCGCCTGAGCAACTCAATGAAACAAGTAGATGCTTTGGCGCTATACAGCTATACTCAATTAATCCTCACAAATAACCTAACTGGGTGGCTGAGAAAACCACGCTTTAGGCAGAATAGACTTTTAAATAGGATGCATTGGTTCAGTACGCCCTCGTGCTTTTGCGCTGTCTGCCACTTGATAGTCTAATTAGATGCTCTTCACTTTCTCCTGTGTTCGTGGCGCTGCTTTGCGGTGTGTTACAACCTACCTACTTTACTAGCAGCGTTTGCACTGTGCCAGTTTGCTTGTTCACTTCAAAGGCGGCGCGGTTGGGCATGCGGCGGGCCCAATCGGTGCGGGGTACCAGCACTTGCCAGTAGGCCCCGAGGTCGGTGGCGCGGGCTGAATCGACAACGTACAGGTTGGCATTGGGTTGGCCTTGCAAGTAACGGCTGATGGCGGTGCGCGCCGCGGCTTCGGTAGCGGCCCCAGTGGCTGGAGGGGAGGCGACCGTATTATCGACAACAACCGGGGCTGCGTCGGAGGCAGAAGAAGCGGGCTTTTGCTGGCAACTGGCAACGGCGCTAGCGGCGATTAGGGCCCCCAGGATTGTGAGATGGTTCAGGCGCATATTAGTTAGTGTGTATATATAAGGATGGGGACGCGGCCGCTGAAGGCGCCATGGCTGGGGCCCCATCGAATGAAGCTGAGATTCAGAATTAGTTCATGGGCGGGCCGATGGCGGTGTGGGCGGCTTCCTCAGCTTGCTGGCGGGCCAGTTTCGCATTGAGGCGGGCGGCGTCGCCGCGGCGGACCACGCGGGCAATGTGAATGCTAAGCTCGTAAAGGAGCATGATGGGAATGGTGACGATGATTTGGGCCGTAACGTCGGGCGGGGTGATGATGGCGGCCAGCACCAGAATGACCACGATGGCGTGCTTGCGGTAGAGCTGCATGATTTCGGGCGTGATCATGCCGGCTTTGGCCAGGAAGAACACGATCATGGGCAATTCGAATACTAGACCGCACGAGAGCGTCATAGTGGTGAGCGTGCTCAGGTAGCTCTGCAGGTCAATCTGGTTCTCGATGCTGGCGTCGACGGTGTAGCCGGCCAGGAAGTTGATGCTCATCGGGGCGGCGATGTAGTAGCCGAACAGCACGCCCGAGATGAAGAGAATTGACACAAAAAACACGGCCCCCTGCGAGTTCTGGCGCTCGTGCGGGTACAAGCCGGGCTTGATGAAGCGCCACAATTCCCAAAACAGGTACGGGAAAGCCAGGATGCAGCCCGCAATAACGGACGTGCTGATGTGCATCGAGAGCTGCCCGCTCATCTCCCGGTTCTGGATGATGAAGTTGACGTGGTCGGCGCACGGCTCGGTGCTCCCGAAGACTTTGCCCAGCTTACAGAACATCTGGTAAGTCCAGAAGTCGGCGCGCGAGGGCCCCAGGATCAGGGTGTGAAAGAGGAAATTCTTCGAGAAGAAAGCAATTGTGGCAAACACCACCACCGAAATCGCCGCCCGGATGACGTGCCAGCGCAGCGCCTCCAGGTGGTCGATGAAGGACATTTCGTGCTGGTCGCCCAGCGAGGGGGAAATTTGCGGTTGCGGTTGCACAGAACAGGAATTGGGGTAAACAACTTCGCGGACCCCGCCGGTGGGGCCCGCAGCGCGGGCCCACCAACCGGGCCCGCGCTGGGGCACCTACGAAAGTTAGGCGAAGAGGGGGTAATCCTGGAGCCAGGCGTTCACCTGCCGGCGCACGTGGCCCAGGCGGGTGTCGTCGGCGTGGTGGGTCAGGGCCTCGTCGATGAGCTCGACGACGCGGCCCATGTCGGCCGTGCCCAGGCCGCGGGTGGTGATGGCGGCCGAGCCAATGCGCATGCCGCTGGTTACAAACGGCGACTTGTCGTCGAACGGCACCATGTTCTTGTTGATGGTGATGTCGGCCTTGATGAGCGTGTTTTCGGCCAGCTTACCGGTGAGGCCCTTCGAACGCAGGTCAATCAGCATCAGGTGGTTGTCGGTGCCGCCCGAGATGATATTGTAGCCCAGGCCCGTGAAGCCGGCCGCTAGCGCCTGGGCGTTGGCCGCCACCTGCTTGGCGTAATCGGTGAAATCGTCGCTCAGCGCCTCGCCGAAGGCCACGGCCTTGGCGGCAATTACGTGCTCGAGCGGCCCGCCCTGGGTGCCGGGGAATACGCCCGAGTCGAGCAGGGCCGACATGGCCCGGATTTCGCCCTTGGGCGTCTTCAGGCCGAAGGGATTGTCGAAATCCTGGCCCAGCATGATGAGGCCGCCGCGGGGGCCCCGCAGGGTTTTGTGAGTCGTGGTAGTTACGATGTGGCAGTGCCGGAACGGGCTGTTCAGCAGACCTTTGGCAATGAGGCCGGACGGGTGCGAAATATCAGCCAGTAGCAGGGCCCCCACTTCGTCGGCGGCTTCGCGCAGGGTTTTGTAGTCCCAGTCGCGTGAGTAGGCCGAGGCGCCGCAGATGATTATTTTGGGGCGCTCGCGGCGGGCAATTTCCTTCACTTTTTGCCAGTCGATCAGGCCGGTTTCCTGCTCCACGCCATAGAAGCTGGGCTGGTAGAGCTTGCCCGAGAAGTTGACGGGCGAGCCGTGGGTGAGGTGGCCGCCGTGGCTGAGGTCGAAGCCCAGGATTTTATCGCCGGGGTTAAGGCAGGCCAGCATCACGGCGGCGTTGGCTTGGGCCCCGGAGTGGGGCTGCACGTTGGCCCAGGCCACACCAAACAGCTCCTTTACGCGGTCAATGGCCAGCTGCTCTACCTGGTCAACCACCTCGCAGCCACCGTAGTAGCGCTTACCAGGCAGGCCTTCGGCGTACTTGTTGGTGAGCACGGAGCCCTGGGCGGCCATCACCTGGTCCGACACGTAGTTTTCGGACGCAATCAGTTCCAGGCCGTGGGTCTGGCGGGTTTTCTCTTGGTCGATGAGGCCGAACACGGCGGCGTCGCGGAGGCGGGCAGGGGCGGTGGTTTGCATGTTCCAAAGGTACAATGGCCCCGCCGCCCCGCCCGCGGGCCCCGGGGCCCCCAGCCGCGGCTTGGACGATTTGCAAACAAGTCATACCTTCATTTAAAAATACTAGTTTATATTGTCATTCAATTGTTTAATTCATTATTGTTCATATTTAAGTACTATTTATTATGTCTACGCCACTTGCTGAGGTTCTGGCGCACTTGCGCGTTGGCAACCAGAAATTTCTCGTCGATTTCTATCAGCAGCGCCGCGACGTGTTTGCCCGCTGGGCCTTGCGCCAGCACCAACTTGGGGCCCCGGCGGCGCACGTGCTGCTGCAAGGGGCCCTGCTCGATTTCTACGACCAGGTATCCGACGGCCGCCTCACGCGCCTGCCCCCCGACGTGCCGGCCCACGTGAACCAGCTGGCCGGGCTGCGGCTGGCCGCTGCGGCCGCCCCCCTGCCCGCCGCCGAGGCCAGCCGCCGCCAGCAGCGGCTGGTGCAGTTCCACCAGTTGGGGCCCGACTGCCAGCGGCTGCTGACGTATTTCTACTTCCACGGCTACAACTTTGGGCGCATGAGCGGCAAGCTGGGCTTTGCCAACCCCGCCGTGGCCCGCCGCCAGAAAGGGGCGTGCCTGCGCCGGCTGGTGGATTTGATGGATCCTCCCCACGGCTTCCGCGGGCACCTCGACGCGCTGGAGCGCTTCGCCGACGGGGCCCTGGACGAGGCCGCCCAGGAGGCGTTTGAGCAGCGCCTGGCCACCGACGCCGACCTGGCCGCCGCCCACGCCGCCTACGAGCAGTTTGCCGCCGACCTGCGCTGGGCCGCCGGCCACGACACGCTGCGCCTGCGCCTGCACTTGCTCGACCGCCGCCTCGACCAGCGCACCACTTCGCTGGCCCGGCTCCAACGCATCAGCCGGCGGCACCGGTGGCGCAGCCTGCTGTGGGCCGCCGCCGCGCTGCTGGTGGCGCTGGGCACCGCCGTGGCTTGGTGGGCGACAAGCCGCGCCCCCCAGCGCGAAGAAGGTTGGGCCACCTACTACCGCCTCGATCCTGCCTTGGCACTTTCGACGGGCCAAGCGCGCAGCCGCCCGCTGCTGGCCCAGGCCCTGGCCGAGTACCGCGCCGGCCACTACCCCACCGCCTTGCACACGCTGGGCCGCCTGTCGCCCAACGAAATCGGGGCCGACACGCTGAACTACTACCGGGGCCTGTTCTTGCTGCAATCGGGGAATAACGAGGCGGCCCAGCTGCCACTACACCGCCTGGCCCAGGTGATGGGGGGGCCTCTGGCGCGCCGGGCCCTTTACCACTTGGGCATGGCCTACTGGCGGGCCCAACAGCCCGCCGCCGCCCGCGACGCCCTACGCCGCGTGGCCGCCGACTCGCTCAACCCTTACCAAACCAGTGCCTTGCGCGTGCTGGCCGCTGGAGAGCTCGACCCGCGCCCCTAATTCAACCCAACGCCGGAGCCCCGGCGCGCGTACACGGTGCGCATCCATCCTCAAAAAACCCACACCATGGCTACGACCACCAGCACCCCGAAACACACCGACCCCGCCACCAAGAACAAGGAAAAGAAAAACGAAGAGGAGATTACCGACAAGCCTTCGGGCAAGAAGGTGAAAACCCAGAAAAAGTAGGTTTCGCTTACCCAGCAAAAAGCCGGGGCAACGCAAGTGTGCGCTGGGGCCCCGGCTTTTTATCGGCTTTTGGAAGACAAGCTTTTGCCAACACTACCTTTTATTTCCAAGCGTGCAATAGGCGACGCACCAGAATAATTTCGCCGGTATGGTAAGCCGCGTGGTCGGCAATGAGCAAGGCTTCGCGCAGGATAGTCTGGCCGGTGCCGTGCGGCAGGGACGCCAGCAAGTTGGTGCCCGGGGCATGTAGCAAATGCAGAAAGCGCTGCCGGTCCTGCCGGATGTAGTCAAGCGTTTCCTGCCACTGGTCTTCGTCGGCGGTAGCATCGGGGGCGGGCCAGTAGCTGTCCGGCCATTTCGGCGATTCATGGCGGGGCTCGAGGCAAAACTCGACGATATCCCACTGCGCAATACGTATATGCTCAACCAATTGCCAAATGGTGTAGGGCACATCCGGTACATGCTGGTTCCACTGCGCCGGCTTCAAGTCCGCGCAGGCTTCCTCAAAGGTTGCGTGAGCGTTTCCTTTCGTCAGCATGCTAGTTAGTTCGGCCACTACGCCTTTTTGGCTGGGCCTATCCATTGGGGGTTTGCTACTTGGTATCATGCGTTTGCCAGCTACTGCCAGGCCGTGGTTTACGTCGGACGTGGTAAATGAAGCGCGCCCTACTTCTTCTTCATCAGCACTTTTAGGGCCCCGGTGGACCATAGCGCCCCGGCAATCAGCACGGGTTGAAAAAACAGCCGACCGAACCGCTTGGCATCGGTGTCGAGGCCGAAGGCGGAGAGGTGATGAGTGTACTGGTGAATGTTGCCAGGGAATACGGCGGCATAGAATGCAGCTAGGCCCACGCCTAGGCGCACACGATTTTTTCCTTTCAGCAGCAGCAAGCTCAAGCCCAAGCCGATTTCTACCACCCCCGAGAGCAACACGACCGTGTCCTTATTAAAAGGCACGAAATCGGGCACTTGCGCCTGGAAGTCTTTCCGTACGAAGGTGAGGTGCCCCGTGCCAGCCATAACCATGAAGGTGCCCATGAGCCCGCGGGCGACGTTTTGGAGGGTTGTCGTGTGAATGGCTTTGTGCAGCATGACTTCCGAGCAGATTAGTTGAAAGCCCGCCTATACGGTGAACAGCGGTTTTCGGCTTAGTTATAAATTTATTTTACTACTAGTCAATACTTTATTCGGCTAGCCACTGCGTGGCCCAGTATTGGCCGGGGCCAAAAAACAACTGTATCACTTTTTCCGCCAGTTGGGCACCATTGGCGCTGTTGGTAAAAATCAATACACTTTCCTGCTTATCAGGCAGCGTCATGAAGAAGCCTTTGAAGTTGCCGTTGTCGCCCCATTGCCACTGGGCGGGGCCCTGGCTGGTAGTGGCCAGCCCCACGCCGCAAGCCCAGGCAATGTAGGGATCGGCCGCCACGGCGGGCTGGCCGCAGCGGTTGGCGGCCGTGGCCGGTGTGCGTAGCAGCCGGGCCGTGGCCGGCCGCAAGCCCTGGCCCGTGCGGAACGCCTGCAAAAAGCGGTTATAGTCGGCCGCCGTGGCGTACAGGCTAAACCCGGCGTTGGCATCTGGGAAGTGGTCGATGGGGGTGGGCTTACCCGTGCCGTCGTGACCGGCGCTGGCCGTGGCGGCAAAGGATTCGCGCCACACAAAACTGCTATTTTTCAGCCCCAAAGGCTTAAATATCTCCTCCGTAGCCAGTGTTTCAAACGACTTGCCCGTGAGCTGTTCCAGCGTTTTCTGCAGAAATGCGTAGCCCTCCCCCGAGTAATTCCAGCAGCTATCGGGCGCGTATTTCAGCACCAGCACCGAAGTTTTCCAGCCGGGGCCCGTAGGATTCTCGGCCCAGTTGGGCAGGCCGGCCATGTGCGCCAGCACCATGCGGGCCGTGATGCGGGCCGCGCGGAGCTGGCCGTGCAGCCGGGGATAGTCGTGGTATTGCAGCAGCGGCTTGTCGAGGTCGAGCAGGTTGCGGTCGTGGAGGCGCAGGGCCACATAGGTCAGCATCTCCTTGCCCAGCGACGCCGCTTCGAATGTGGTGGCAGCCGTAACGGGCTGGTTGGCACCCGCCTCGCGCACCCCCAGGTTGTAAGCCTCCACAGTTTTACCCTTGGTGTACACTACCTGCATCCCGGGCACGCCGTAGCGCTGGAGCAAGGCCGTTAGCTCGGCTGCGTGTTGTGCCAGGGCCCCTTGGCTCAGCAGGGTGCACAACAGCAGTATTATTACACCCTTCATAACGCAAAACCGCTCCCTAATTAGACAGGAAGCGGCTCAAAGGTCGGCGAAAAATGGTATTGCTAATTAGTGCGCCTGCAACCAGTTGCGGCCGGTGCCCACCTCTACTTCCAGCGGCACGCCGCGGGGCAATAGCAGGGCCTGGGTCATCAGTTCCTTAATCTTGGGGGTGATATAGGCCACTTCCTCCTGCACGGCGTCGAACACGAGTTCGTCGTGCACTTGCAGGATCATGCGCGTTTTTAGCTTCTCCTCGCGCAGCCAGTGGTAGATGTTGATCATCGCCAGCTTGATGATGTCGGCCGCCGTGCCCTGAATGGGGGCGTTGATGGCGTTGCGCTCGGTGTAGCCGCGCAGCGTGGCGTTGCGCGAGTTGATGTCGCGCAGGTAGCGGCGGCGTTTGAGCAGCGTTTCGGCGTATTCCAGCTCGCGGGCCCGGTTGATGCTGTCGTCCATGAACTGCTTCACCGACGGGAATTCCTGGAAATAGGTGTCGATGATGTCGGTGGCTTCCTTGCGGCTGATGCCGATGCGCTGGGCCAGTCCGAAGGCTGAGATGCCGTAGATGATGCCGAAGTTGACGGTTTTGGCCTTGCGGCGCATCTCGGCGTCCACCTCGCTCAGCGGCACCCGGAACACCTTGCTGGCCGTGCTGCTGTGCACGTCGATGCCCTGGCGGAAGGCCTCGATCATCGTCGCATCGCCCGAGAAGTCGGCCATGATGCGCAGCTCCACCTGCGAGTAGTCGGCGGCCAGCAGCAGGTGCTGGTCGTCGCGCGGCACGAAGGCTTTGCGGATCTCGCGGCCCTTCTCGGTGCGAATCGGGATGTTTTGCAGGTTCGGGTTGGTGCTGCTCAGGCGGCCGGTGGCCGTCACCGCCTGGTTGAAGTTGGTGTGTACCCGGCCGTCCACCACGCTCACCAGCTGGGGCAGGGCCTCTACGTAGGTGCTGCGCAGCTTGCTGAGCTGGCGGTACTCCAGGATGAGGGCGGCAATGGGGTTTTCGGCCGCGAGCTGGCTCAGGATTTCCTCGCCGGTGGCGTACTGGCCGGTTTTGGTCTTCTTAATTTTACCCCGGCCGATGTCCATTTTATCGAACAGCACCTCGCCGAGCTGCTTGGGCGAGCCGATGTTGAACTCCTGGCCGGCTTCGGTAAAAATCTGCGCTTCCAGCTCCTGCACGTAGCCTTGCAGCTCGGCCGAGTACTCGCCCATCGCCACCGAGTCGATGCGCACACCCTCGTACTCAATACTACTCAGCACCGGCACCAGCGGGTTCTCCACGGTGTTCAGCAACTCCAACAGCCCCAACTCTTTGAGCATCGGCTCGAACACATGCTTGAGCTGCAAGGTCACGTCGGCGTCTTCGCAGGCGTAGTCCTTTACCTGGGCCGGGGCAATGTCGGCCATCGTAATTTGCTTCTTGCCCTTGGGCCCGATGAGGTCGGTGATGGGCACCGGGGCGTAGTGCAGGTAGGTTTCGGCCAGCACGTCCATGTTGTGGCGCATGTCGGGCTCGATGAGGTAGTGCGCCAGCATGGTATCAAACAGGGGCCCCGCCACCTCCACTTTGTAGTGCTTGAGGATGCTCAAGTCATACTTGATGTTCTGGCCGATTTTGAGGATGTCGGGGCTGCTGAAAAACGGGCAGAACTCGTCCACAATGGCTTGGGCGGTGGGCAGGTCATCGGCCGGCACGGGCACGTAGTAGGCCTCGCCCGGCCGGTAGCAGAAGCTCAGGCCCACGAGCCGCGCCGTCATCGTGTCCAGGCCCGTGGTTTCTGTGTCGAAGCTCACCTCGGTTTGGCGCAGCAGGAAGTGCAGCAGCGACTGGCGCCGCGCAGGCGTGTCCATCAAATGGTACTGATAGGGCACGTCTTCAAGCCGGCGGCGGGCCCCGGCGGGGGCCCCATCGTGGCCGGTTTCGCCCTCCTCGGCGCCGATGGCCACGGCCTCGTCGCCGGGGTTGCCGAAGAGCGAGGCTTGGCCACCGGCCACCGGCTTGGGCCGCCGGGCCCCGGTGGTGCCGGGCTTGGCCACACTGGCCGGGGTGCGCGGGGGCCCCTCGCTCAGCACGCGGGCGGCCAGCTGCCGGAACTCCAGCTCGTCGAACAGCTCGCGCAGGCGGGCCTCGTCGGGCGCGTCGAGCACCAGCTTGTCGGCCTCGAAGTCGAGCGGCACGTTCACGTGGATGGTGGCCAGTTCCTTGCTCAGCAGGCCTTGCTCGGCGAAATTGCGCACGTTTTCCTGCTGCTTGCCCTTGAGCTCATCCACGTGGGCCAGTAGGTTTTCCACCGAGCCGTACTTCTGGATGAGCGTTTTGGCTGTTTTCTCGCCGATGCCGGGAATGCCAGGGATGTTGTCCGAGGCGTCGCCCTGCAAGCCCAGGATGTCGATGACCTGTTCCACGCGCTCCACCTCGAAGCGGGCCAGCACATGGGCCACGTCCAGGATTTCGGCCGCATTGCCCATAAAGGCCGGCTTGTAGATTTTGATGCGCTCCGTCACGAGCTGGCAATAGTCCTTGTCGGGCGTCATCATGAACACCTCAAAGCCCTGGGCCTCGGCGCGTTGGGCCAGGGTGCCAATCACATCGTCGGCCTCGTAGCCCGCCATCATCAGGATGGGGATGTGGAAGGCCTCGATGATTTGCTTGATGTAGGGGATGGCCGTACCAATATCTTCAGGCATGGCTTGGCGCTGGGCCTTGTAGGCCGGAAACTGCTCGTGCCGAAACGTTTTGCCCGCGTCGAAGCACACGCCGATGTGGGTGGGCCGCTCCTTTTGCAGCACTTCCACCAGCGTGTTGGTGAAGCCAAGCACGGCCCCCGTGTTCAGGCCCTTGGAGTTGATGCGCGGGTTTTTGCTGAACGCGAAGTGCGAGCGGTAGATGAGGGCAAAAGCGTCGAGCAGGAAAAGCTTCTTGGGGGCAGCGGCGGCGGTGTCGGTCATGGTACGCGAAAGTACGGCGGGGCCGGGCCGGCCGTTGGCTAAACTTTGCCGTGCCAGGGCCCACGTGCGGGTTTGGGGGCCCTAAAAACGAGGGGCCCCGGAAATTGCAACAAGTGCAGCTTCCGGGGCCCCAGCAAAATTCTGTTTCGTCCTTACATCTTCGAGAGCCCTTTAAAAAAGCTCTCCTGGTACGACTTGCCGATGGGCACGTAGTAGCCGCCCTTCAGGTTGGCGGTGTTGTCCTCAATGGATTCGATGTGCTGGGTGTTGAGCAGGTAGCTGCGGTGCACGCGCACGAAATTGGGGAACACGGCCAGCCGCGCCTCCAGGGCCTTGAGGGTGGTGTAAACGATGTATTTCTGCTGGGCCGTGACAATATTCACGTAGTCGGACAGGGCCTCGACGTAGCGCACGTCGTCGAAATTGATGCGCACCATGCGACTGTTCACCTTTACAAACACGTCAGCGTTGGCAGGCGCCTCGGGGGCCCCGGCCGGGGCGGCGCTGGGCCGCGGATGCTGACGCACGCGCTCCACGGCCTGGCTAAAGCGGCCGTACTCGAAGGGCTTCACCAGGTAATCGGTCACTTGCAACTCGAAGGCATCGACGGCAAAATCGTGGCGGGCGGTGGTGATGACGACGGCGGGCGGGTCTTGCAGCAGGCGCAGCAGCTCCAGGCCGTTGAGGTGGGGCATCTCAATGTCGAGAAACAGCAAATCCACGGTGTGGCCCTCGCGCAGGTAAGCCAGGCCGGCAATGCCGTCGGCCAGCGAGGCCTTCAGCTCCAAGCCCGGCGTGAGGCTCACGTAGTGCTCCAAAGTAAGGCGGTTGATTTCGTCGTCGTCGATGATGGCGCAGGTGAGCATAAACAAGGAGCGCGGCTGGTAAAACTACTGGGCAAAAAGCACCGTTGGCAAGGCTAAAGATAGCCGTTGAGCCAGCAAAACTCATTACCGGTCCGGATGTTTCTGTTTCGTTCCTGTAGGGCCCCTATACGCCGGCGCGCGCTAGCTCCTCGGCCAAGCGGGCCTGCACAGCTGGGCCGTTAAAATCGGCTTCGGTCTGAATGTGAGGCATGAGCTGGGCCATCACCGCATCCTGGCGCTGGCCGGCGGCCCAGGCCTCGGCGTAGGGCAGGTGCGAGAACGTGACGCGGGTGTAGAGCGGCACCCAGCGGGTGGGGTGCAGGGCGGCGATTTTGTTCTCGATGCGCTTCTGAAGCAAAAAGCGCGGGTCGCCCACCCGGTCGCGCATCTCCACAAAGTTGTAGAGGGCCAGGTCAGCCATGGCGTCGGCGTTGGGCTTGCGCTGCTGCTCAAATTCCGCCATCACGGCGGGCCAGTCGGCGTCGCCGTGGGCATCGAGCAGGCCGTCGAGCACGGTGCAGTCCTCGAAGCCCACGTTCATGCCCTGGCCGTAGAAGGGCACAATGGCGTGGGCCGCGTCGCCGAGCAGCAGCACGCCGGCCGTGTGCCACGGGAAGCAGCGCACCGTGACGAGCGAGCCGGTGGGGTTGGCAAAAAACTCCTCGGCCAGGCGCGGCATCAGCGGCACGGCATCGGCAAATTCGGCGGCGAAGAAGGCCGTAACGGCCGCCGCGTCGGGCAGGGCGGCGAAGCTCGTGGGGCCCTCGTAGGGAAAAAACAGGGTGGCGTTGAACGAGCCGTCGAGGTTGGGCAGCGCAATCATCAGGTACTGGCCGCGGGGCCAGATGTGGAGCGCGTTTTTCTCCAGGGCCCAGGAAGCATCGGGGCCCGCCTCAATGGTCAGCTCCTTGTAGCCGTACTCCAGGTAGTCCTGCGAGTAGTTGTAGCGGTCGGTGCGCTGCATGGCCCCGCGCACGGACGAAAACGCCCCGTCGGCCCCAAACAGCTCGGTGTAGGGCTCGGCGTGCTCCTGGCCGGTGGCCACGTCGCGCAGGTGCAGGGTACGGCCGGCCAAGTCGAGGCGCTGCAATTGCTGCCCAAAGCGCAGCTGCACGCTGGGCCGCTCCTCCAGCAAATCGAGCAGCGTGCGGTTGAGCTGGTCGCGGTTGACGGAGTAGATGGCCTGCTCTGCGGCGCCGTAGGGCTGGCCCGTGAGCTGGCCCTGGCGGTCGTGCATCACGCGGCGATACAGCGGAATGCTAACCTGGCGAATGTCGTCGGCAATGCCCACGCCTTCCAGGGCCCGCCAGCCCCGGTCCGACAGGGCCAGGTTGATGGAGCGGCCCTCGCTGCGCTGGCGCAGGCGCAGGTCGGGGCGGCGGTCGAGCAGCTGCACCGCGTGGCCACGCTGGGCCAGGTACAGCGCCAGAAGCGAGCCCACCAGCCCCGCCCCGGCCACCGTGAGGGGGCCCACCGCCGCATCGGCCGGCGCCGTCGAAACCGCTTCAGCGGCAGTAGAAATGGGCAAGGCCATGGTCAAATGAGGTAAGTAAACTGGCCGCGAAGCTACGCCTGCCTAGCAACAGCCGCTGGCTACTGGGGTTCGTTAAGCCGATTTTTATAGCTATTCACCCCGCCAAAAGTGCCGCCTGCCGAAACCTAGGGACTGGTCAAAATCCAATAGGGGCCTTGGCTCCGAATAGTTAGGCAGCCCGTTGAATGAAATGATAGACTTTTTGCACAATGAAAGACTTATCGGAAGCCCTCGCTCACTTCGCTACCATTACCAGCGCGGGCTTTGCCCAGGCGGCTCCCGGCACAGCCCCTGGGCAGCGTCCCCAAGCAACGGTTACCACATTTTACCTCTACGGCTATTTCGTCGGTGAGGATAGCGATACGCTGCTCTGCGGCCACCCCGATTTGGTGTATTAACCCCGCCCACGGGGCCCCCGCCGCTACCTTTGCGGCATGAATACTCGCTATATTTTCCTGGCTGTTATCTTACTCAGCGGGCTGGCCGTGGGAGCTTACGCCTGGCTCGGCGGCCTACGCCCCGCCACCGTGGCCCTCGAAACCACCACCGCCCCGGTGTTTCTGGCCGGCCAGGCCTACGCCGGCTCGGCGCAAGGCGACGGGTTTGGGCCCCTGTTCCGCCGGGCCAAGCAAGTGCTCGACCAGGGCCGCCTGCCCGGGGCTGCCCTGGCCAACCTCTACTACAACAACCCCGAAGCAGCCCACGACACTGTGCGCGCCTTCATTGGCCTAGCCGTGGCCGACACGCTGCGGCCCCTGCCCGCCGGCCTGCGCTACCGCCTAGTGCCCGCCGGCCAGCGCGTGGTGGCCGCCCGCGTGGACGGCGTCAGTTACCTGCTCTCGCCCAACAAGCTCTACCCCGCTGCACTCGACGCGGTGAAGGACCAGAAACTAACGCCCCGCAACTTCTACCTCGAGCGCTTCGGCCCCGGCGAAACCGCCGAGGTGTGGGTGGGCGTGAAGTAGGGCCCCCAGCGCGCACAAAAAAAGCCCGGTGAGCTACCGGGCTTTTTTTGTGTATTTGAGGAATGTAAAAGCTATTTACCGAAGTAGTAAGCTGCACCTAATTGAAAATTATTCAAGCTAAACCCCAAATCCAGCGTGGAGGCACCGTCGAAGTTGGTGGCGTAGGAGAGGCCCCGCAGGGAAGCTTCCAAACCAAAACGCGGAATGGGAAAGAAGGCCAGCCCCGGCGTTACGCTCAAGTAGCCTTGGTTGTAGCCACCGGAACCTGTCTCATTCGTGCGGGTGTAGCCCAGGCTTCCTTGACCGAATAGCGCAAATTTATCGCCGTCCACGAACCGGTAATAGCGGGCGAAGGGCCCCACAGTATACATATTACTACCAAAGCTGCCCCCATTACCACTGTAGAGGCTGATGCTGGCGCTAATGCCTACCGCCAAATTATCGGCTACGAATGTGCCCACTTTAGGAGCAAACTCAAAAAGGTCCCTTGCCACCCCCGGGTCGCTGCTTACGCGGCTGTAGCCGATAGTGCCCGTTAGCAGGCCTTTGCCTTTGGTGAGTGGCGTCTGTGCGTGAGCGGTACCAGCAGCAAAGGCCAGTAATGCAAGTAGAAATACTTTCTTCATGAACGTGGAAAGGAAACGTGAAAACGTGGAATGTTCCAGCAAATGTATCCTTTCCCAGTACCCACAAAAAAGCCCGGCCCTTCTGAGGAAGAAGAGCCGGCTTTTTGTGGGTCGGGTGGCAGGATTCGAACCTACGGCCTCGTCGTCCCGAACGACGCGCGCTACCGGGCTGCGCTACACCCCGAAACTGGGGCCGATAGGGCGGCACCCGTTTCTATTTCCAATTACCGAAGCGGCCGAAAAAAGCCCTCGAACAAAAAGTCCGAGGGCTTTCAAGAGCGGTTGCCCTTCAAGTCGGAGTGGCAGGATTCGAACCTACGACCTCCAGCACCCCATGCTGGCGCGATACCAGGCTACGCTACACCCCGATGGGTAATTGGAGCGACAAAGGTAAGGCGTTTGGCGCGCCCGGTGCAAGCAGTAGCCAATTATTTTTCGCTCGCTCCGGCCAGCCGGGGCCCCTGGCACAGCGCATTCGCGTGATTGGCGGGCCATTACGTACTTTTATCTATGCCGTCGTTACCGGCTTTTTTTATTCTTTTGATCGTTATGAAAATTCTATTCTTTATCCTTTGCGGCGGTGTTTTGGCCCTGGTTCCTCCCGCTGCCCACGCCCAGGCCAAGGCCGCCGCCAAGCCCCCAATTAAAGCGGCCCCGGCCAAGCCCCTCGCCGCGGGGCCAATGGCCACCAAACCCGCCGCGGCCCCTGAGGCACCCGCGGCCCCCATTGCCCACGTGGCGCTGGCCCCCGCCACGCCCGCAGCCGACCCCACGGCGCTCAAAATCAAGGCCGAGGTGAACCCCACCACCCGGCAGCTTGCCGTGCACACCAACGCCCCGGGCCCCACCACCATCGAGGTGAACGACGCCACCGGCCGGCCGGTGCTCACGCGCAACGTGATGGCCGGCGCCAAACCCATTGAACTGAACGTGAGCCAACTGCCCGCCGGCTACTACGTGGTGCATTGCACGGCCGGCCTACGCACCGGCATGCGCCGCGTGCACCTCGGCGACTAGCCGCCCAGCGGCTCCAGCAAATCCCAGCGGTTGCCGTACAGGTCCTCGAACACGGCGACGTGGCCGTAGGGCTCCGTGCGGGGCACCTCCAGGAAACGCAGGCCGCGGGCTTGCAGCACGGGGTGGTCGCGCCAGAAATCGTCGGTGTGCAGGAACAGCCAGACCCGGCCGCCGCCCTGCTGGCCCACGGCGCGCTGTTCCGCCTCGGTGTGGGCCTCGGCCAGCAGCAGGCCGCAGCCGCCGGTGGGGCCCTGTGGCACTACCACTGCCCAGCGCTTGCCATCGCCCAAGTCGGCATCGGCCGCCAAGCTGAAACCTAATACGTTGGTGTAGAAAGCAATGGCCTCATCATAATTGCGGACGAGTACCGTAACGTGGGCGAGGCGTTGGTTCATATTTATCAGCAGGGATTACGCTTCCTCGGCTTGCAGCTGGCGCTCGTAGAGGGCGCGGTACAGGCCTTCGGGCTCGGCCATGAGGGCCTCGTGGGTGCCGTGCTGCACGATGGTGCCGTCGTCGAGCACGAGGATGTGGTCGGCCAGCTTCACCGAGCTTACGCGGTGCGAGATGATGAGGCTGGTGCGGTCGGCCATGATGCGCTGGAGGGCCCCCAGGATGGTGTTCTCCGTCTTGGTATCGACGGCGGAGAGGGAGTCGTCCAGGATCAGGATTTTCGGCTCCTTCACCAGGGCCCGGGCCATACTCACGCGCTGCTTCTGGCCGCCTGAGAGGGTGATGCCCCGCTCGCCCACCTTTGTGTCGAAGCCCTCGGGGAAGCCCATGATGTTGTCGTACACGGCCGCGTCGCGGGCAGCTTGCAGCATCTTTTCTTCCGACGGCTCATTGAGGCCGAAGTTGATGTTGTGCCGGATGCTGTCGGAAAATAGGAACACGTCCTGCGGCACGTAGCCGATTTGCTCGCGCAGGTTGTCCAGGGCGTAGTCGCGCACGTCGATGCTGTCGATTTCGACCTGGCCCGCGGTGGCGTCGTAGAGGCGGCAGAGCAGGGCGGCGATGGTGCTTTTGCCCGAGCCCGTGTTGCCGATGACGGCCAGCGTCTGGCCCGGCCGGATGCGGAAGCTCACGTTGTGCAGGGCCCGGATGCCGGTGTCGGGGTAAGTGAAGGACACGTTGTCAAACACGATGTCGCCCTGCATTTCGTGCTGGAGGTTCTGGCGCGACACGATGTCGGTTTTCTCGTCCAGAAATTCGTTGAGGCGGGCCTGCGAGGCCTCGGCGCGCTGCACCAGCGAGGAAGTCCAGCCCAGGGCCGTCACGGGCCAGGTGAGCAGGTTCACGTAGATGAGGAACTCGGCGATGGTGCCCGTGGTGATGGTGCCGCGGATGACCTCCTGGCCGCCCACCCACACGGTGATGAGCGTGCTCAGGCCCACCAAAAACAGGATGAGCGGGAAGAACAGCGAATTCACGAAGTTGAGGCTCAGCGACTTCTCCTTGTACTCGTTGCTGGCCTTGGTGAACTGGGCATGCGAATCGGCCTGGCGCGAGAACGACTTCAGCACCCGAATGCCCGAAAACGCTTCTTGCGTAAACGTCGTCATGGCCGCCAGTGACCGTTGGATTTGGTCGGACTTGCGCTCGATCAAATTGTTGACATAAAAGATACTAATCGACAATACAGGCAGCGGAGCCAGCGTGTAAAGCGTCAGCTTGACGTTCACCATGAGCATGAGCGGCACGATGAGCAGAAACAGCACCACGAGCTGCAAGAAGTACATGATGCCGGGGCCCAGGTACATGCGCACGCGGCCCACGTCCTCGCTGATGCGCGACATGAGGTCGCCGGTGCTGTGGCGGCGGTAGAAGCTGAGCGGCAGCGACTGGTAATGGAGGTAAACTTGGTTCTTCTGGTCGTTCTCGACCAGGCGCGACATGACGATAAGCGTCTGGCGCATGAAGAACAGGAAGATGCCCCGCAGCAGCGCCAGCACAATGATGAGCACGCCGTAGAAGAGCACGTTGCGCCCGAACAAATCGTAGACGCCGCTCTGGGCCTGGGTGCCGGCGAAGAGGTGATAGAGGTCGATGCCCTCGCTCACCAAATCGAAGGCGTAGCGCACGAGCTGGGCTGGGAAGATGGTCAGCAGCGTGCTCAGCACCACGAACAGCACGCCCCCGAGGAAGTGCCATTTGTAGCGGTAAATGAACGGATTGACAGCGGTGAGAGCGCGCACGGACGGGCAAAAAAAAGGGCGGGATCGAAAAAAACGGGGTACTTTTGCGGCCGCAACGCCGAACAATGTGCCGGGCCGGCTCCCCAATAAAACGGGCCAGCGGGCGCATGGTTCGGCGCCCCGGCCCGGCCCTGGGGCCCCAGCCACAACCTGCACCCCGGCGCAAAGTTACGCCCGCGCTGCGCCCACGGGGCCCCGGCGCGCCTTGCCGGCCACTGCTTACTTCTTACCGCCTACCGTTATCTATAATGCTGAATCGCCGCCTCCTCCGCATCAAAGTTATGCAATCCCTCTACGCCTACCACCAGGCCGTGGGGGCCGATTTCGGGTTGGCCCAAGACCGTATCGCGGAGGCGTTTGAGCCCGACCTGAACGCCGAGGTGGCCCCCGACCGCCGCCAGCTCGAAGGCCAGCGCAAGCTGGGCGAGGCCCGCTTCCGCGAGTGGTACCGCACCCAGGAGGCCCCCGAGAAATCGGACGACAAGGCCGTGGACGAAGCCCTGAACGACGCCATCCGCTACTTCCAGGAGCAAGTGAAGAAGGACGGCAAGTTCTTCGGCGGGCAGCTGCTGGCCGGGGCCGAAAGCATCCACGACCAGTATCTGCACTTGCTGAACCTGCCCGCCTCGCTGCTGCAAGTGCTGGAGGAAGAAACCGACCGCGAAGCCCGCCGCCGACTGGGGCCCCGCGAAACGGCCCTCGACACCAGCCGCCTGGCCGGCAACGCCGCCATTGCCAAGCTCATGGCCAACGAGCAGCTCCAAAGCCTGACCATCCGGCGCAAGCTGCAATGGCTGGGCACCGAAGAGCTGGATGCCCTGCGCCGCGCCTGGCGCGACGAGATGAGCACCCACCCCACCGTGCTGGCCTACCTCAAGCGCCAGCCTCTGGCCGCCGCCACCCTGGCCACGGCCGACGTTGAAACGGAAACCACCGCCGATTCTTCTACCGATGCCGACACGGAGGGCCCCAGCGCAACCGCCGACACCCCGGCCACGGCCGAAGCGCAGGGCCCCAACCTGGCCGCCAGCGGCGAGGAAGCCGAGTACGAAGCCGACCTGGAATTTCTGCGCTTCCTATACAAGGAGTTCATCTTCAAAGGAGAAGAGCTGCCGCGCCAACTGGAAATTGACGACCTGAACTGGGAAGAGAACCGGCCCATCGTGCGCAACCTGGTGCTGAAGACCCTGAAGATGCTGCCCTACGCGGCCACCGACCAGCAGGAGCTGATGAACCTGAGTGCCAACTGGGCCGACGACCGCGAGTTTGCCGACACTTTGTTCAAGCAGACGCTGGTGGACGACGCCAAGTTTGAGGCTCTCATCGGCGGCTCGGTGCAGAACTGGGACGTGGACCGCGTGGCCCTGCTCGACAAAATCATCCTCAAGATGGCCCTGTGCGAGATGCAGCTCTTCCGCGGCATTCCGGTGAAAGTGACCATCAACGAGTACATCGAAATCAGCAAGCTCTACAGCACCCCCAAGAGCAAGCAGTTCGTGAACGGCGTGCTCGATAAGCTGGCCCAGGACCTGGCCGCCAGCGGCGACATCCGCAAATCGGGCCGCGGCCTGCTCGACAACCAATAGCGCCGGCTGGGGCCCCGGGGTATCTTGGCGGCCGTATATTTCGTAAGACAGCGCATTTCTCACCCTTCCTTTTCCGCATCATGGCTGGCAAAACCACCACCGGCATTCTGTGTTTCACGGGCGGCGCCCTCACCGGGGCCCTCTTTGCCTTGCTTTACGCCCCCGAAAAGGGCCGCGAAACCCGCTCCTGGTTGAGCTACCAGCTGGAGAAGTCGCGCGCCATGCTGGCCGACCTCGCCGAGGGCCTCGTCACGAGCCGCGAGCTGGGGGCCTCATCGGCCAAAACTGAAGGGCAGCGCGTCATTTCCGACGCCCGCGACAAAGCCGAGCAGCTGCTCGGCGACGTGGACCAGCTCATCAACCAAATCAATTCCCGCAAGGGCGTTTAATTTCAATGAGTGGGTGGGTGAATGAGTGAATGAGTGGCTGGGGCTCGCAAGAGAGAAATACCTCCGGCCCCAGCTACCCATTCACTCATTCACCCATTCACTCATTCACCCATTGAAAAAATGCACTTAGTAACCCTTATCCCTGGCGACGGCATCGGGCCGGAAATCACCAAAGCCGTTACCGATATTTTTGCCGCCGCGCAGGTACCCGTGCAGTGGGAAGAGCAGAACGCCGGCCAAACCACGTTTGACCAATCGGGCGAGCTGATTCCGGTGGCGTTGCTTAAGTCGCTGGAGAAGAACAAGTTGGCCCTCAAGGGGCCCATCACTACGCCGGTGGGCAAGGGCTTCCGCAGCATCAACGTGACGCTGCGCCAGAAGTACGACCTCTACCAGAACGTGCGGCCCAGCAAAACCACGCCCGGCATCCACACCCGCTACGAAGGCATTGATTTAGTGCTGTTTCGGGAAAACACCGAGGGCCTGTACTCGGGCCTGGAGGTATTCGACGAGCGCCTGGGCATTTCAGATTCCATCGCCCGCGTGACGGTGGAAGGCTCGCGCAAAATCTGCCACGCCGCCTTTGCCTACGCCAACCGCCACGGCCGCAAGAAGGTGACGCTGGCCCACAAGGCCAACATCATCAAGATGGCTGGCACCATCATGATCAACGCTTGCAAAGAGGCATCGGCTGAGTTTCCGCACATCATCTTTGAGGACAAGATCATCGACAACATGTGCATGCAGCTGGTGGGCAAGCCAGAGCAGTTCGACGTGATTGTGACGACCAACCTGTTCGGCGACTTGCTTTCCGACCTGTGCGCCGGCCTGGTGGGCGGCCTGGGCGTAGTGGCCGGGGCCAACATTGGCGACAACATGGCCATTTTTGAAGCCGTGCACGGCTCGGCCCCCGACATTGCCGGCCAGGGCAAGGCCAACCCCACGGCCCTGCTGCGTTCGGCCATCATGATGCTGCACCACCTGAGCGAGCATGTGGTAGCCGACCGCATCGACAAAGCCTTGGAAGACACGCTGCTGCACCAGGACCAGTGCACCGGCGACCTCGGGGGCCACGCCACCACCAGCGAGTTCACCCAGCACATCATCGACAAGCTTTAGGATTTTTAGTTGTCAGTTGTTCATTGTCAGCATTGTTCTGATGTGATAAGAACCAATGACTGACAACTGGCAACGAACCACTGACAACTAAAATGAAAATTACTTCCTTCTTGGCCGGGGCCCTGTTGCTGGCCGCCTGCAATAGCGACAAAGGCGCCGACGTGGGTACCCAAGGCATGAACGCCGCCGCCAACCAGGCCGCCGACGCCACCGCCAACCCCACCGTGGACAACCCCAACGTGGTGGGGGAAAGCCAAATCCCGAACCCCAACGCCCCAGTAATGGCTTTTGCCGAGCAGGAGTTTGATTTCAAAGACATTGCGGCCAACAGCAAGGTGCACCACACCTTCGAGTTTACCAACACGGGCAAGTCGCCGCTGCTCATTGCCGATGCTACCGCCTCGTGCGGCTGCACTACCCCCAACTGGACCAAGGAGCCCATTGCGCCCGGCGCTAAGGGCACCCTGGAAGTGCAGTTTGATAGCCAGGGCAAGCAAGGCCTCATCAGCAAGCAGGTGAACGTGCGGGCCAACACCCAGCCCAGCATCACCACCATCACCATCAAGGGCAACGTGCTGACCGACGCCACCGCCGCCAAGTAACCCCGCCTTTTCGCCCCGTTTTATGACGTTTCTGACCCTGTTGCTGCAAGCCGCCCCGGCCGATTACACCCAGTTCCTGTTCCCGATTGCCATTGCGGCGGTGGTGTATTTCTTCATGATCCGGCCCCAGCAAAAGCGCTCGGCCGATACCAAGAAGTTCCGGCAGGCCTTGGCCAAGGGCGCGCGCATCGTCACCATCGGCGGCCTGCACGGGCTGGTGATTGAGCTGACCGACGAGACGGTGGTGGTGGAGGTAGACCGCGGCGTGAAGCTGCGCTTCGACCGCTCAGCCATCGCCCGTGAAGTAGGCACTAAGGCGGTCGACGCCGCCGTATAGGCCGTGCTGGGGCCCTGGGCGCGGGCCGGCCAACTGGGCCGGTGGCTGGTGCATCCGTTCATCAGCCAGGAGCCCGTGTTTTACCGGGCCGCGGCTGTGTGCTTGCTGGCCGCGGGCCTGTTCTGGCAGATGAACGCCCTGAACAAAACCTACAGCACCCGCCTAATGTGCCCCTTGGCTTGGTACTACGATACCACCCGCTACGTATCGCTGCGGCCCCTACCGGCCGCCGTGCCGGTAGTAGTCACAGGCCAGGGCTGGCGCCTGCTACGGGCCAACCTCGGCATGGGCCTGCGCCCGGCCGAGCTGCACCCGGTGCCCCGCCCCGGCACCCGCTACCTGTCGGCCAGCACCTGGCAGCACAGCCTCCAGCGGGCCCTGGAGGGCCTGCAAGTAGACGAATGGGCCAGCGACACCCTGCGCCTGACCTTCGACCGCTACGCCACCCGGCGGCTCCCGCTGACGCTGGCCGCGCCCGATTCGGGCCGTGCGCTGGTCTATACAGCGCGCTTCGAGCCCTCCCACCTCACGTTTAGGGGCCCCGCCAGCGTGGTGGCGCGCCTGCCCAGCCCCTACCCCGTGGCCTTACCCGCCGGCACGGGCCCCGGCGCGGCGCAGCTGCCGGTGCGGGCCCCCGCGCTGGTGCAGCCGGCCGCCACCCAAGTGCGCGCCGAGCTGCGGGCCCGCTAATCTGGCCCCCGCGCCATCCACCAATATTCACATTGCACATGGTACGCATTGGCATCACCGGCGGCATTGGGTCGGGCAAGAGCGTAGTGAGCCGCGTATTCGGCCTGCTGGGCATTCCGCTGTACGACTCCGACCAGCGCGCCCGCTGGGTGATGGAGCACGATGCGCAGCTGCGCGAGCAGTTGCTAAGCGCCTTTGGACCCGATACGTACACCGCCGCCGGGCAGCTCAATCGCCCCGCGCTGGCCCGCACCGTGTTTGCCGACCCCGCGCAACTGGCGCAGCTCAACGCGCTGGTGCACCCGCGGGTGGGCGACGATTTTGCCCGCTGGGCCGCCGCGCAGCAGGCCGCCGGGGCCCCCTACCTCCTCAAGGAAGCCGCGCTGCTCTTCGAGTCGGGGGCCTATAAAACGCTCGACCGCATCATCACCGTGGCCGCGCCGCTGGCCGTGCGCGAAGCCCGCGTGCTGCGCCGCGACCCCCACCGCACCGCCGCTGACGTGCAGGCCATCATCGGCAAGCAATTGAGCGAAGACGAGCGCCAGCAGCGCGCCGACTACGTGGTGCACAACGACGACGTGCAGCTGGTGCTGCCCCAGGTGCTGGCCCTCGATGCGCAGCTACGGGCGCTGGGGGCCAGCGGCCGGGTAGCTGGGGCCCCAGGCGCGGCTTTAGCGGATGATGGGGCTGCGCTCGAAGGGCCGGTCGCGGTCGAAAAGAAAGCGGTAGGTGGCGTGGGTTTTGCGGATTTTGGCGCCGATGGAACGCGTGGTCACCAGCATCCGCGGGTTGAAGTCGCCAATCCAGTTCATCTCAATATCGGTGTAGCCACCTGAGATGAACCGCTTTTGCGCATCCAGAATTAGCGCTGAGTCGAGGCCGGTGCCCTGATGGGCGGGTACTACGCCATAGATGATGCCGAGCATTTTCTTGTCGTGGCTGCGGCCGTAGCGCCACTGCTGCCACAGGAAGCGCACCTTGCCCAGCAGGTCGAGCCGGCGGCCTACGTGCTTGAAAATCTGGTTCAGCTCGGGCAAGCTAAGGAAGAAAGCTACTGGCTCGTCGTCGCAGTACGCGAAGGCTAACAGGCGCTCATCGAGCACCGGCTTCATCTCGCGCACCAAGTCACGGGCCTGGTCAAGGTTCATGGGCTTCACGCCCGCGTGGCGGCCCCAGGCCAGGTTGTACACGTGGTGGAAATCCTGGGCCAGCTTCTCAGGGTCGGCCTTGCGGCCGTAGTCGAAGCGGTAGCGCGCGTCGGCTTCAAACTTCTCCAGGCGCTGGGCAAAGCTGGGGTGCAGCTCCGTCAGCACTGGGCGGGCGCAGGTGTACTGCTTAAAATACACCTGAAACCCGTAATCCTCAAACAGTTGCTGGTAGTAAGGCGGGTGCCAGAACATGCCGTAGTTGGGCTCCCACTCAAAGCCGTCAATCAGCACGCCCCAAAACCGGTCGCGCTCGCCGAAGTTAATGGGGCCGTCCATGGCCTGCATGCCGCGGGCCGCCAGCCAGGCACGGCCCGCGTCGAAGAGGTGGCGGGCCGCCGCGGGGTCGTTGGGGGCCTCAAAAAAGCCCAGGCCACCGGTGGGCAGGTCGGGGTTTTTCACGTCCACGGCCTCGCGGTTGAGGAAGGCGGCCACTCGGCCCACGGCAATGCCCTCGGCATCGAGCAGCACCCAGCGGATGGCCTCGCCGGTGGCCAGGTTGGGGTTTTTCTGGGGGTCAAACACGACCTCAATTTCGTTGTCGAGCGGGCCGATGTACTGCGGGCGGTAGCCGTGCAGGCGCTGCGGTACCGCCAGAAACTGCCGGTGGCGGGCCGGCGAATTAACTTCGTGCAGGGTGTAGCTCATGAGGTAAAAGTAAAAGATGGGCCCGGGGCCCCAAGCAAAACGCCCACCCGGCCGGGGGGCCAAGTGGGCGTTTCAGTAACTGGTGGGAAGTAAAGGATTCGAACCTTCGACCTCTGGCGTGTGAAGCAAGCGCTCTAAACCAACTGAGCTAACCTCCCAGAAAAAACCGCCGGGGGGGCGGGGGGGGCCGCCGAAGCGGCCGGGGTGGGAGATACTGGGTTCGAACCAGTGACCCTCTGCTTGTAAGGCAGATGCTCTGAACCAGCTGAGCTAATCTCCCGGGATATTTTGTTTGGGACTGCAAAGATGGGGAATTTTATTTACCCGGCCCAAACCACAACGGCCCTGGGGCCCTATTCTGGGGCCAAAAAGCAGAAAAGGCTAGTCAACCAATTTATTTTCAGCCAGATAAATTTCACGATTTTTTTACTCAATCGGACTAAGAACGGGCCTCAAAACGTAATTCGCCCGCTTGCGTTCAAGGACCTGGCAATTCTGCCCACCTCCTTCCTTTCACCACCCATGGACACGCAACTCTTAAAAAATTACTCGGAAGCCGAAAAAACCGCCTATTTGAGCGCTATTGCCAGCCTAGCTACGGCCGACCGGCAGGCTTCGGACAACGAAACCCAGTTCTTGCAAGCCCTGGCCCAGCAGGCGGGCCTGTCGGACGGCGCGGCGCAGCAGGTGCTGGCGGCCTCCCAGGACTCGAATAACCAGACCATCCAGAGTAACCTGGACGTGCTAAAAAACAGTGATTTACGCTTCTCACTCATTACCGACCTCATCAGCTTCGCCCGCGCCGATGGCGCCTACTCTAACGACGAGGAGGCCATGGTGAGCAAGATGGCCGCGTACCTTGGCATCAACGCCGACCAGAAGCAGACCCTGGAAACGGTGGTGGACCAAGCCGCCAACGTGGCCCACGACCCGCAAGACCCAGCCAAAGAAGGCTTTTTTGACCGCATTGGCGATAAGCTTTCCGGCGTAGGCATCCCCAAAGGGGCCCTGATGGCGGGCCTGCTCGGCGTGGTCGCCCCGATGGTAATCTCGCGCATGGGCGGCAGCAATAATAATAACAGCAACCAATCGTCGGGCGGCGGCTTGCTGAGCAGCGTGATGGGCGGCAGCATGGGCGGCCTGCTGGGCGGTGCGACGCAAGGCGGCATGGGCGGCATGCTCGGCGGCCTGCTGGGCAGCGTGATGGGCGGCGGCCAAGGCAGCGGCCAGGGCTCGGCCATTGGTGGCGGCGGGCTGGGCTCGATGATGTCCGTTTTGGGCGGGTTGGGCGGCCAGCCTAACTCGCAGCCGGCCAGCGCAGGCGGCAGCGGCCTTGGCGGCCTGCTAAGCGGTGGCATGGGCAGCATGCTCGGCAACATCTTCGGCGGCAACCGCTAGGGCCTTTGGGGCCCCAGGCCCTAAAATTTTCTGACGTAAAAAAAGCGGCCGCCCCAATAGGAGCGGCCGCTTTTTTTGTTTTCCTGGGGCCCTACACGCCGGCTTTTACGAGGGTAGTGGTGGTGGTGCTGGCAAAAAAGCCGCCTTCCTTTTCTACTACTTCCACGAGACAGTAGTTTAATTCCTCCTTCGTGTCGAGGTACTCGTCGTAGCTGCTGGTTTCGATGAAGTACTGCACAGTTACCTCTTTGCCGTTGGGCGTGAGGGCGTTAAACTTCATTTGCACCTCCTGCGTCACGAGCGGGTGCGCCTGCACGGCGGCAATGGACCCATCGATGATGGCATGGAGCTGGGCGCTGGTGGTGCGCTGGTCGAAGACGAGCGTGAAGCCCACGCGGCGCGAGGTGCGCAGCGAGAGGTTATCCAACGGCTTGTCGATCATGCTCTTGTTGGGTACGGTGAGGTAGCTTTTTTCGGCTGTGCGCAGGCGGGTGCTGCGGAAGCCAATCTTTTCTACCGTACCGCTCACATTGCCGGCCGTCACGAGGTCGCCCACGCCGAAGGGCTGGTCGAGAAAAATGGTGAACGAGGCGAGCAAGTTTTCCAGGCTTTCCTTGGCGGCGAAAGCCACGGCCAGGCCCCCAATGCCCAGGCCCCCAATCAGGGCCGTCACGTTCACGCCAAATACCTGGCCCAGGGCCACCAGCAATCCAATAACGCCCACGAATACCTTGAGCAAATCTTTGGCAAAAGGCAGGAATTGGCTGTCGAGGCGGTTGGCCCCCACGGCTTTGAGAATGGCGCGGCGCTGCACTACCAGCAGCGCGAAATCGATGAGCCGCGTAATGCCCCACACCACGGCCACAATCACGCCCAGGTGAAACAGACTCAGCAGCGCCACCTTGGGCCAAGGATCAACGCTGGGCACGCCCTTGAGCGGCAGCGGATAGCGAATGAGGCCAAAGGCAATGTAAAACGTCACCAAAAACAGCAGGATGCTCAGGGGTTGGATGAGCAGGTCGTGCAGCTCCGTCTCGCTCACGCCGGCAGTGTAGCGCTTGGTAAGGCGAAAAAGCGCGGCGCTGACCAAGCGCGAGAGCAGCCGGTTCAGGCCTGCGCCCAGCACCAGCACCACCAGGGCCCACACGTAGTCGATCAGTTCGTTGCCAAACACCTCGCGGTGCAGAAAAGAAGGTATTTCCATACTTTATTTCGAAGCGAAAACTGTACCGCTGCTGGGCATTAGTACGGGCCAAGGCATGAGGCTGTTGGTTTTGGGAGCCGGCGAGGGCCCCGCAGCCGGGGCTTGCCCAGGCCTAGCCCGAATGTTATACCTGTTCATGCCTGAACCATATGGCAGAAGATATTGTATAAGGTTTATTCTAGATTAATAGAATAAATAGGCCCATTAAATTACTGCATGAAACCTCTTCTTTCGCGCGTTGAAGCGCAGCAGCTCGACCGCGCCGCGGCGATGCTAAAAGTACTCTCTCACCCCAAACGCCTGGCCATCGTCGACCTGCTCGGCAAAGGCAAGGGAAAAGACAACCAACTGTCCGTCACGGACATCTACCAAGCGCTGGACCTGCCGCAGGCCATTGCTTCGCAGCACCTCATCACCCTCAAAGACCGGGGCGTGCTGAAATCGACTAAAGTGGGCACCAAGATTTACTACTCGCTGGCCGTGCCTCAACTGCTGAAAGTTATCGATACGCTGGAAGACTACTCGGGCAAAGTTTAGCGCTACCCGCTCACTTTTCCACGCAAAAAGGCCACCCTTCGGGCGGCCTTTTTGCGTTTTACAAATTATTTTATGGAAGGCTGGCTAAGCGACCGGCTGGCGCTCAAGGTCGAAGAAGTTGCTGAGCAGTTCCATTAGCTGGCCGGCCTCGGCTTCGTCGCGCTGGCAGGCAGCCTTGAGGTGCAGCACCTGCTGCTTGAGCACTTTTTGCATCAGCGAGCGGGTCACTTCGTCGAGGAGCTTGCTTTCGGCGGGGGTGGCTTTTTTCTGGTAGCGGTCCAACTCTTCGAGGCGCAGCTGCTCCAGGCTGGCCTTCACCTTCTGGATGATGGGCGAAACCATCATTTCTTTGGCCCAGCTCTGCATGCCAGCGATGCTCTCGGCGATGATGGCGCGCACCTGGGGCACGGCGGCCAAGCGGGTTTCCAGGGCGGCGGAAGCTTTGCTCTGGATGGCGTCGACGTTGTAGACCAGCACGCCGGGCACCAGCTCCACGTCGGGGGCAATGCTGCGCGGCACGCTCAGGTCGATGAAGAACTTGAAGCTCAGCACGTCGAGGTGCTGCACCAGCTCGGGGGTAAAGAACGGCTCGCTGCGGTTGATGGACGAGATGATGACGTCGGCGTCGCGCAGGGCCCCGGTCAAGTCCTCGAAGTTGACCACTTTCAGGCCGCCGCACTCTTCGGCCAATGCATCGGCCTTGCTGCGGGTGCGGTTGCAGAGCGTGACGCCGGCGAAGGCCTTGCTGCCAGCCAGGTGGCGGCACACATCGGCCCCAATTTCACCGAGGCCCACCACCAGCACGCGGGGGTTGGCTACGTCGGCGGTCAGCTCCTCGGCCAGTTCCACAGTGGCGTAGCTCATCGACGCGGCTCCGTCGCGGAAGCGCGTTTCGGTTTGCACCCGCTTGTTGGTAAAGAAAATGGTGTGCAGCAAGCGGTGCAGGAAAGGGCCCGCAGCGTCGGCGTCAGCGGCCCACTGGTAGGCCATTTTCACCTGGTTGCTGATTTGCAAGTCGCCCACCACCTGCGCATCGAGGCCCATGGCCACGTCGAACAAGTGCTGCACGGCATCGTCGGCCACGGTCAGCAAGTCGAAATACGGCAGGAAGTTACTCACGTCGGGGCGGCCTTTTAGGGCCCCCAGCGCGAGGATGATTTCGCGGCTGCGGTCGTCGTCGGCCGCGTAGTATACTTCGGTGCGGTTGCAGGTGCTGAGCACGAGCAGGTCGGACAGACCCAATTCGTTGCGCAGCGCATTCAGAAAACGGCGACAAGCGGCTTCGTCCAAGGCCAGCAGCTCGCGGATGGCGAGGGGGGCTTTTTTGAACGAGAGGCTAACGGCCTTAAACGGGTGGGACATAAGCAAACCGGGAGGAGACCGGGCCACAAAATTACGGCTGGATTGACGAAGATTAAAACAGCTTAATTAGAGATACGGTTCGGAACCGGCAACGCATTTATTTACCAAAAGAGCCGCCGGATTTTCTGGTTGAACGGTCGCCGTACATTTGCACTATGCCCATACCCACCCCACCGGCAGCCCGATCCATTCTTGCGCCCCCCGCCGTGGCCGTCACCCCCCAAACACCCTTGGGGCCCCAGGCCGCAGCGCCCGCGCCCACGCCCGCCGCGGCCTGGGGCTTGCTGCTGGTACTGGCTGCCATTTGGGGCACGTCGTTCATCCTGATGAAGAAGGGGCTAGTGGTGTTTTCGGCCCTGGAGCTGGGGGCCTGCCGCGTGAGCGTGGCAGCATTACTGTTGCTGCCCTTTGCCCTGCGCCAAGTGGGGCGCGTCGAGCGCACTCGCTTCAAGTGGTTGGCATTGAGCGGCTTAGTAGGTACGCTGCTACCTGCGTTTCTGTTTGCCTACGCCGAAACGCGGCTGGCCTCTGGGCTGGCCGGCGTGCTCAATGCCCTCACGGCGGTATTTGCGCTGCTCGCGGGGGCCCTGCTGTTTGGGCAGCGCCTTACGGGGGCCCGCACGCTGGGCGTGGGCCTAGGCCTAGTGGGCACGGTGGTGCTGATGGGCCTGGGCGGGGCCGGCGCGGCCACCACTACCACCAGCGCGGGCAACGCCTGGTACGGCCTCTACATTGTGGCGGCTACTGCCGGCTACGGCCTGAGCGTAAACGTGATAAAATATAAATTAAGCGGCCTAACGCCTCTCACGGTCACGGCCATGCTCCTGCTACTCATTGGGGGCCCGGCGCTGGCTTACTTACTATTGGGTACCAGTTTTGTGCATAAGCTGGCGGTGGTGCCGGGGGCCTGGGCGGCGTTTGGCTACATTGCGCTGCTGGCCACCATGAGCACGGCGGTAGCCATGGTGCTGTTCAATAAGCTCCTCCAGCAGTCCACGGCGCTATTTGCCTCGTCCAGCACCTACCTCATCCCCATCGTGGCGCTGGGCCTGGGGGCCCTCGACGGCGAGGCCTTCAACCTGTGGCACGCGGCGGGCATGGCCATTATCCTGGCCGGCGTGTTCATCATCCACCGGGCGCGGTGAATCGGTGAGTGAGTGAATTGGTGAGTTAGTGAATGAAAATTTCTCTATTCACCAATTTACTCACTCACCGATTCACCACCTCACTCACTCACATAGGGCCACGCCTGGAAACGCGCCGGTTGGCCCGCGGCCCGGGCATTGCCGCGCACGTAGGCCAGGGCCCCAGTTAGCTCGGTGGTGGTGAGCAGCGGGACTTCGAGCCAGCCGGCTTGCCAGAACTCAGCTTCGGGTGGCAGCTTGGGGCGCACCAAGCGGCGGCAGGCGGCGGCGGTGCGCAGGTGCAGCAAATCCAGGGCTTTGGCGAACGACAGGCCGCTGCGGGCCGGCAGGTGCAGTACCAGGTGCGCGTGGTTGGGCAGTATGGCGAAGCCGTGCACAACGAAGCCGGTTTCCGCCAGCATCAGGATTTCGCCGGCCAGCGCTTCGGCTACCGGCTCACTTTCGAAGTAGCGCGGGCCGCAGGGGCCCTGGTCGAGCACGGCATCGAACCGGGCGAAGAACTGCTTCTGGGCCCGGTGGTGGTCGGCAGCCGGCTGGGCCCGCGCGGCGGCTAGCCCGCGGGCGGCGGCGGCCAGAATAGTGCCGTGCAGGCGCAGGGTGAGCAGGGCGGTTTCGCCGGGCGGCAGCATGGGGGCTAGGAGGCCACTGGGGCCCCGGCTTGCCCCAGCCGCGAGTGCTTGTGGCCGTAGCCGAAGTACACCACCAGCCCAATCAGCAGCCAAGCGAAGAACAGCACCCAGTTGCTGATGCCGAGCTGCGTCATCAGATAGAGGTTGATGAGCAGGCCCAGGGTGGGCAGCAGCGAGAGGCTTTTCTGGAACGACAGCACGGCCAGGCCCCCGCAAAACAGCAGGAACACGAGCATTGGGATTTGGTGGCGGAAGCCCTCGTAGCCCTCGCCGAAGCTGGCCATGTGAGCGAAGGTGCGTACCTCATCCTGGTTGTAGCGCCACAATAGGGCCCCACCGATAATCAGAATAATCATTACCAGCCACTTGCCGTTGATGTACGGCACCGTGAAGCGGGCCTCAGAGCGGCCGTAGGGGTCGATGATGAGGATGCCGCCGCAGACGAGCGCGAAGGCGAACAGCGTGCCGATGCTGGTGAGGTCCACCACCAGGTCCATGTTCAAGATCAGGGCCGGCACGCCCACGAAGATGCCCGTGACGATGGTGGCGAACGAGGGCGTGTGGAAGCGCGGGTGGATGCGGGTGAACACTTGGGGCAACAGGCCGTCGCGGGCCATGGTAAGCCAGATGCGCGGCTGCCCCAGCTGGAACACCAGCAGCACCGAGGCCATGGCAAACACGGCGCTCACGGCTACCAAGCCCGAGAGGCGCGGCAGGCCCACCCGGGCAAAAACGAACGAGAGCGGGTCGCCCACGCCCAGCTCCGTGTAGGACACCATGCCGGTGAGCACCAGCGTGATGACCACGTAGAGCACCGTGCAAATGATGAGGGCGTACATCATGGCCCGGGGCAGGTCGCGCTGCGGGTTTTTGCACTCCTCGGCCGTTGTAGAAATAGCGTCGAAGCCGATGTAGGCGAAAAATACCGCCGACACGCCCTTGAGCACGCCGCCCACCCCGTGGGGCGCAAACGGGTGCCAGTTGGCTGGCTTGATGTAGAATGCCCCCACGGCAATGACCACCGCCACCACAATCAACTTCAACACCACCAGCAGGTTAGAGGCGTACTTGCTCTCCTTGATACCGACGTAGACAAGTAGCGTAATGAGCACTGTGATGCCGAACGCCGGCACGTCGGCCACCAAGTGCCAATCGCCGAAAAGCACCGGGGCCGAGTTCCAGATTTTGTAGCCTTCGAGCTGGGCCGGTGTGGCCTGGGCCAGCGGCTGGTGGGCTTCCATGAGGGCCACCACGGCGGTGTAGCCCTGGTAGGCCCCCTGGGCCCCGGTGCTGAGGTAGGCCGGAATGTGCCACCCGATGCCGTCCATCAGCCCCGTGAAGTAGTCGGACCACGAGATGGCCACCACGATGTTGCCCACCGCGTACTCCATGATGAGGGCCCAGCCGATGATCCAGGCGGCCAGCTCGCCGAACGAGGCGTAGGCATAGGTGTAGGCCGAGCCGCTGACCGGGATGGTGGCCGCGAACTGGGCGTAGCACAGCGCCGAGAACGCGCAGGCCACGGCCGTGAACACGAAGAGCATCGACACGGCGGGGCCCCCGTCGAGGCTGGCCTTGCCGATGGTGCTGAAAATGCCGGCCCCGATGATGGCCGCAATGCCCAGCCCGGTGAGGTCGCGCACGGTGAGGTGGCGCTCCAGGCCACCGCCGGGCCCGTCGTGGTCGGCGGGCGGGTTTTGGAGGATGGCCGCGATGGTTTTGCGGCGGAAAAGGGAACTAGAGTCGGGCATTCGGCCAAGAAAAATTTGGAGCGGCAAAATAGCAAACGGCCAAGTTACGGGCTGGCCGCAGCTCTGCAGCCGCCTGGGCCCCAGGCCCGACGGCGGCCGGCCAGGGCTAGCCAACACTTGCACTATGGGCTAGCTTGACTAATTCACAGCTACTGAGCCATAGGAGAAAAAATTATATTGATAATCAGCATATTGATTCGTAAACACCTTATTTATAGTATTGTGATTTTTGAATATTTCATGAAAAATTAATCAACGGAAATGGAAATTGTCCTTCTAATTATTCGATTGTCCTACTATCAATATGTCAACGCATTCCACCCCACCTAAAACATTTTTTCCAAACCTCGACGGTCTCCGTACACTGGCATGCTTGGCCGTTTTCGGGTTTCATGCCTTCATTACCATCGGGCCCCAACACACGGTTATCCCCCGGGCCTTTTCCGTTTTGGTGCTGGGCGCGTTGGGCGTCAACTTTTTTTACGTCCTCTCCGGCTTTTTAATCACCTACTTGCTGCTGGAGGAAGAGCAGCAGCACCAGAGCGTTGACTTGCGCGCCTTTTACCGCCGCCGCGTACTGCGAATCTGGCCGCTGTTCTATGCGTGCGTGGCCTACGGTTTCCTGGTGGCGCCGCTGCTGATGCACCTGTTGCGCGTGCCTTACCACGAAACCGCCGGCTTGGCCCTGCACCTGGCCTTTTTGGGCAACCTGGACACGGTGTGGCGGGGCGGGCAGCCTACGTCGAGCGGGCTGGCGGTGCTGTGGTCGGTAGCCATCGAGGAGCAATTCTACCTGGTGTGGCCGGTGTTGCTCATGTTCTTGTTTCGGCGGTGGCGGCCCGGGGCCTTTTTGTTGGTCATTGCGGTCTGCCTCGCGTTCCGCTACCAGCACTACGCCAACGAAGCGCTGATTTACCGGCATTCCCTGGCCGTCATGTCCGACATGGCGATGGGCGGCGCGGCGGCGTGGGCCTGCTTCTCGTTCCCAGCGCTGCGGCAGCACATCGCCGGCTGGTCGCGCTGGACGGTGGCCGGCCTGTACGTGGCGGTGCTGGTCCTGATTGCGGCGCAAAGGGTGCTGCCCGTCACTCCGGGGGCCGTGGCCGTGCAGCGCATCACACGGTCGGCCCTGTTTGTGCTCGTCATTGTGGAGCAGAATTACGCGACGCACTCCTGGTTTAAGATCAAAAACAGCCGCTGGCTCACCTACTGGGGTACCTTCACGTACGGGTTTTACTGCCTGCACCCCATCGTGCTCGACTGGCTGGTTTTTGCTTCCGAGCACTTGCATTTGCCGCCTACGCTGCTCAATACCCTCGTGCGCGCAGCTGTTGGCCTGCTGCTGAGCGGTAGCCTGGCTTGGCTGAGCTTCACCTATTGGGAGCGCCCCTTTTTGAAAATGAAAAATCGGCGCCCGCCGGTGGCCGGCGCCACCACTGCCCCCCACGGCGACGCGCCGGCCGCGCCCCCCGGGCAAGAGGAGGCCAGCTTGCCGAACGGGGCGCAAGCCACGGTGCTGGCCGAAGTGGTGGCCGCGAGCTAAGCGAAGCGCACCGCCGAAAATGCGTAAATCCCGGCCGTGCGCGCGGACGGCCCCCACGCGGCGGGGCCCCCGCGATGGCCGCGCTGGTTTTGCGGCAAAATAAAGGATCGGTCGAAACGCAGGGGCGGCAAGCGGAGCGGGTTTGCGGGGCAAGAGGCAGGGCCTCGGGGCGGCTGGTGGCCCACCAGGGCCCCACCGCCGCTTCAGCGCAGTAGGCCGCGCGTCAGGCTGCTGCCTACGCTGCCGCCCACGCTCAGCACGGCCGAGCCGCTGCCAATCCGCACCGGCACGCCCACTGATAGGGTGCCGGTGCCACCGCCGTAGCCATTATACCCGTTATAATTTGGGTTATACGGCCCATTGCGCAGGGCCAGGGGCGCGAAGCCGGCATTGGCCGGCAGGGCGCCGCCCTCGGGGCCGTAGGGGGCCCCGGCGCCGTAGGCTGGCAGCCGGTACGGGGCAAAGGTATACTGCACAAAAGGCCGCGGCCGGCCGGTGGCACTCGTGCCCAGCTGGTAGCGCAGGTAGGGCTGCACCCCGTAGCCGTAGGCCGCAGGGGCAGCCAGCGGCAGGTAGCCGCCCGCTGCGTAGGCCCCCGCCAGAAAACGCCCCTTGCTGGGCGCCGCCGGGGCCGGCACTTCCAGCCCTATTCCGCTCGGTTGGGCATGGCCCGCGAAAGGCGTGAGCAACAGCGCAAGCGCCGCAATGCGGAAAGAAGGAGCCATAATGAGCAGGGGCAAGGGCGTGGGCAACACCGGTTCAACGCTGCCTAAGGTACAAGGTTTTGTAAGGATGGCCGGGCAAGCTATTGGGTAATTGTTGGGCCCCCGTGTGGAATTGGATAGGGCTCGGCATCAGTGGAGAAAGCTACTTTAACTTTCGTCCTATGGCAGCTCGCCGCACTACCGTTCACATCCCGCAGCCCTGCGCCGAGAGCTGGGCCGCCATGACGCCCCGGGGCCCCGGCCGCCACTGCGCCGCCTGCCAGCAAACGGTGGTGGACTTCACCCAGAAAACCAACGGCGAGATTCTGGCCATGCTAAAGCAGGCCACGGGCAACACCTGCGGCCGGTTCGCGGCGGGGCAGCTGGGCCGGCCCTTGCAGCCGCTGGCCGTAGGGGCCCCTAGCCGCTGGCGGGCCTGGCTGGCCGCCGCCGTAGCGGTGTGGGGGCTGCGGGAAGGCGTGGGGACGGTGGCCAGGGCGCAGGTGCCCACGGAGCTGCGGCCACTGCGGGCCCCAGCGACGGTACCAGCTACCACTGGGCCGTCGAAATACACTCACGTAATAAGTGGTGTCGTGACCGACTCGGCTACGCACGAGGGGGCCCCGGGCGTCTCCGTGATACTCATGGGCACCACGTTTGGCACCAGCACAGACGCCACCGGCCACTTCCGCTTGGAACTTCCAGATTCGTTGATTCGCAAAAGCAAGTGCATCATCGGGTTTAGCTGGGTTGGGTATGCCCGGCAAGAGCTGGCACTCAGCTCGTTTACGGAGCCGGTCGAAGTTGTATTACGACCCGACCAACAAGCACTCGGAGGAATTGTCGTCGTAGGCGATTACTCGCACAGACCCTGGCCCTGGCACCCGCGCCGCTTTTACTATTGGAGCAAATACTGGCTCACCCAAGCATTTCGCCAGAGCTAAACAGGCGGTTTCGGGCAAACTTTTCGGGCCCCAAAAGCCTTTTCCAGGGGTATGAAATTTCTGCCTTTTGCCCTGGGTTTGCTGCTGGTTTCCGCGTGTTCCACCTTTAAGCCCGTCCCTACTACCCGCTTCAACCCCACCGCCACCCGCGCCGAGCTGCCCCGCGAGGAGGCCGTGCACCCCAAAAACTCGCTGGAGTGGTGGTACCTCACCGGTCATCTCACCGATCAGGCTACGGGCGAGCAATTTGGCATCGAGTACGTGTTTTTCCACTTCAACCTGAAGGACGGCAAGGACGACTACCAGATGGTGAACGTGGCCCTGACCGACCCCGAAGGCCAGCAGTTCCGCTACGACTACAAGCTGGGCAAGATGCCGCGCCTGCTCACCGACTCGCTGCCCGTGCGCCTGCGCGAGCACAAAGGGAACGAGGTCTGGAAATTTGACGGGCAGGAGGGCAAGTACCAGCTACAAGCAGCCTTCACGGGCAAACAAAACGCGGGCTACGCCATCAACCTGAGCACGGTGCCCACCCGGCCCGCGGTGCTGCACGGCGGCGGCACGGGCTACGAGAACTACGGCGGCGGCATCACGGCCGGCTACTATTCCTACCCGCGCCTGGCCACCACCGGCACCCTTGTGGTGGGCGGCAAAACCCACCAGGTAACGGGCGAGCTGTGGTACGACCGGCAGTGGAATTGCACGGCCATCGTGAGCAAGGACATTGGCTGGGACTGGCTCAGCATCCAGCTCGACCAGCCCCGCGAGGAGCTTATGCTGAACACGCTGCGCAACCGCGCAACCGGCGAAAACCTCAACAACGGCACCTTCAGCGCCGACGGGGGCCGCAACCTGCACCTCTCAGGGCCCGACTTTCAGCTCACGCCCCTCACGTACTGGACCAGCCCGAAATCGAAGAAGAAGTACCCCGCCAAGTGGCGCGTGCAGGTGCCCGGCCAGGGCTACGACCTGACGGTGGAGCCCCTGGTGCCCAACCAGGAGCTGGCCCTGCGCTTCTTCCACGCTTTCACCATGTACTACTGGGAGGGCATGTGCCGCGTAACCGGCACCCACAACGGCCAACCCGTGACGGGCAACGCCTACGTGGAAATCACGAACCGATAGGTCATTTACCAGCTGTCCATCAACAGTTAACAGCCGTTCTGGGGCCCTAATTGGCCAGCAGAACGGCTGTTAACTGTTGATGGACAACTGTGTAGGCGGTGGTCTGAAACGAGGTGGTCCAGCAAATTGCCCGAAGGGCTTCGTTGGGCCACTCTCACTACGAAACAGCGGCTTCGAGCAATCGCAAGAGTGGTCCGACGACTGAAAAAGTCGCCGGACCACTCCGTTTTAAACCACCGCTAACTGTTAAATTACCTTATGGGCGTGGGGCCCCCAGCGAATCGGGGCGGGTGGTGCGCTCGTTGATGAGCTGGCGAGCCGTCACATCTTTTTCAACGGTGATGTAGCCGGGGCGCTTGACGGTGGTGCCGAGGATTTTGACGGTTGGGCGAATGGCAATCGTCACGCGGGTGGGCTGGCGGTTGCGGTCGGCGAGGCCGAGGGCGAAGTTGCCCACCGACTCCAGGCCGCCGTCGGCAATGGCCTTGCGCACGTCAGCGTTCACGGGCACCGTGGCGATGGCCGTGCTGTTGGGGCCCACCTCAATGCGCTGGGTGGTGGCGCCGGTGGCCACCTCGTTACCGTCTAGCAAAACCTTGTATTCCAATGTATTGAGGGCCGCTACGTCGTTGTTAGGATTTGTCACTTGCAAGTTCACGCGCATATTCAGGGGCAACGAACCGGTAGCGTAGGCGGCCACGATGCGGGCGCGGTCGCCCCCGCTCAGGTCAGCGGCCGAGCGCACGTTGGTCACGTCCACACCGCCAAGCGTGGCCTGCTCGATGGATTGCAGCTTGAACTCGCACTCCTTGAAGTTCTGGCCCTCCTCCTTTTGTTGGTTGAGGCCGGCGCAGCTGCTGACACATAGCCCAGCCCCGAGCAGCGCGGCGAACAAGCAGGGGCTCGAGAGCCGCAAAAGCAAAAAAGTAGCCACGAGAAAATGGGTGGGGAAAAAGAATAAGATGAAAAGAGAAAGCAGTCGAAAGCCAACAAAGAGGGCGTAAAAAAACGGCCTCTCCGAGCCGAAGAGGCCGTTCAACTTTAGGTAGTTACGCGCGAACAACCAGGCGCTCGTCGGGCGTGGCCTGGCGGCCACCGAAGCCGGCGGCCGCGGCCCCCAGCACCATGCCGATGAAGGCGAAGATGGCGGCCTTCGACAAGCCCGAGGCGGCGGCGTCGCCGGCCTCGCGGGCCTTGCGGGCGGCGGCGTCCTTGGTTTCTTTCAGCTTGGCCTGGGCCTGCTTGGCGGTGCTAATCCAGTTATCTACAACCTGCTCCGACTCGGCGCGGGTCTTGCCGGTGCGCTTCATCACCACGTTCACGGCGGCGTCACGGTCGGCGGCGTTGCCAATGTTGTCGGCTTTCGACGTCAGGTTGTCGATGAGTTGATCGAAGTTGTTACCGGCATCCTGGGGGTTGGCAGCGCTTTGCTCGGCTTCGGCTTTGGCGGTGCGGCCGGCGGCGCGGGCCTGGCCTTCGAGGGCCCCGGGCTGGAGGTCAGCCTTGCCGGTCTGGTTCAGCAGCAAGCGGGCTTCGCGCTTCACGTCGTTCAGGTCGATGCCCTGCTCTTTCAGCTCGCCCTTGATGGCGTCGCCGGCACCGGGGGCCACGGCGGCAATGCCGCTACCGGCAGCGGTGAGGGCCCGGCCAGCCACGCCGCCCACGCCGCTGATAATGCCGCCCACGGCCGTGGTGAGCAGGTAGAAGGTAAACAGCGTCACTAGGCCCCAGCTCAGCAGGCCGTGCAACAAGCCATCCACGCGGCGCGGGGCCCCGGCCAGGCGGCCGGCCACCATGCCGCCCACGTACAGGGCCACCAGCGTGCTGAGACCGTACCAGATGATGGCGCCCGTGCCGAGGCCACTCACCGGGTTTTGCTCCTGCATGGGGTCCACAGTGCTCAGGCCAATGCCGGCCCCGAGCAGGCCGAGGCCCAGTTGGGTAACGAGGGCCAGCAGCGCGCCAGCAAACACGGCGCCCCAGGAAATGCGCTTGTGCGGCGCGGCGTAGGCCGGGGCCAATTGGGTGGGATAATCAGGATTCATAATGAACAGTATGTGCAAACGTCAGGGGTTTGCTAATGAAAAAATCCACTTCGAAAGGGAAGTCCGATGAACTGGCCCCGCTTACGCTGACATCTCGGAATAGTTATTCATTTTCTTGATAAGCTCCACAATTACCGCAATAACTTGCCCCTCGGAGCGTTTGCCCGGATCCTACTTCGCCGGGCCCCAATCTTGGAAACGCGTTGCGCCCGGCCGCAGCACCGCCCGGCAGGCACGCGGTGCCCGGGCCGCGGCGGCGGCCGAATTTCTCCCGCTATTTTACTTATTATCGCTGGTTAATACTCACTGGTTCAGCACGATGCGGAACGTGGTGCCGCGGCCCAGCTCGCTCCACTTCACAAAGAGCTTGCCTTCGTGGTAGTTCTCGATGATGCGCTTGGCCAGGGCCAGGCCCAGCCCCCAGCCCCGGCGCTTGGTGGTGAAGCCGGGCAGGAACACGCTTTCGAGCTTGTTTTTGGGAATGCCCTTGCCCGTGTCGGTGATGTCGACGGCCACTTGGCGGCCGGGCGCGGCGCGGCGGTACCAGCTGCGGCGCACCCGCACGCGGCGCAGGTGCAGCGTGATGGCCCCGCGGCCCTCCATGGCGTCCACGGCGTTCTTGCAAATGTTCTCCACCACCCAGTCAAACAGCGGCACGTTCACGCGGGCCGGCGTGTCGAGTGGCAGGTCGGTTTCGATGGTGAACTTCACCTTTTTCGACACCCGGCTCTGGAGGTAATCGATGGCGTTGCGCGTCACTTGCAGCAAGTTTTCGTCGTTGAGCACCGGCACTGAGCCGATGTTGGAAAACCGCTCGGTGATGATTTCCAGCCGCCGGATGTCCTTGCCCAGCTCCTCCACAATGGGCTCGTTGGCGAAGCGCGCCGACTCGCGCAGGTAGCTCTGCCAGCCCACCAGGCTGCTGAGCGGCGTGCCCAGCTGGTGGGCCGTTTCCTTGGCCAGGCCCACCCACACGCGGTTTTGCTCCGAGCGCTTCGAGTAGCTGAAGGCGAAGTAGGCCATCACGGCCAGCGAGGTGATGACGCCGAGCTGCACCAGCGGGTAGGTGCGCAGCTGAGCCAGCAGGTGCGAGTCGTTGTAGTAGATGTAGTCGCGGGCCCCGGCGGCGTACTCCACCACAATGGGCGGGTGGCGCTCCTTCATCAGGGCCAGCTCGCGGTGCAGGCGCGCCACCGAATCGGCGGGGGCCAGGTGGCGCGGAATGTCCACGTTGCGGGCCCCACCGATGACGCCCGCGTCGTTGGTGAAGATGATGGGAATCGTCTTGTTGACGTTGATAATCTGCTCCTGCACGAAGATGAGGCCACTCTCCTCTTCCGAGTTCACGATGTAGCGCTGGGCCTTGGCATACAGCTCAATCTGCTCTTGCTCGCGCCGGGCCACCTGCCGCACCAAGATGTTGGTGTACACCACCGTGGCCGCCCCGATGAGCAGGGCCCCCACGGCCACCAATATCTTCACGCGGGATTTCTGGTCGTAAATCGTAATCATTCAGGGGGTTGAATTGGCCGTTGGGCGGCGGCAATGGGCGGGCGCGGTGCCGGCTTTTTCGCCGGCAGCCCGCTAATCGTAGCCAAAGATCAGGGCCCCCAGGTGTGTTTTTCAGCGATTATCGGGCAGCTGGCGGAAAAGCCAGCAGCCCGGCCCGGGGCCCTACCCCACCAGCACGGCCTCGCTGCGGGCAATTTCGGCCATGATTTCGTACACCGCCTCGGGCGTTTCGGCGTCCACGAGGCGGGTGCGCCAGGCCTTGGCGCCCTCCAGGCCGCGGAAGTAGTGGGCGTAGTGGCGGCGCATTTCAAAGATGCCCACCCGGGGCCCCTTCCACTCCACGCTGCGGTCGAAGTGCATCTGGCACATGGCCACCCGCTCTTCCAGCGTGGGCGGGGCCAGCAGGGTGCCGGTGGCCACGTAGTGCTTGATTTCGCGGAAGATCCAGGGGTAGCCGATGCTGGCGCGGCCCACCATCACACCGTCCACGCCGTAGCGGTTTTTGTACTCCAGCGCCTTTTCGGGCGTTGTAATGTCGCCGTTGCCGAAAATGGGGATATGGATGCGCGGGTTGTCCTTAATGCGGGCAATCAGGCGCCAATCGGCCTCACCCTTGTAGAGCTGCACCCGCGTGCGGCCGTGCACCGTGAGGGCCGCGATGCCGATGTCTTGCAGGCGCTCGGCCACGTCCTCCACGTTTTTGGTGCCCTCGTCCCAGCCCAGGCGCGTTTTCACCGTCACCGGCAAGTGGGTGTTGCGGATAACGGCGGCCGTCATCTCCACCATCTTCGGAATGTCGCGCAGCAGGGCCGCGCCGGCGCCGCGGCAGGCCACCTGCTTCACCGGGCAGCCGTAGTTGATGTCGATGAGGTCGGGGCCCGCCTCGGTGCTGATGGCGGCGCACTCGCCCATCGTTTCCACGTCGGAGCCAAAAAGCTGGATGCCGATGGGTCGCTCGTAATCAAACACGTCCAGCTTCTTGCGGCTCTTGGCCGCGGCCCGGATGAGGCCCTCCGACGAGATGAACTCGGTGTACATCAGGTCGGCCCCATTGGCCTTGCACACGGCGCGGAAGGGCGGGTCGCTCACGTCCTCCATGGGCGCGAGCAGCAGCGGAAAATCAGGAAGCTGGATATTGGGACCGATGTTGACCACGGGAATAAGGGGATTAAGTTAGGACGTCATGCTTCGGCTGCGCTCAGCATGACGTCCTTAGTAGCTTGCTTTAAAGCAAGCCTAAATTAAATCTGGGGTAAATTTACGACCTCCCGAACTTGCCCGCCGCCATGAAAGGTTTCCCCGCCCGCCCCATGCACCCGCTTTTGCAAATCCTGGTGCTGGTGGGCCTGGCCTTCGCCGGCCTGTGCCTGGGCAGCTTCGTGGCCCTGCTGCTCATCACGCAGGTATTCGGCTACTCGCTGGCCGCCTTCGGGCAAATCAGCGCCAACCCTGCCGGCAGCCCCCAGGGCTGGGCCGCGCTGATGCTTTTGCAGGGCTGCTCGCTGGCGGGCCTGGGGGCCGGCGCGGCCCTCATGCCGGCCGTGGTAGGGGCCCCGTGGGCCGGCTACTTCGCGCCGCGCCGCCTGGGCAGCGCGGGCTGGCCAGTGGCCGCAGGGGCCCTCATTTTGGTGCTCATTCCGCTCATGTCGGTGCTGGTGGCGTGGAACGCGGACGTGCACTTCCCCGCGTTCCTGCACGGCTTTGAGGTATGGGCCCGCGCCAGTGAAGACCAGGCCGGGGCCCTCACCAAGTTCCTGACGCAGTTTGGCACCGTGGGCCGGCTGCTGGTGGGCGTGCTGGTGATTGCCGTGGTGCCGGCCGTGGCCGAGGAACTGGTGTTCCGGGGCGTGATGCAGCAGAACCTGGTGCGCTGGTTTGGCTCGCGGCACGCGGGCGTGTGGGCGGCGGCGGCCATTTTCAGCGCCATCCACTTCCAGTTTTTTGGGTTTGTGCCGCGCTTCGTGCTGGGGCTCGTGCTGGGCTACTTATACGAGTGGAGTGGCAACATCCTGGTGCCCATGGCCGCGCACTTTACCAACAACGCCTTCCAGCTGGTGCTGCTGTACCTGGTGCAGCGCGGGGCCTTTGGCTGGAACACGGCCTTCGACCCGGATAGCACCGACGCCCTGCCCTGGCCGCTGGCCCTGGTCTCGGCCGTGCTGGCGGGCGGGCTGCTGTGGGGCCTGCGCCAGCGCATGGGGGCCCCGCGCGCGATGCGCACCGTCAGCCGCCAGGGCGTGGCCGTGGGCCCGGGCCAACCCATGCCGTAATTTGGCGTCCTCTCCCCCGCCCTTCTTTCACTCCTGCTGTTGAACCCCGACCTGCCCCCCGCCGACGCCCTGCCCCCCGCCACCAAGCGCGCCCCCAGCAACCTGCGCCTGCGCGTCATCTGGGGCACCATCGCGGCGGCGCTGCTCATCGGCTGCACCTACGGGGGCCCTATTTCATTCGGGCTGTTCTTCGCGGCGGTGCAGGCGGTGATGCTCAAGGAGTTCTACCGGATTACGCGGGCTGCCGGATACGCGCCAGCCAAGTGGATTGGCATTGTGGCAAGCGTTGTCTTGTTCGCAATCGTTCACGCTTGGCTAGCGCTACCCCATTATTGGCACGCCTCAGCCAACAATACGACGCTTGTGATAGGGGGCGTGGACGTTCGGGTTGGAGATGGGGCGACACTTGAGCATCAAATCATATTCTCAAACTGGCTCGCAGCTGGAGCACTCACTGCAATTGGGTGTTTGGCATTTGTCGTGATGGTCTTGCTCTTGCTACGTGAAATGCGGCAATGGCCAAAACACGATAACCCGTTTGGCAACGCTGCAATGACGTTTTGGGGCCTCCTATACGTCAGTTTGCCGATGGCTTTGCTGCAATTTCTGGCCTTTGCACAACCGCTTCTACACGGCATCCGGCATTACGACCCGCACCACGTTTTCTGCCTCATCATCCTCGTGTGGGCGGCCGATACCGGGGCGTACATCGCCGGCAAAAACTTTGGCAAGCACAAGCTGGCGCCTAGCATTTCGCCGGGCAAAACGTGGGAGGGCTGGGCCGGCGGGGCTTTGCTGGCGCTGGCCACGGGCTGGGCGTTCGGGCAGTTTGTGCCGGATATTCCGCTGACGCACCGGCTGGTAGCGGCGGGCGTGGTGGCGGTGTTTGGGCCCCTGGGTGACCTGGCCGAGTCGATGCTTAAGCGCAGCGCGGGGGTGAAGGACTCGGGCACGTTTTTGCCCGGCCACGGCGGGTTGCTCGACCGCTTCGACGCCTTCCTGTTGGTGCTGCCGGTGCTGGTGCTGCTACAATTGCTGGCGGGATAATTGCGGAGCGGCGGCAAAGAATACAAAACTAACAATTGTTCGTATAACGGGGCAAAATCAATACCTTTGCGCCGCTAAAACGTATTTGCTTTATCCCACCTAACAACTCCCATTAACCTCATTATCAACCATGGCTGCCCACACCGTTTATAAAGAACCTGCCCCGCTCACCGACCGCGAAAACCCGCTGGAATCGATGATGTCCCGTTTCAACGTCGCCGCCGATATCCTCGGCCTCGACGAGGAAACCTACAACGTGCTCAAAGCCGCGGACAAGCAGGTCATCGTGCACATCCCCGTGACGATGGACAACGGCAAGGTGCGCGTGTTTGAGGGCTACCGCGTGATTCACAACACTATCCTGGGGCCCTCGAAAGGTGGCATCCGGTACGATAAAAACGTGTACCTCGACGAGGTAAAGGCCCTGGCGGCTTGGATGACCTGGAAGTGCGCCGTGGTGGACATTCCCTACGGCGGGGCCAAGGGTGGCATCATCTGCGACCCGACCACGATGAGCGCCGGCGAGATTGAGCGCATGACCCGCGGCTACACGCTGGCCCTCAAGGACGTGTTTGGCCCCGACCGCGACATTCCGGCCCCCGACATGGGCACGGGGCCCCGCGAAATGGCCTGGCTGATGGATGAATTCTCCAAGACCGTGGGCATGACCTCCCCGGCCGTTGTGACGGGCAAACCCCTGGTGCTGGGCGGTTCGCTGGGCCGCACCGAGGCTACCGGCCGCGGCGTAATGGTGTCGTGCCTGGCCGCAATGGCCAAGCTGGGCATGGAAATCGAGGATACCTCGGTGGCCATTCAGGGCTTCGGCAACGTGGGCTCGTGGACGGCCAAGCTGATGTTTGACAAAGGCTTGAAAATCAAGGCTGTGTCGGATATTTCGGGTGCTTACTGGAATGCCGACGGCATCAACATCGACGAGGCCATTGCCTACAAAAATGCCCACGGCGGCCGCCTCGAAGGCTTCGCGGGAGCCGTGTCGATGGACGCCGAGGAGTTGCTGACCGCGCCCGTGGACGTGCTGGTGCCCGCCGCCATCGAGAACGTTATCACGGAGCACAACGCCGGCCAGATCCAGGCCAAGCTGATCGTGGAGGGCGCCAACGGCCCTACTTCGGCCTCGGCCGACCCCATCATTTACGAAAAAGGTATTTCGGTGGTACCCGACATTCTGGCCAACTCGGGCGGTGTGACGGTGAGCTACTTCGAATGGGTACAGAACAAGCAGGGCTTCAAGTGGACCGAGCAGATGGTGACCGAACGCGCCGACCGCATCATGACCGACGCCTTTGAGAAAGTGTACCAAACCAGCCTGAAATACAACATCTCGCTGCGCATCGCGGCCTACGTGGTGGCCATTGATAAGGTGGCCCAGACCTACAAGTTCCGCGGCGGTTTCTAAATCGCTGATTTTGACTGATTAACCGTAATTTCACTGATTTATCGGTCAATTTTATTAGTTGCTGTTCCGCGAGCTGTAATTGATTGTTTTTCGTTGTAAGGAAAGGCACGGGCCGCTTGGTCCGTGCTTTTTCTGTTTCTAACCGTAATTTGTCCCGGCTGCCATTCCCAGCCGCTCTATTTTTTGTACTGGTCAGCCCCGCTGGAATCAGCGGAACCCCGGTTAATCAGTCAAAATCAGCGATTTATGAAAGTACACAAAGAAGGCCGCCGCATCCTGTTCGTAACCATTTTGGTGCTGCTGGCCCTGAATTTGGCCCTCTACCAGTTCAACCGAGGGGCGGTGCTCTTCAACCGCATTTTCGCCGGGGTTTCGGTGGTGGCGTTTTTGGCGCTGCTTCAGTTTTTCCGCAGCCCGTTCCGCCACCTTTTCACCCACGAAGACCTGCTGCTGGCCCCGGCCGACGGCAAGGTGGTGGTGATTGAGGACGTGTACGAGCCCGAGTATTTCGATGATATGCGCAAGCAGATCAGCGTGTTCATGTCGCCCATCAATGTACACGTGACGCGCAACCCGATTTCGGGCATGGTGAAGTACTTCAAGTACCATCCCGGCAACTACTTGGTGGCCTGGCACCCCAAAAGCAGCACCCAAAACGAGCGCACCACCGTGGTGGTGGAAAGCGACGCGGGGCCCCTGGTGCTCTTCCGGCAGATTGCGGGGGCCATGGCTCGCCGCATTGTGTGGTACGTGAACGAGGGCGACGAGGTGAACCAGGGCGAGGAGTTCGGCTTCATCAAGTTCGGCTCACGCGTGGACCTGTTCGTGCCCATCGACGCTGATGTAAAGGTGGAGCTAGGCCAGAAAGTAAAAGGTGGCGAAACCGTAATCTGCCAGTTGAAGGTCTGAACCGCAGATTAAGTGGATTTAGCGGATAAGAACGGATTCTTGACCGCAGATTATGCAGATTTAACGGATAAGAACGGATTCTTTAGGGGTCGTTCTTATCCGTTTTCTGCTTTTATGGGTCTATGCTTTGCAATTCGTTTGCTTAGGAATCAGTAGACGGGGTGGGTTTTTACGAAGCGCTTGTATTGGAGGGAGGGGGCCCCAAAGTTGATGAGCAGGCCGATGGGCAGGCGGTAGGCTTCGAGGTAGTTGATAATTTGGGCGTGGTGGGTGGGCGTGAGTTCGTGTAGCGCTTTCAGCTCCAGCAAAACGGTTTCTTCAATCAGGAAATCAACGCGGCGCGAGCCGACTTCTTGTTGCCGGTAGTAGATCGGCATTTCCAACTCGCGCTGGGCATTGATACCGCCCTGAGCCAACTCCACAGACAGCGCCCGCTGATAAACAACCTCTTGAAAACCCGTACCTAACACGCGATGCACCCGCATGGCGCAGCCAATCACCTTACCCGTCAACTCCTTATAATCCTCTAATTTAACAGTAGCCTTTTCCATCGATAACAAGTAGAATAAAATAGTAAATGGACCAAACAAAAAATCAAATATAGACGCAAATAGCAACTAGAAAATCATAAAGAAGGCATCAAAGTAGGGCCCCAAGGAATCCGTTCTTATCCGTTAAATCCACTTAATCTGCGGTTCAGACAAGCAAGTGCGGCACGAACTCCGATAGGTTGGTAATCAGGCCTGCGTCGCGCCGGAATCCGATGGCGCAGGCCTCGCCGGCCCAGAATACGCCGGCCTGGTAGCGGCGGCCCTGGGCATCGTTGGGCAGCTCGGCCCAGCGTTGGTAGAGCATGGGCTGGTTGCCAAATTCGCCGGGCACTTCGGCGGCGGGGCGGCCGGCGGGGCCCACTTCGGTTACGTTTTGGCCTTCGCGGCCCAGCAGTGGCTTGCGCACGTGGTGGCCGGATAGGGGCCCCAGGCTGGCTTCGAGCAGCAGCGGGTGGTGGGGAAATACTTCCCAGAGGCGCGCCAGCAAGGCCTTGCTCTGGAACAGCAGCGCGTAGGCGGGGTTGGCAATAACGACGTCGCGGGTGAGCAACAGGTGGGTAAGGTCGGTGGTGAGGGCCGGCTCTTCATCGGCCAGAATTTCCCAGGGCACGAGCTTAAATAGGAAGTCGAACCGCTGCCACTGCCCGGGCACGGTTTCGGCCCACACGCCGCGGTCAGCGCCATCCACTGATACCTTCATATCGTCAACTGAGCACACATAGGTATCGGCGAAGCCCGCGGTGCGGGCGGCTTCGGCCAGCACGCCGCAGTTGGCCTCGTCCTCGGCGCTGCCGGGCAGGTGCACGAGCAGCAGGGTGGCCTGGCGGTCGTTGTTGAGGGCGCGCCAGTGGCGGAACTGGTCTTCGAGGCCCTCGAACAGGCCGTTGGCTTGGCGGTCGTCGCCCGACTGGCCGGCGGCCACCAGGCTGGCCCACTGCACTACCGCGGCTTCGGGCAGGCCGGTGGCCGTGTCGGCGTTAAACTCTAGCAGCTTGGGGCCCTCAGCGGTCAGGGCCAGGTCGAAGCGGCCGTAGAGGTGCCAGTGGCGCTCGTCGTTCCAGGAATGGCGCACGGCCTCCCATAGGTTGGGCGCGATGGCCAGCTGCTGCAAAAAAGCGTCGGGAATAGGGTCGGGAATCGCGGCCACCAGCATGTCGTACAGCGTGTCGGCGGCCTGGAGCAGCGTGTCGGCGTCGGCCTCGGCAAGCTGCACGGCTTCGCGGGCTACGTAGTGCTGGCAGGCATCTTCCAGGGCCCAATCCCAGCCCAGGGCGCGCACGGCGGGCGATACATCGCCGGTGAGGGAAAGGAGATTAATCATTTTTGGTTGAGCGTATTATCATCATAATAGAACGTAATGCTTCGCTGCGCTTTGCATAACGTTCTATTAATTAACTGCGTCTAAACCAGGGGCCCCAGCGGCATCACCCCCCAAACCCGCGGAAGCCGCCACGGCTGCCGAAGCTGCTGCTGCGGCCGGCTGGGGCGCTGCTACGGAAGCTGGGCCGCGGCGAGGCACGCACCGTCGAGCCGCTTTCGCGAATGCCGGCGTTGGCCGAGGTGCGGCCCCCGCCGAAGCCGCGGCCGAAAAAGCCGCGGCCCTGGTCCTGCCGCTCACGGGCCACGTTGGCACGCCAGCCCTGGTTTTGCTGGAGCAGGCCGGGGTTGGCGTAGTAGCCGGGGTTGGGCGTGGTGTAGCGGCCGGCCATGTAGCCGATGCCGCTCCACATCAACACGTTCATCAGGCCCGAGCTTTGGGCGCGGTTCTCGGGGTTCTGGCGGCTGTAGTCCTGCATCTGGCGTTGCAGGGCTTGGCCCTGAAGCGTGTCCACCTTGCCGTCGAAGTGGTGCAGCACGGCGGCTACCTCCTCCTTGCCAGCGGGGCGCTCGGCGGTGATTTTCCACTCGCCGGGCTGCACCTCGGTCATTTCCGTGACGACGCCCTGGCTATAAGTTTGACCGCTCCAACTGCCGTCGGCGCCGTTGTTGTCGGCGCGGCGGCCGTCATCGCCCGAGCAGGCGGGCAAGCTGAGGCCAAGGCTGCCGGCGGCGGCCACCAGCAGCACGTTGCGGCGCCAGTCGCCGAGGGAGTGAAAGTGTTTTTTCATGGCGGTGGCTGAGAAAGGAACCGGCACCGAAGGTATTGCATGCGGCCCAAAAACCGCCGCGTTGACCTTAGCAGGGGCCCCGTCAGCGCCCGTGGCAGCGGGTGCAAGGCAGCGGCCACTCACGCTGCCCGACAAGGCTTTTTTATTCGCCGCTCGCCCTGGCCGGCCTCGCGGCGGGGCCCTGCTGCTGCCAGGTGTGCACGGGCAGCAAGGCTGGCTCGCGCATTGCGGCGGCAGAATAAAGCGGGGCCACAACCCCGGTTCGGCGGGCCCGTAAAAGGAAGCCGCGGGCCCCGCTGGCCGCTCGAATCGATTCTTCTACCCGTTTTGCCCTAACCCTATGGCTTCCGACGACCTCGACATCCAACTCGAAAAGATTCTCCCCGAAGACCTCGTGCGCACCTTTGAGAGTGCCTACCACGTGTTTCAAGGCAAAACCGAGCACATGGACGACCTGCTGCAAAACGGCGGCATCCTGCTGCGCAAAGCCGCCAAGAAGTTCACCTCCACGCAGCTGATTCTGGGCATTGCTGCCGTGGCCGCCGTGGCCGTGGTGCTCATCAGCCGCAACGACGACTAAGCAGCGCCCCGCTGCCAACAAGGCGCGGGCCCCGGTGGGGCCCGCGCCTTTTTTGTAGGGCCCCGGCCAGGCGTGTGGGGCCCCGGACGGACGCGGACAATTTGGTACGCGCGCCGTTTGCTTAACTTGCCGGCTATGAAAAACCTGCTGCTGGCCGCTGGCTTGCTGACCCTGGCCGCGCCTTCCCTGCCCATCATTTCCGTGCCTACTCACCTACCCGCGCCCGCCCCGGCCGCCGACCCGAATACCACCGACGAGGTGCCCCAGGACAACAAGCTCGTCATTTACCAGATGATGACGCGGCTCTTTGGCAATAAAGTAGCCCTGAATAAACCCTACGGCACCCTAGCCGAAAACGGCTGTGGCAAGTTCAACGACATCACCGACAAAGCTTTGGAGGAGATTAAGACCCTGGGGGTGAGCCACGTGTGGTACACCGGCGTGATTGAGCACGCCACCATGACGGATTTTTCTGCCCAGGGCATTCCGGCCGACGACGCCGACGTGGTGAAGGGCCGCGCCGGCTCGCCCTACGCCATCAAGGATTACTACGACGTGGCCCCCGACCTGGCCGTGGCTCCCAAAAACCGCATGGCCGAGTACGAGGCCCTCATCCGGCGCACCCACGCCCACGGCCTGAAGGTGCTGATGGACTTCGTGCCCAACCACGTGGCCCGCTCCTATAAGTCGGACGCCAAGCCCGCGGGCGTGGTAGACCTGGGCGCCACCGACGACAAAACCCAGGCCTTTGGGCCCCAGAACAACTTCTACTACCTGCCCGGCCAGCCCTTTGTGGTGCCCGCCGGCTACAACCCCCTGGGGCCCCTGAAAGGCCCGCGCGAAGACGGCAAGTACGCCGAAAACCCCGCCAAGGCCACCGGCAACGACGTGTTTTCGGCTGCGCCCAGTGTGAACGACTGGTTTGAAACCGTGAAGCTGAACTACGGCGTGGACTACCAGCACGGCCGCGCCCTGCACTTCAGCCCCGTGCCCGACACGTGGAAGAAAATGCGCGACATCCTCGTGTTCTGGGCCCAGAAAGACGTGGACGGCTTCCGCTGCGACATGGTGGAGATGGTGCCTGTTGAGTTCTGGGCCTACGTTATTCCAGAGCTGAAAAAGGTGAAGCCCGGCCTTGTCTTCATCGGCGAAGCCTACAACAATAAGGAGTACAAAACCTACCTCGAGAAGGGCCACTTTGACTACCTGTACGATAAAGTTGGCCTCTACGATGGCCTGCGCCGGCTGATGCGCAACGAGGGCAGCACCGACGATCTCACGCACGTGTGGCAGCAGGAAAGCCGCGGCTTCTCGTCGCACATGCTGCGCTTTTTGGAAAACCACGATGAGCAACGCATTGCCAGCAAGGACTTTGCTACTGACCCGCTGCGCGCCGTGCCGGCCATGACCGTGACGGCCACCCTGGCTTCGGGGCCCGTAATGCTCTACTTCGGGCAGGAAGTGGGCGAACCCGGCCGGGGCAGCGAGGGCTTCAGCAGCGAAGACGGCCGCACCACCATTTTCGACTACTGGGGCGTGCCCGAGCACCAGAAATGGCTGAACCAAGGCAAGTGCGACGGCGGCAAGCTGAGCGCGGAGCAGCAGAAGCTGCGCGACTTTTATAAGCGGCTACTGACATTATCCAGCACCAGCGACGCCATCCGCCGGGGCAAATTTTACGAATTGCAGGACGCCAACAACCTGGGCAAGCAGTACAACCAGCGCCACCTCTACGCCTACCTGCGCTACACCGGCCAGCAGCAGCTACTGGTGGTGGTCAACTTCAGCCCCGACAAGGCCTATCGGCCGGCCCTCACCATTCCGGCTGCCGCATTCCAGGCCATGGGCATCTCCAGCACTGCCCAGGCCGTGTATGCCTACACCGATTTGCTGAACGAAGGCGAGCCTTTGCAAGCCCTAAACGAAGTGTTGGAGCCCCTTTCGGCCCACATCTACGAGATAAAGCGCAAATAGCGCGGCCTGTAGCGCGGATTTTGTAGTCCGCGCTACACTCTATCCGGCAATAATTGCTTCTGCTACTTGGCGGCCGGTGGCCAGCGCCGCGTTCAGCGACGGGTAGGCGGCCCAGTCGCCGCAGCGGTAGAGGCCCTCGGCCAGCCGCAGGGGCTGCTGCACCGGCTGGCCGGCGGGGTAGGCCGGCAGGGCGTGTGCGATGCGGTAGGAGCGCAGGTGACGCCACTGCCGGGCGCTGGGCCCAAACCAGGCAATTAGCTCCTCGTGCAGGCGCCCAGCCAGCGCCGCCTCCGAGAGGCCGGTGTCGCCGTGGGTGCTCACCGACACCAGGGCCTGGCCGGCCGGGGCGTAGGCCGGCGCCACGTCGGCGGGGAAGCTCACGTTGTGGGCCAGGGCCCCCGTGCCGCGTTGAGGCGCAGCAGGCCGTCGCCGCGGCCGGGCGAGGGGCCCTCGGCCACAAAATAGGTATTGGTGGTGAGGCGGCTGCCGGCGCTGGGGGCCCCAGCGCCGGGCAGCAGGCGCGCCAGGGCGGGGCCATCCACTGCCAGCGCCACGGCGGCGGTGGCCAGCGTTTCGCCCGAGGCTAGGCGCACGTAGGGGCCCTCCAAGGCTGCCACGGCGGTGTTTAGCTGAATGGTACCGGCGGGCAGGCGGGCAGCCAACTGCTCGGGTAGCTGCTGCATGCCCAGGGCCGGCACCGCGGCCTCCCCGCGCACAAACTGCTGGAACACAAACTCAAAGAAGTTGCTGGCCGTGCCCAGGCCCCGGTCGAGGAACACGCCGCCGAAGAAGGGCCGGAAGAAGTTGTCAATCATAGATTCGCTCCAGCCGTAGCGCCGCAGGAAGCCCAGCGTGTCGGTGCCCGGGCGGGCCAGCAGCTCGGCGGGCGTGTGCTGCTGCACGTGGAGCACCAGGCGGAGGATGCGCAGCTTATCGGCCAGGCCGCCGATGGGCGAGGCCAGCGCCGAAAGCGCCGCCAGCGGCCGCTGCAACGGGTTCTGCAAAGTGGTTTCGGTGCCGTTGGGCAGCCGGATGACAGCTCCCGAGCGGAACGCCCGCAGGCTTAGGGCCCCGTAGTCGAACATGCGCCGGGCCTCGGGGTAATCCGTCAGCAGCACCTGGAAGCCCCGGTCGAGGCGGAAGCCGTCGGGCGTGGCGTCGGTGCGCACGCGGCCCCCCACGGCATCGGCCGCATCGAGCACGCGCACGGCGCGGCCAGCGCGGTGCAGCCAGGTGGCACAGGCCAGGCCGGCCATGCCGGCCCCGACGATAACAATGGGAGCAGAAGAGTCAGCAGTCATGGCCCCGGTAACTCCAAATCGGTGCCCAAGGTTGGCGCAAGCGGCGTGTCAACCTTGGGCCCCGGGCCAACCTAAGGGCCCCAGGCTAGGCCGGGACCCCAGGTTGGCGCGGGGCCCCTACGTTGCAGGCAGCTTCCAGCACTTGGAGGCAGCGTGGTTACGGTGTGAATCCGCGTGCTGGGGCTGATGCAGCGGCTGAAGGCTGGACGCAGGCCTTAGCCCGCTGCAAAAACCTGCTGGTGCTAACGCTGGACAAATGACGGCGCTGGAGCTTGGCGAACAGCATACCCTCAGCCGTAAAGGCTGACGCCGAATTCGCGCTTATACTCCTGAATCTGTTCGTAGCTTAAGTCGCGGTACAGCAGAAAGGTAGGGCCGTCACGGCGGTGCTCTTTCACCTTCACTCTCCGCAAGTACCAGTGGTGCAGCTCGGTCCGCAGAGTCTGCTGGGCCTGCTCCGTGAGCACGGCAAACTGATAGGTTGGGCCGTCATTAATTTGAATGAAATTATCCGTTCCGCTCGCCCGGGTGCGTGGCGCAAGCGGTTCCCCTTTGAAGCCCTGGTAAGTCAGAAAAACGGCAGTTGTGGGATCTAAGGGGTAACTAGTTGGCTGGCTGTCGATTGCTAAGATTATTTCGTCATCAAAACAAAGCAACTGCCCAGCAGCAACCGTAGTGGGCCAAGCCTTTTTCATCATGGCCACGGCCGCCAACCACAAAAAAAACGCGCTTACCCCAGCTGATTGGGCCCCCAAGCCGAACGCTACCAACGGGTAATACACGAGCAAAATACCCAAGCCAGCCCACCGCAACCAACTATACTCCGCTGGGTAAACACGGCTGAGCGTTAATACTAGCCGAGGCGCAGCGGGACCTAAAACAGCTTGGGCATTTTGTGCTCCTTCCACTTCTTGCGGGTCTTCATGGTCCAGAATTCGGCCACGCCGCCTCTCTCCAGGCTGAGCTGCCAGGCCCCCATCTGCTGGCCCAGGCGGTAGTCGGTGGCCTGGTCCTGGGGGTACTGCTTCTGGATAAGGGCATAGTCGGCCGGGGCAATATCTTGGCCCACAGTGCCGTGGCAGCGCAGGCACAAGGTGTTATTCAGCACGATGGGGCGCTGGTAAAAGAACACTTCCGGCGACTCGCGGTGCAGGGTGCGGGTGGTATCGGTCTGCATTTCGGCGGCCAGCAAGATGGCGCGGTGGGCGGGGTCGCGGGGACGGGTGCTTACGCGGCGAGCGGTGGCGTGCAGCACCCGGGCCAGCGAATCGACGGCGGGGTAGGTTTCGGGGCGGCACAGGGGCAGGGCCCCGGCCACGCCGCCGGTGGCCAGCGCGCGGGCCAGGGTGCGGCGCAACAGCGTGTCGGCGGTGGCCGTGAGCGAGTCGCCGGCCCAGCGGGTGGCGTGCAGCAGGTCGGCGGGCATGATGCGCTTCACCACCCAGTTCTCGGCCTCGATGCCGATGCGCTTGTGGTCCTTGAGGTGTTCAATCTGGTCGGGGCGGCAGGCGGCGGCGGCCAGCAGCCCCAGCCCCAGGGCCCCGCGCAAGGCGCGGTGGCCAAAAGCAAGCGAAACGAAAGTAGCCATAGCGAGCGGGCAATATACCCCAGCAACCCGCCGTTGGCAGGCTTGTTTGGCCGGGGGCCCTACCCGGGCCCCTACCTTTGCCGTATGCGCTTCCTTCTCCGCGTTTTGCCCTTGCTGGTGCTGGCCGCGGCCTGCACCAAAATTGCTTTCTCCCCGCGCCTCGACTTCGTGGGGGCCACCCGTTTCGTCAGCGTCTCGCGCATCGTCACCACGGCCACCGTCACGGCCGACTCGCTGGCCAGCAAGATTTACGCCCAGGCCGCCGACCTTAAAAACGACCCCGACCTGATGCGCCTGCGCATTACCCTCAACTCGAAGCCCACCCGCACGCCCGTGCTGTACCCGGTGCCCATCAATTCGTACCAGGCGTCCGACACGCCCCCCGACCCCGAGCTGGTGTACCTCGACTCGCTGCTGGCCCCGGGCACTAAGGACATTGCCTTCACCAACCTGTTCTCGGGCCGCACCGCCTCGGGCGTTGATACGTGGGAGTATACCGTGACCGACGCCGAGGGCTCGACTGCCAGCCGTGCCTACCGCCTGTCGCTGCGCCGCACCGATTCCCTCACGGCCGTGGTGCATAGCTACCGCGCCTACTTTGGCGCCGTGCCCGTGGGGCAGCCGGGCACGCCGCTCACGGCCGCCCAAAACCAGGCCCTGGCCTACGTGAACCTGCGCCAGGGGCTGGCCCTGCCGCACTTCGCCGTATCCGCCACCAACCCTACCAGGGCCGCCAACCGGGCCCTGGTGGACCTAGTATGCACCAGCCAGGGCACCACGCTGCGGCTGGTGTCCACCATGTCGGGCACCCTCGCCACCGCGGCGTGGGGCCCCAACACGCACGCCACGGCCCTGCGCGCGACTACCCTCACGGCCACCGATTTTATTCTTCTTAATACAAATGCTTTACTGGCCTCCACGTTTACCGCTGGCACCGTGGTAGGTGGCGACCCGTTGCGCACCGACGCGCTGGTGAAGGGCGCGGTTATTGCCTTCCAGACCGCTGCTGTAGGCAATTCCGGCCAGAAGTACGGGGCCCTGCTCATCGCCGACCTCGTGCGCACACCGGCCACCGTCATCATCTGCCAGGTACTGGTGCAGAAGTAATTACCGCACCCTAATACGCACAATGGGGCCCCCGGCAAGTTGCTGGGGGCCCCATTGTGTAGCTAGCTAAGGCGGGTTTAGAAAATCAAGCCCGCCGTGATGCTGGTCGTGAAGCGGGTGTTGCTAACCGCCGCCACTGGCTGCTGGCCGCTATCGAGGGTGTAGGGCGAGTAGTAGCGGTTGAAGGTGGTGTATACCCCGGACGCATCGACGAAGAAGCTCTTTTGCCGGATGCCCAGGCCCACGGTGTAGAAGTTCTGGGCGCTGCTATTGCCGGCGCTGGTGGTTTTGTAGGGGTCGCCGTAGGTAGCGAAGCCCAGGCGCGCCCGGAAAATATCGAACCGGCCCTCGGCTCCTAGCCGGAAGTTGACCGTGTTGCGGTAAGTATCCTGAATGAGTTGGTTTTGCGCGGCAAACGAGCTGTTGTCGCCGTTGGCGCCGTTCGGGTCGTTGTTGATGCGCGCCTGGCCGTAGCCCACGTATTCCACATCGCCAGTCAGGAAGCCGTACTTGCCAATGACGACCGCCACGCCCCCGTTGGCCCGGAACGGCGTGGTGATGGTATAGTCATAGGCCCCCGGTACAGTGCTGTTGAACACGTTGCTGATGATGTTACCCGTCTGGCCCTGGGGCGTGAAGTTGGTGTTCAGCGACGTGCTGTACGTATCGGTCATGCGCATAAAGGTGGGCGACTGCACCGAGGCCCCCAGGCGCACGGCATTTGCCACCCGGTAAATCAGGCCCAGCCGGCCGTTGATGCCAGTGCCGGTGGTGCGCAATTCGTCGTGCAGCAGCAAATTAGTGAACGGCGTAGCTGCACTGTTTTCCTCCTCCAAAAAGTCGCGCGACTGCCGGTAGTTGCTGCTCACAACGCCCACGCCCACGCCGATGTAGAGCTTGTCGCGGTAGTTGCCACCGTAACCCAGGTCGAACTGCGACATCGAGCCCGACGACACAATCCGCTCGCCCTGCGCAATGTTGCCAATCCGGTTGCGCGTGCCGATGGAGTCGGCCGGCGCGTTGGGGTTGTTCTGGTTGCGCCGGCTCACCAGCTGGTCGGTGAGGTAGCCCGCGTAGGCCAGCCCGTCGATGTTGGTGTATTGATTGTTGTTGAATTGGCTGTTGACGTTCCCAAACTGCCCGGGGTCGCCCTCGCGCAGGTACTGGAAAAACGAACGGTTATCGGTCACGCTCCCCGAATAATTTGAAGCCACGTTATAGTCGGCCAGCCGCGTGAAGCCCAGCGCAAACGCACCGCCGCGCCAGTAGCTCTGGTCGTTGTCGGGGCGGCGGGTGGCCAGCACCAGCCCGATGCTGGGCACGTTCACACTGTTGGCGTTGTCGCCCACCTTGCCGCTGCCGTCGAGCGAGCTGTTGCTGCTCCCGATGCCCACGCCCACGCCCACGTGCGCTTCCGATTTCTGGTAAAAGCCCAGGCCCGCGGGGTTGCTGGTAAGGTTGCCAAAGTCGGCGCCCAGCGCCACATTGGCCCCCGCAATGCCCTGGGTGCGGGCGGGGCCCCCAAACTGAAGCCGCGAGTAGCGCAGGGCATCGTCGGGGCCCTGGGCATAGGCGTGGCCGGCCTGCCCCACTGCGAGGGCCAGGCAAAGCCATAAAATCCGTTTTTTCATGGTTGGATAAAAATAAAAAGCGAGCCGGCCGTTGGGCCGGCTCGCAAAGAAAAACGCTTAAATGGTGAGCTGTTTACCGGCCTCGGCCGCCACCGCTGCGGCCACCGCCGCCGCTGCCACCACCAAACCCGCCGCCGCCACCGCCGCCAAAGCTGCCACGCGAGCCGCCGTTGTTGGAGGGCTGCGAAAACTGTGGCCGCTCAAACGAGCGCTGCTGCTGCTGTTGTTGTTGCTGAGGCTGCTGGTACGAGCGCTGCTGCGGCTGCTCGAACGAGCGTTGGCGCGGCTGGTTGTAGTTGCCGCTAGCCGCTTGCCCTTGGGCGCCGTTGGCCCCGCTGGGCGCATTAAACATGTCGCGAAAGAAGCCGTGACGCTGACCCTGCTGGGCCTGACCGCCCATCTGCGGCTGGCCCTGGGGCTGGCCGGCGGGCCGCTCAAAGCTGCCTCCCCGGGCCCCCCGGTCCATGTTGGAAGGCGCAGCGTACTGGCCCGCATTGCCACCATTCGAACGGTCGAAGCGGCCGCCACCCGTCGGTGCATTACCGCTTGTGGTGATGCCGCCCGGGGTTGTGCCAGGGTTGCCCATCGTGCCCCGGCCGCCACCCATTGCTGGATTGTTGCTGGGCGTAGTGCCTCCGTTGGGCACGGCGCGGCGGGTACCGTAGGCTGCGGCCGAGCGTTCGCCGCGGGGCCCCACCAGTACCGTGTTGCCGTTGCCGCCGTTGTAGTCGGTACGGCCACCGGCGTTGCCCGTGTAAATCACGTTGCGGCGGTAGCCGCCGTAACCACCGCCGTAGCCGTAGCCGCCGTACCCGCCATAACCCAGGCCATACCCACCGTAGCCACCTAACCCGTAGCCACCTAAGCCGTACCCACCGTAGCCGAAGGGGCTGTAAAAAGGATCGTAGCCGTAGCCACCGAATCCGCCGTAGCCAAAGGGCCGGCCGAAGCCGAAGCCAATGCTCAGGCCCGAGCCGTAGCCAAAGCCGAAGGGGCTATAAAAAGAACTGTAGGGCGACAGGCCGCCGTAGCCGCCATAACCGAGGCCACCACCATAGCCCAGGCCCCCGCCGTAGCCGCCGCCGTATGCATACGGGTCGGCACCGCCGTAGCCCAGCGAGGTGTAGGGGCTGTTGGGGGTGTAGCCGCCCATGCCGGGGCCCGTGTAGGGCTGGTTGAACAGCGACGTGTTGGGGCCATAGCTATCGGCTGCGCTGGCGTCGTAGTACTGGTCCGAGCCCGAGGTGTTAGCCGCGGCGGTGCCACCGTTGTAATCGGGGTTGGTAGCCTCGTCGGTGCCAGCGGCCGGGGCCCCAGCCGCGCTGATGTAGCCCTGCGACGGCGCCTGCTGCACCGGCGTGTAGCGCTGCACCGGCGCGGAGGCGATGGCCGTGGTGTGGTCCTTGGAGGAATAATACACCCCGTCGTTCTCCGACGTGGTGACGGCCGTGGTGCCGGCGCACCCACCCAGCGCAAGAAGCGCCAAAGCAGGCAGATAAGCGGTGAGCGGGGTTTTCATGAGCGAGTAGAAAAAGACGAAATAGACTAGATGTAAAGTAACAACTCCGCAGGCGAAATCCTAGTGAAAACGCCCCGGTTTGGGACTCGTTCTCAACGGTTAATCTCCGAAAGAGTTGGCTGAATCCGGCCAGCGTATTTCCGGGAGGTTAGAGGGCCCTACGGGTATGTAGTTTAATAACGTAATTTGACCCCGAAACGGTGCCCTTTGATGAGGTCAAATGTTGTACCACTTCTCGGACCCGTTTCGGTTACCCTCTTAGATGCCGATTATGAGCAAAAAGTTGCCCACCCGTGCCGAAGATTATTCGCTCTGGTACAATGACTTAGTGAAACGCGCCGGCCTGGCCGAGAATTCGGCCGTGCGCGGCTGCATGGTTATCAAGCCCTACGGCTACGCCATTTGGGAGAAAATGCAGCGCCAATTGGACGATATGTTCAAGCGCACCGGCCACGAAAACGCCTATTTCCCGCTCTTCGTCCCCAAAAGCCTGTTCGAGGCCGAGGAGAAAAACGCCGAGGGCTTCGCCAAAGAGTGCGCCGTGGTGACGCACTACCGCCTCCAAACCGACCCCGACCGCCCCGGCAAATTGCGCGTGGACCCCGCCGCCAAGCTCGAAGAAGAGCTCGTGGTGCGCCCCACCTCGGAGGCCATCATCTGGAGCACCTACAAGAACTGGATCCAGAGCTACCGCGACCTGCCGCTGCTCATCAACCAGTGGGCCAACGTAGTGCGCTGGGAAATGCGCACCCGCCTGTTCCTGCGCACCGCCGAGTTTTTGTGGCAGGAAGGGCACACCGCCCACGCCACCGCCGAGGAAGCCGTGGCCGAAACCCGCCAGATGCTCGACGTGTACGCCGAGTTTGCCGAAGAGCACATGGCCTTGCCCGTGGTGAAGGGCGTGAAAACCGACAACGAACGCTTCGCCGGCGCGGAGGATACCTATTGCATTGAGGCGCTGATGCAGGACGGCAAGGCGCTGCAAGCCGGCACGAGCCACTTCCTGGGCCAGAACTTCGCCAAGGCCTTCGATGTGCAGTTTGCCACCAAAGACGGCGCCCGCGAGTACGTGTGGGGCACGAGCTGGGGCGTGAGCACCCGCCTGATGGGGGCCCTGGTAATGGCCCACTCCGACGACGAAGGCCTGGTGCTGCCGCCCAAGCTGGCCCCGATCCAGGTGGTCATCGTGCCAATCTACAAAACCGGCGAGCTGGATGCGCTGATGGAGCGCATCCGGCCCATCCAGCAGGGGCTGATTGCGCGCGGCATTTCGGTGAAAGTGGACGCCCGCGACACCGAGCGCCCCGGCTTCAAGTTTGCCGAGTGGGAACTGAAGGGCGTGCCCGTGCGCTTGGCAGTGGGGGCCCGCGACCTCGACGCCGGCACCGTGGAAGTGGCCCGCCGCGACACCAAGCAGAAAATGACCCTGCCGTTGGCCGACATTGTGGCCGCCGTGGACCAGCTGCTGAACGACATCCAGGCCAACATCTACCAAAAGGCCCGCACCTACCGCGACCAGCACCTGACCCGCGTGGACAGCTACGATGCATTCAAGCAAGTGCTCGATGAGAAGGGCGGCTTCGTGCTGGCCCACTACGACGGCACCTCCGAAACCGAGGAGCGCATCAAGGAGGAAACCAAGGCCACCGTGCGCTGCCTGGCCCTGGCCGAGCCCGACGAAGACGGCATTTGCATGGTGACGGGGGCCCCTAGCCCACGTCGCGCCTACTTTGCCCGCGCCTACTAGCCAGCACTTTAATCAAGCTTAGACACCTGCGAAGGGCCGGTTCCGAAACGCTGTTTCGGGGCTGGCCCTTTATCGTTTTATTTTCTTTGGCCGAAATCAATTATATTATCCTTACAATTATTTATATTTCGGAACCTTAACCATTTCTGCTTTTATACCCCTTCTGAAGTTATGCGCAAACCTCTACTCTGCTTCTTGTTGCTGGGGCCCCTGGCCGGCTACGCCCAAACCACTACTACCGCCGCGCCCCTCATCGCCATTGCCACGCCGGCCCCGGCCGCCACCGTGCTGCCCACGCGCACCGATGCCAACCGCCGGCTCGTGAAAATGAAGGACACCATTCAGCCGCTCGTGGGCGAGTTGGCGGCCTTCAAAAACCGCCCGCTGGTAGCGCACATCCTGGCCGAGTCGACCGACGAGTTCCTGCAAATCATGGGCGGGCGGCCCACTGAGGAAGCCTACTTCCAGGTGCTCGACAGCAGCCTGGCAGCCCTCACGCCCCTCACCTCCGGCACCGCCGACCGGGCCGAAGTAGCCGAGTACTACGAAGACCTGCTGGACATTGTGGGCATCACGTCCTCGGGCGGGCGCCTCAACGCCTTCCAAACGCGCACCAAGGCCAAAGCCGCCCCGGCCCAGTAGGGCCCCCGGCCCACCAGATCCGCGCACGCCCGGGCTGCCATCTGGCGGTCCGGGCGTACCTTTTGGTGGTCCAACGCCCATCCGCCATGCTCACCATCGCCCTGCTTCTGCTGTTCGGCCTGCTGTTTTTAGCCGCCGAAGTTATATTCATTCCCGGCACCACGGTGGTGGGATTTGTGGGGTTTGCGCTGCTGGCCTGGGGCGTGTGGCTGAGCTACTACGACCTGGGCACGCCCGCCGGGCACTATGCCCTGGCAGGCGTGGGGGCCCTGGCGGGCATGGTGCTCTACCTCGGCCTGCGGCCCAAAAACCTGGCCCGGGCCGCGCTGCTCGAAGTAAACGAAGGCTCGGTGCGCGACGTGCGCCGCGCCGACGTGCCCGCCGGCACGGTGGGCCAGACGCTGTCGGCGCTGCGGCCGGCCGGCACGGTGCTATTTGGCCAGGAGCGGCGCGAGGCCGTGACGCGCGGCGAGTTCGTGGAAGCGGGCCGCACGGTGCGGGTACTCGGCATCGAGCAGAACCGCATCGTGGTGGAAGGCGCGTAGGGCCCCGGGCGGCAGCGCCCAAGTCTGCCTCACCTTCCCAATTCTACTCTACCTTACGGCCATGAATTACCCCTTTCTGCCCCTCATCATCGCGGCGGTGGCGCTGCTGATGCTGCTGTATTTTTTCCCCGTCAGCCTCTGGATCACGGCCATATTTTCCGGCGTACGGGTGAGCCTGCTGCAACTGGCCTTCATGCGGGTGCGCAAAGTGCCGCCGTCGCTGATCGTTAACTCCCTGATTACCTCTACCAAAGCGGGCCTGCGGCTGACAGCCGACGAGCTGGAAACGCACTACCTAGCCGGCGGCAACGTGCCCAGCGTCATCAAGGCCCTCATTTCGGCCGACAAGGCCAACATTCCGCTCGACTTCAAGCAGGCCACGGCCATCGACCTGGCCGGCCGCAACGTGTTCGAGGCCGTCACAACGAGCGTGAACCCCAAGGTAATCAACACGCCCAACGTGGCCGCCGTGGCCCAGGACGGCATCCAGCTCATCGTCATTGCCCGCGTCACGGTGCGGGCCAACATCTCGCAGCTCGTGGGTGGCGCCGGCGAGGAAACCATCCTGGCCCGCGTGGGCGAGGGCATCGTGACGAGCATTGGCTCGTCGGTTTCGCACAAGGAAGTACTGGAAAACCCCGACAAGATTTCTAAACTGGTGTTGCACAAGGGCTTGGATGCCGGCACAGCCTTCGAAATCCTCAGCATCGACATTGCCGACATCGACATCGGCGAGAACATCGGCGCCAAGCTCCAGACCGACCAGGCTAGCGCCGACCTGCGCGTGGCCGAGGCCCGCGCCGAAGAGCGCCGCGCCATGGCCGTGGCCATGGAGCAGGAATACCGCGCCAAAACCCAGGAAGCCAAAGCCAAAGTGGTGGAGGCCGAAGCCGAAATCCCGCGCGCCATTGCCGAAGCCTTCCGCAGCGGTAACCTCGGCATCATGGACTACTACAAGATGCGCAACGTGCAGGCCGACACTGAGATGCGCGACTCCATCGCCAACCCCACCGGCGGCAGCGGCAGCGTGAAACCGGGCCGCGAAGAAGGCCGGCAATCGTAGGCAATAAAGCGTTAAAGCACTGTCATCCTGAGCATAGCGAAGGATCTGGGGGCCCTGGAACAGCACGCAGTAATTATTTAATGCGTGCTGTTCCAGTGGCCCCAGATCCTTCGCTATGCTCAGGATGACAGTGCTTTAACAAGATCAAGACTCAGCCCCACACTTTGGTGCCCTCGGTGCAGTTGCGGCACATTTCTACCTGGTCGCGGCCTTTGAGCAGGGCTTGGCGGAAACCCTGGTACTTCTTGCCCTGCCAGAGGCTGGTAAAAGACTGGTTTTTGAGGTCACCGAGGCGGTATTCGGCGTCTTTGTCGAAGCAGCAGGGCACCACGAGGCCGTCCCAGGTGATGACGCAGGAGTGCCACATCTTCCAGCAGTGGTTGAGGAGGCGGTTTTTCAGGCTCCAGGTGCCGTTGTGGTTGTTCTCGTAGCGCGAGTAGTAGTCGATGGTGGGGATGAGGGGCGAACCGTGCTGGTAGTCGTAAATCTGCGCGGTTTTGAACCACACGTCGTCCACGCCCATGGCCTCGGCCAGGGCCCGGGCGTCGGCAATCTGGTGCTCGTTGGGGCCCACCACCAAGAACTGAAAGATGACGCGCGGCGTACTGGATTTCAGCTCTTTGCGCCAGCGCACGATGTTGCGCGTGCCTTCAAGCACCTTTTCCAGCTTACCACCCACGCGGTACTGCTGGTAAACCTCCTGGGTGGTGCCGTCGAGCGAGATGATGAGCCGGTCCAGGCCGCTTTCCACGGTGCGGCGGGCGTTCTGGTCGGTCAGGTAGTGGGCGTTGGTGCTGGTGGCGGTGTAGATGCCCTTGCTCGCCGCGTACTGCACCAGCTCTAGGAAATGCGGGTGCAGGTAGGGCTCGCCCTGGAAGTAGAAAATTAGGTACCACAGCCGGCTGGCCACCTCGTCAATCGTCTTCTTGAACAGGTCGTCGGCCAGCATGCCCGTGGGCCGCGTGAACGAGCGCAAGCCGCTGGGGCACTCCGGGCAGCGCAGGTTGCAACTGGTGGTTGGCTCGAAGCTCAGGGCCAGGGGCAGGCCCCGGTGGCGGGCTCGGCCGGTGGCCTTGCTCAGCAGGTAGGAGCCCACCACCTGGGCCGCGTTCCAGAGGCGCAGCGGGGTGGTTTTGGACAGCACGTTGAGGCCATCGGCGAGGAGCGGGTGCATGGGCCAGGGGGTAAACCGCGGGGCCCGGGGCCCCACTGATAAAAAAAGACGACGAAAGCGCGGGGCTTCCGTCGTCCTGGCAAAGTTACGCGCCGCGGCTGCGGGGCCCCGGGGCCCTATTTCGCCGGCTCGAGGGCACTGGTGTAGGTGCTGGCCTTGCCAAACGCCTGGTTGATTTCGTCGATGGCGGCGCGGCTGCTCAGGCGCTTGGGCTTGGTGTTCAGGAAGGTACCATCCTCGCCAATGAGGAAGTAGGCCGGTACGTCCTGTACCGCGTAGGCCTTGGCGACGGGCGAGCGGAAGCCGCCTCCGGGGATGCGCGCCTGCACGCCGGGCAGGTTTTTGGACTTCACCAGCTGCCGCCAGGCCATTTCGTTCTCATCAAGCGCGATGTTGATGAACACAATGTTCTTGTTCTCGAAGCGGTGAATCAGGTCCTGGGCGTACACCAAGTCGCGGAGGCACAGGCCGTTGGTCGATTTCCAGAAGTTGAGGTACACCAGCTTGCCCGCGTAGTTGCGCAGGCTCACCGAGTCGCCGGCCACGGTGGGCAGCCGGAAATTGGGGGCCGGGGCCCCAATGGCGAAATCTTTGTGCTGGTTGAAATCGGCCAGCAGCGTGGGGTAAAACTTGTTTTGCGGGTCGGCGGCGTGGTACTCGGCCAGCATGGCCGCCGAGCGCTTCACGTGGCCGAAGCGGAACGACTCCTCCAGCACCCGCCCCTGGATAATGGCCTGGATGGGCCCCGTGAGCTCCTTGCCGGCCAGCGCAAACGAGTAATTATAGAAGTCAGGGTCGGTGCGCTGGTGGCTGGCCGCGGCGGCCGCGTAGTGCAGGTAGTTCACCAGAAACTCGTGGTACAGCTCGCTCTGCGCCGCATCGGGGTTGTTGATGAGGGCCGGGTCCCTCAGGAAGTCGTAATAGGTCGGCGTCATTTTCAGGCGGCCCTCGGTGCTTACCACTTGCTCGCGCAAATCCTGAAAGGTGAGGCGGTCGTTGGCGTAGGCGTAGTTAATCTCCGCCTTGGCATATTTATAAAACTCACCGGTGAAAGCTTGCTTCGCGGCCCGGTCCTCCAAAAACTCTTCTTCGCGCTTGCGGCGGTACTCCAGAAACGACAAGAAAGGCGCTTCGTAGAGCTGCACGTTGTCGGGCAGCACCTGAAACCCGTCGTTTTCCACAAATTGCTGGTCCACTTCGGACAGGTAGCTGTTGGCGTTGGCAGCTTGTAGGCGGTGGCGCTGCTCGTCGGTGGCGCTGCCGCCGCGGGCCTTCGCCGACGTGCCGGTGGGCGTGTTGGCCTTGAACTTGAGCGAGTTGGTCATGTCGCCGTTCTTGAAGCGCACGTCCAGGTCAGTGCCCGCGTCGAGGAACAGGGCGGCTACGTCGTCGCCGTACACCAGGTCGGCCTTGGTGGCCCCGTTTACGGGAATAGATAGCCGGAATTCGCCCTTGCCGCTGAGGGCCGCGCGCACGATGCGGGGCTTGGCGTCGAGCGGGTTATCGCGCAGCGACACGGCCACCGAGTCGTCGTCGGGGCTGCTCACCCGCCCCGTCAGCACGGCGGTACCGGGGCCCGAAGCGGCGGCCTCCGGCTCTGCCTGCTGGGCCTGGCCCAGCAAGGGGCTTAGTAGCAGCGGCAGCGCCAGCAACCGGTAAAACGTTGAAGTAAAAATATTGAACATAGCCAAGATAACGAGCAATCCTATAGAGAGCATTTGCCAGAAACAAATCCACACGGCCAAGTATGTATTTCCTGGGAAAACCCTATTCACAAACCGAAGATACGGGCCCTGGTTATATAAAATACAATTTCCCGCCTTGGCCTGTTTTTTCTTGTTTCTATACTCGACTGGTCATCTTTTCGTTATAATCCAATCACCCCACCACGGGCCCGGCCCCGGTTAGCCGAACAAGCCGTCCAATACTTCGTCGAGGCGGCCCACCGGGCGCACGCGCAAGCCCGGGCGCAGGGCCCCCAGGTTCTTGCCGTTGAACTGCGAGACGTACATCTCGCGGAAGCCCAGCTTTTCGGCTTCGGCCAGGCGCTGGTCGAGGCGGCTCACGGCTCGGATTTCGCCGCTCAGGCCCACCTCGGCGGCTAGGCAGATATCGCCCGCGATGGGCACGTCGTGCAACGACGACACCACGGCCGCGCACACCGCCGCGTCGAGGGCCGGGTCGTCGAGGCGCAGACCGCCGGCAATGTTCAGGAACACGTCGTGCTGGCCTAAGCGCAGGCCGCTGCGCTTTTCCAGCACGGCCAGCAGCATCTGCAGGCGCTTGGCGTCGAAGCCGGTGCTGCTGCGCTGCGGCGTGCCGTAGGTGGCGGGCGTGACGAGGGCTTGCACTTCCACCAGCAGCGGGCGGTTGCCTTCCAGCGTGGCGCCGATGGCCATGCCGCTCAGGCTCTCGCCGCGCTGCGAGAGCAGAATTTCGGATGGGTTGCTGACCTGGCGTAGGCCATCGCCCTGCATCTCGTAGATGCCCAGCTCGGAGGTGCTGCCGAAGCGGTTTTTGGTGGTGCGCAGGATGCGGTAGCTCAGGTGCCGGTCGCCCTCAAATTGCAGCACGGTATCGACCATGTGCTCCAGGATTTTGGGGCCCGCAATGCTACCGTCTTTGGTAATGTGGCCGATGAGCAGCACCGGTACGCTGGTTTCCTTAGCGTACTTCAGCAGCTCGGCGGTGCACTCGCGCACCTGACTCACGCTGCCCGCTCCGCTCTCGACCAGCGTGGAGTGCATGGTCTGGATGGAGTCGATGACGACCAGGTTGGGCTTCACCTGGTCAATCTGCCGGAAGATGTTCTGGGTGTTGGTTTCGGTGAGGATGTAGCAGCCCGGGTGCTGGCCGTCGGCCAGGCGCTCGGCGCGCATCTTTATCTGGGCCTCACTTTCCTCGCCACTCACGTACAGCACCCGCAACTGCCGCAGGCCCAGCGCAATCTGGAGCATTAGCGTGCTCTTGCCAATGCCTGGCTCGCCGCCGATGAGCACGATGGAGCCCGGCACCAGGCCCCCACCCAGCACGCGGTTCAGCTCGCCGTCGGGGGTGAGGATACGGGGCTCGTCTTCGGCAATGATATCGCCGAGCGGCACCGACTTGGCGGTTCTCGTGGCGCTGCCGCCGGGCACGGTGTTGGCGGGCTTCCACTGGCCTGTGGTGGTGGCCACGGTTTCCTTCTGGACGACTTCCTCGACGTAGGTGTTCCACTCGCCGCAGGCCGGGCAGCGGCCAATCCATTTGGCCGACTGCGCGCCGCAGCTCTGGCAGAAAAATACAGTTCTTGCTTTAGCCATTTTTGCTAATTATTTCAGCAAGGATAAGGCGGAAAACGCCGGAAAAGTTGCCCGGGGCCCTACTTCTTGCCAGCGTAGGCCACGCGGTAAATCACGCCGTTATCGTCGTCGCTCACCAGCAGCGAGCCGTCGTTGGCTTGCACTAGCCCGCAGGGCCGGCCGAACTCCGACTTGTCACCTTCCACCAAAAAGCTGGTCACGAAGTCCTCGAACTTCTCGGGCTGGCCCTGGGCGTTAAAGTGCACGCGCACAATCTTGTAACCCGAAGGCTGGGCGCGGTTCCAGGAGCCGTGCATGGTCACGAAAGCATCGTTCTTGTACTCCTTTGGGAACTGGTGCCCCCGGTTGAACACCAGGCCCAGCGGCGCCGAGTGCGCTTTGTAGAGCAGCAGCGGGCGCACGGTTTTGGCGTCGAACGCCTCGAAACTCTCGCCGCTCTTGGGCTTGTTGGCGGGGTAGTGCTTGCCGTCGGCGATGATGGACGGCCAGCCGTAGTTGGCGCCGGGCTTGATCTGGTTCAGCTCCTCCTGCTGGTCCTCGTCGCCGAGCCAGTCGATGCCGTGGTCCATGCCGAACAGCTCCTTCGTGACGGGGTGCCAGTCGAAGCCGATGGTGTTGCGCAGGCCGTGGGCCACCACCTCGCGGCCCGAGCCGTCGGTATTGATGCGCATGATGGTGGCGTTCTCGGGGTTGTCCTCGTCGCAGGCGTTGCAGGTGCTGCCCACCGAGAGGTACAGGTTGCCGTCGGGTCCGAAGTGGAGTACGCGGTTGGCGTGCTGGCCGGCGTCGGGCAGGTCGTGGTACAGCTCCTTCAACTCGCTCAAACTGCCGTCGGGCCGCACGTCGGCCACGTAAATCTCACGGATGGCGGTGAAGTACATCTTATTGTCTTTCAGGGCCAAGCCGTGCAGGTGCGGCTTCTGGGCCACCTGGCGCATCACCTCGGCCTTGCCGTCGTGGTTGGCGTCGCGCACCAGCGTCACGGTGCCCTTCACGCGGTTGGTCACGTAGAGGTCGCCGTTGGGGGCCTGGGCCAGCATGCGGGGCATGTCGAGGCCCTCGGCGTACTTGGTGACGGTGAAGCCGGCGGGCGCTTTCAGGGCCCCCACGCGGGCGTCGGTGGCGGGCAGCTTGTTGGGCAAGTAAATGTTGCCCGTCATGTGGAACGGGGTAGCGGCGGGCGGCACGTTTTGGGCGGTGGCGGCGAACGAAGCGAGGAGGGCGGCGGCGGCGAAGGCAGGGCGGCGAAGGGACATAACTGGGTAAAGTTTGGAGTAACCGCTTCCCGTAACCCTACATAGCGGCGCAGGGTTGCGTCCGGGGCCCTACCCGGCCGCCACGGTGCGCCGGATGCCCAGCTTTTTCATGCGGGCTTCCAGCGTTTTGGGGTTGATGTCGAGCAACAGGGCCGCGCCCAGGGGCCCGCTCACGCGGCCGCTGGTGCGGCCCAGGGCGGCCAGAATGTGGTCGCGCTCCTGCTCGCGCAGGGTTTTTAACGGTTGGTCGGCCGGGGCTTCAGGGGCATCGGCGGGGGTGGGCGCGCCGGTGGGGGCCCCGGCGGCGGGCAGGCCGGCAAACTCCAGGTAGGGCCCCTGGCTGACGATGAGGGCGCGCTCGACCAGGTGCTCCAGCTCGCGCACGTTGCCGGGCCAGGCGTAGGCTTGCAGGGCGGCCAGGTCGGCGGGGCGAATGGGGCGCAGGGGCTTGGCCAGGCGCTGGCTCAGGCGCTGCACCGAGTGGCGCAGCAGGGGCCCCACGTCTTCGGGCCGGGTGCGCAGGGGCGGCAGCGTGATGGGAAACACGTTGAGGCGGTAGTAGAGGTCGGCGCGGAAGCGGCCGGCGGCCACCTCGTCGGCCAGCACGCGGTTGGTGGCGGCCACCACGCGGGCATCGGTGGTGAGCACGCGGCTGCCGCCCACGCGCTCAAACTCCTTTTCCTGGAGCACGCGCAGCAGCTTGGCCTGCAAATCGAGCGGCAGTTCGCCAATCTCATCCAGGAAAATGGTGCCGCCGTCGGCCAGCTCAAACTTGCCGATGCGCCGCTCCGAGGCCCCGGTGAAGGCCCCTTTCTCGTGGCCAAATAGCTCGCTCTCAATGAGCTGGGCGGGCAGGGCGGCGCAGTTGAGCTTGATGAGGGCGCGGCTGCGGCGCGGCGAGGCATTGTGCAGGGCCCGGGCCACCAGCTCCTTGCCAGTGCCGGTTTCGCCGCTCACCAGCACGGTGGTATCGGTGGGGGCCACCTGGGTAATGCGCACCTGCACTGTGTGCAAGGCCTCGCTGGGCCCAATCAGCTCGTCGAACGTGGCCGTGGTGTTGATTTCGTCGATGAGGTAGGTGCGCTCCTGCTCCACCTGGGCCTTCAGGGCCTCAATTTGCTCGAAGGCAAAGAGGTTGTCGAGCGCCAGGGCCACCTGGGGCACCAGGCCCTCCACGGTGACCAGGTTATCGGCGCTGAAGGCATGGGCATCGGAGCTGGCCAGCGTGAGCACGGCGGCCCCGTCGGGGCGCTGCCACAGCGGTACCAGCAGCAGGGCCCGCACGCCGTAGGCCTCGTACACGTGGCGCATGGCCGGGTGGCGCACGGCCAGGGCCTTGAACTCGTCGCCCAAGTACAAGTGGCCACCCGGCGCCAGCGGATCGAGCTGCGCGTACAGGAAAACGGGGTCGGGGTGTCTTATATCCCGGTGGCGGTCGGGGTCCAGCGTTGCAAAGGGCGCGGCCACGCCCGCGCGCCGAAATTCGGCGAAGCCCTCGGAGGCATCGGGCTGCCCCGCCCGCTGCACCCGAATGCCGAAATACTCGAATGGCACCACCCGGCCGAGTTCCTCGGCCACGGCCCGGAACAGCGGCTCGCGCTGCTTGATGCTGAGCAGGGCGTTGCCGATGTTAAGCTGCAAGCTGCGCTCCTGCTCGCGGCGGGCCACGTCTTCAAAGGCCAGGGTGTTGGCCACGGCCACGGCCACCAACGAGCCAATTTTTTCCAGCAGGCCTTCGTCGGCCGCCGTGAGGACCGGCTTGCGGCGGGCGGCCAGCGTGAGGGCCCCCGTGAGACGCCCCCCCAGCCGCAGCGGCACCAGCGTAAGGTAGCGAATGCCTTGCCGGTACATGCGCTGAAACGGCTCAAAATCAGGGTATTTGTCCAGGTAACTACTTAGCTCGATGCGCTGCAGCCGCGCGCTGGTCATGGCATCTTCAAAGGGCGAGCCCGCGATGGGCGTGAAATGGGCCGGTGGCGCGGGCAGGTCGGGGCCCGGTTCTTCGGCGTAGGAGTAGTCGCGCCAGAAGAGCCGCTTGTTTTGCACGGCGGCGTCGAACACGCTGATACCGATGATGTCGAACGGAAAGATGAGCCGCAGCTTGGTGGTCACCGTCTTGAACAGCGTTTCCTTATCGCGGGTGGTAGCAATGGTTTCGTTGAGGTGCAGCAGCAGGGTTTCGTCGGGGCTGGTCATTCCTGATATAGCAGGACCGTTATGTGAGCAATTCCTGTTATATCAGGAACACGGTTGCGGGGGCCCTATGTTTTAAGTCGGGTCTATTTTAATTAATAAACAGGCTTTATGGGCCCCTGAGGCACTTTTTATTCCTTGCTGAAGCTGGTGCGGGGAGCCTTTTTTGGCGTGGCACAAGCTTGGCTAAAGCGGCGGCAACACTTTACCGCACTTGCTATATGTTTTCACGATTTCAACCCGCGGGTTTGGGCCGGTCGCCGCTGTTGCTGGGGGCCGCCCTGCTGTTGGCCGGCCCAGCGCTGGCGCAAAACCAGCCTGGCCTGCCCGCCTCGGCCCAAGCCATCGGCCTGGCCAGCGACTCGCTGACGCTGGGCGGCACCGTGCAGGCCGTGCTGGACGCCAACCCCGGCCTCACGAACCTCACCGAGCTGGCCAACGCCGCCAGTGGCCGCCTGGCCCAGTCGCAGGCAGGCTTCCTGCCGCAGATAACGGGCACGGCCACCTATACCCGCCTCGACCCCGTGTCGAAAGTGGCCTTTGGCAACGACGTTCTGTCGTTCGTACCCAACAACAACTTCGACGCCCACCTGACGGCCCAGTACGAGCTGCTGGACTTCGGCAAGCGCAGCGCAGCCACAAACCTGTCGCGCTCGCAAGTGCAAACCGCCCAGGACAACGTGGTGGTGGCCCGGCGCGACCTGGCGTTCAACGCGGCGCAGGTGTACTACAACATCCTGTTTGCCCGCGAAAGCATTCAGGTGCAGGACGCGCAGATTGCCTCGCTGGTGGCCCACCGCAACGAGATGCAGAAGCGGGTGGAAGCCGGCGTGAGCACCAAGTTCGACGTGACCACTACCGACGTGCGCATCACGCAGGCCCAGAACACCAAGCTCGACCTGCAAAACCAGCTCCGCAACCAGCAGGTGCAGCTGGCCCGCCTGCTGCACAAGCCCCAACAGGCCGACGTGCCCGTGAAGGGCCGCCTGGGCTACGAGCCGCAGCCCGTGGACCTGGAGGCCGAGCTGGCCAAAGCCGCCCAGAACCGCCCCGAAGTGAAGCTTTCAAAAGATGCCGAGGCGACGGCTGAATTGCAGTCCAAGCTCATCGAGCACAGCAACATGCCCAGCCTGGGCGTGGGGGCCCAGGTGGGCGGCAAAAACGGCTACATCCTGCCCAACGTGGCCATTACCGACATCCGCTTCAATACGGTGGGCGTGGCCCAGCTCTCGGTGCCGATTTACGACGGCGGCAAAAACCGCAAGCAGCGCGTGGAGGCCGTGGCCAACTACCGCAGCGCCGTGGCCCGCACCCAGGACACGCAGGAGCAAATCCGGTCCGATGTGCGCCAGGCCGTCAACAACATGGAGTTCAGCAAGGCCCGCTACGACAACGCGCTCCAGCAAGTGGCGCAGGCCACCGACGCCCTCACCCGCGCCCAGGGCCGCTACCGCTACGGCGTGGGCCAAAACCTCGACGTGCTCGACGCCGAAACCCAGCTGGCGCAGTCGCGCCTGGCCCGGGCCCAGGCCATGTACAACTACACCCTCGGCCAGTACCAGCTGCGCCGCGCCACCGGCGAGCAAATCTGGCAATAACCATTAGTAAATGTGGGAAATGTGGCGAATGAAAGAATGTGGAAATAGCCAATGCCTTTGCCGAGGCCCATTGCAGCGATGATGGTTACACCGTGCTCATTTCCACATTTTTAATTTCCAAATTTTCACATCTCCCGTTAAAAAATGACCCTCACCTCCATCCTCTGCCCGCTTGACTTTTCGGCCGCGACGCCGGGGCTGGTGGCTTACGCCGCGGCTCTGGCCGCTGCCACTGGGGCCGAGCTGCGCCTGCTGCACGTGCGCGAGCCGCAGGACGCCGCCCCGCCCGCCGGGGCCGACCGCCTGGTTAGCCTGCGCCTGGCCGCCGAGCAAGCCGGGGCCACCCACGTGAGCACGGGCACGGTGCAGGGCGAGGCGGCCCCCGAAATAGTGGCCGAAGCCGGCCGCCGCCACGCCGACTTAATTGTTATTGGGGCCCACGGCCAAACCGGCCTCACCCGCTTTTTGATGGGCAACACCGCCGAGGTGGTGCTGCGCACCGCGCCCTGCCCCACGCTGCTGGTGCGGGCCCCCGCCGCCTAGCTTGGGGCCCCGGGGCCCTACCCAACCTTTTACACAACAGCCTTTTCCGCACCGTTTAACGTTTATCCCCAATGGCTACCTCCACCGCTCCCCAAGATACTTTTGCGCCCGACGCGGCCCCCGAGGCCGTTGCTGAGCCCCTCGAGGCCCCCAAGCGCCGCAACCCCCTCGTACTGATCGTCCTGGTCGTGGTGCTGCTGGCCGGTGCCTTTTTTGGCTGGACGCGCTACCAGTTTTCGCAGGCCCACGAAAGCACCGACGACGCCGCCGTAGAAGGCGACGTGTACCCCGTTATTCCCCGCGTTGGGGGCCCGGTCATCAAAGTATATGTTAATGATAACCAGCTGGTGAAGCAGGGCGATACGCTCGTCACCATCGACAAATCGGACTACCAGCAGCGCGTGAACGCCATGGAGGCGGCCCTCGTGGCGGCCCAGGCCCAGGTAGTGGCCGCCCGCGCCGGGGTGGGCACGGCCCAGGCCAACGTGCGCACCGCCCAAACCACCATCGGCGTGAGCGCGGCCAGCCGGGCGCGCTTGCAGCAGGACCTGGCGCGCAGCGTGAAGCTCCGCAAGGACGACATCATCCCGCAGAGCGACTACGACGCCGTAGCGGCCAACCTGAAAATGACCGCCGCCCAGCAAAGCACCGCCCAGGACCAGGTATCGGTGGCCCGCCAGCAGGTGGTGGCCGCCCAGCAGCAAATTACCGTGGCCCAGGCCGTGGTGAAGCAGCGCCAGTCGGACCTCGACAATGCCAAGCTCCAGCTCAGCTACACCACGCTCGTGGCGCCCGCCAACGGCATTGTGAGCAAGAAAAACGTGCAGCCCGGCCAGGTGGTGGGCCCCGGCCAGCAGCTCATCGGCTTGGTATCGAGCGGCAAAACCTGGGTTATCGCCAACTTCAAGGAAACCCAACTCGAAGACATGCAGGTGAACCAGAAGGCTAAAATTGAAGTGGACGCCTACCCCAACGAAGAGTTTGAGGGCCACATCGAGTCGCTGTCGGCCGCCACGGGGGCCCGCTTCGCCCTGCTGCCCCCCGACAACGCCAGCGGCAACTTCGTGAAGGTGACCCAGCGCGTGCCCGTCAAAATCGTGCTCGACAAGGAAGACCCCAAGCATCCGCTACGCGCCGGCATGAGCGTAAACGCCATCGTGGCGGTGAAGTAATTTTTCAGGGTAGGAGGGTGTGCGGGTAGGTGGTCAGGAAGGGCTGCTAGCAATTTTGGCCGGCAGTTCTTTCTTCACTTTCTCCCGAGCAGTTTTTTCGGCTTTTCCTAAAATAACCATTACAGCGCGGGCCTCGCTGAGCAGCTCGTCCAGTTTTCCTTTGGGCAGGTTGCCAGCTTCGCTCAGCAGCTCCAGCCAAAGCACGGATTCGTCGGCTTCTTCCAGCGCAATGTGGAGCTTGGCCGCAAACTCCCGGGTGGAACGGGCACGGCAAGCGGCCCGGTAATTGGCCGCCACTGACGTGCCCGACCGCACCAGTTGCGCACCCGCCGCCCGGCACGAGGGCGTGGGAGGCAGGCGGTCCACCAGCTTCATCACCCGCAGGGCGAATGCTTTCGTGCGCTGCCGGAATTCTTCCGCAAAGTCGAAGTTGGATTGGCCACTCATCATAGTTTCTGCCGGCTAAGGGCGAAAGAAACGCAGCAGCCAGCCAACCACCCGGCGTCCCCTGAACGCTCCGCCAAAAAAACCTTCCTACCCACCTACCCCCACACCCTCCTACCCCGAATATGGAAACCGGATTTACCAAGTGGATCATCGTCGTGACGGTGGTTCTCTGCGTGTTGCTGGAGCTGATTGACACCAGCATCGTGAACGTGGCCCTGACCCAGATGATGGGCAACCTCTCGGCCACGCAGCAGGAAGTGAGCTGGGTGGTGGCGTCCTACGCCATTGCCAACGTGATTGTGATTCCGATGACCGGCTTTCTGGCCGAGCAGTTCGGGCGACGCAACTACTTCCTCACCTCGGTCATCATTTTCACCCTGGCCTCGGTGGCCTGCGGGCAGAGCACCAACATTTGGGAGCTGGTGGCCTTCCGCTTCATCCAGGGCGTGGGCGGCGGGGCCCTCATGGCCACCTCGCAGTCCATCCTGGTCGATACGTTTCCGCCCAAGCAGCTGGCCCTGGGCCAGGCCCTGTTCGGCATGGGCGTCATCATCGGGCCCACCGTGGGGCCCACGCTCGGCGGTTACATCGTGGACAGCAGCCTCGGCTGGCCCTGGATTTTTTTCGTGAACGTGCCGGTGGGCATCCTGGCCAGCATCTTCACCTTCTTGTTTATCCGCGACCCCGAGCGCATCCGCAATGCTGTTCCGACGCCCCTGCGCAAGATTGACTGGGCCGGCATTGGGCTGCTGATCCTGGGCGTGGGCTCGCTGCAATACGTGCTGGAGCAGGGCGAAACCGAGGACTGGTTCGACAGCGGCGTCATCTTGCTGTTCACCGTGCTGTCCGCCGTGGGCATCATCGGCTTCATCTGGCGTGAGCTCACGGCCACCCGGCCCATTGTGGATTTGCGGGTGCTCACCAAGAGCCGCAACCTGGCGGTGGGGGCCTTCCTCTCGTTCGTGCTCGGGTTCGGGCTGTTTGCCTCGGTGTTTGTGCTGCCCATTTTCACGCAGCGCATCCTGGGCTTCTCGGCCGCCCAAACGGGCCTGCTGCTGCTGCCGGGGGCCCTGGCCTCGGGCTTCATGATGCCGGTCATCGGCAAGTCGCTGCAAAGCGGGGTGCCTCAGAAGCTGCTGCTGGCCATGGGCTTCACCATCTTCTTCGGCTTCACGTTTTGGATGAGCGCCAAGATTTCGCCCACCGCTGGCACTAGCGACTTCTTCTGGCCCCTGATTGTGCGCGGCGTGGGCCTGGGCCTCATCTTCCTGCCCATCACCACCATGAGCCTGGCCGGCCTGGCGGGCAAGGACGCGGGCCAGGCCGCGGGCCTCACCGGCATGATTCGCCAGCTCGGCGGCTCGTTTGGGGTGGCCATCGTGGGCACTTACCTCGAGCGCAGCATCGCCGGCACCCGCGTGGGCCTGCTGCCCAACATCTCGCTCTACAACCCCGAAACGGTGCAGCGCATCCAGGCCTTCACCCAAAACTTCATCAACCGCGGCTTCCCCGCCGAGCAAGCCCGCCGCCAGGCCTACGCCGCCCTCGAAGGCGTGCTGATGAAGCAGGTGTCCATCATCACTTACTCGCAGGTATTCACCACGTTGGGCTTTTTCTTCCTGGCCTGCCTGCCGCTCATCCTGCTAATTAAACGCGCCAAGGCCGGCGAAAAGATGGACCTCAACGCCGCTCACTAAAAATTGTGGCCCGCAATTTGCCTACCCTATTATTACGTGGCTTGATTAGGTGACGATTCACTTAAGATATGAAAAGGGCTTCCCGCATTTAGCGGGAAGCCCTTTGTGTGTGCGGTGGGGCGCCCCTACTGGTACTGGATGTAAAGCGGTACCGGGTTCAGCTCGGTTAGCACTTCTTTGGGCGTCATCAGGTGCGAGCCCTTGGGCTTGATGTCGTACTCGTAGAAGAGCTTAAAGCCGGCGTACTGCACGGGCTGCTTCTCCACGTAGGCCTTGAACGAGTCCTTTTTGAGGGTGGGGTTGCCCCAGCCGTCCATGTCCATCACTACCTGCACACGGGGGTCGAGCTTGATGTTTTTGTAATTCGTGAGCATGCCCTGCGTGAAGCGGTGCACCATCAGAATCTTAGGCGGCAGGTGGTTTTCGCTCACGATGCGGGCCAGGAAGTTGATGGCGTAGTTCACGTCCTTGGCGTCGTAGGTGCCGATTTTTTTGCCCGGCCGTACGCCCTTGGTCTGCATCGCAAACTCGGGGTCGATGCCCAGGTGAATGGTCGGGTCCTTGAGGTACTCCTCCAGCTTGGGCAGCTCGTGGGGCAAATCGCTCAGGCCCACCTGCACGTCCATGAACAGCAGGGCGTTTTTCTCCTTGGCCCAGGCCCGGGTTTCCTCAATCGTGCTTTTCGAGTTCATCAGGCGGTACTTGCCGTCGGAGCCGGCCGCGCCCTGGGCCGTGATGGTGACACTGTGCAGCGCCGGCATCACGGGCAGGCTGGGGTCGGCAGCTTGCCACTCGGCCAGCACCTTATCAAACTTGCGCATCATCTGGGCCTTGGGCTCGCGGCCCAAAATGCCCATGCCCTTCGAGCGGATGTTGCCATAAAACGCCACGATGCGGTGGCCCGGCAGAATGGCCCCCGGCAGCTGCCCCATTTTGCGGGCAATGCTGTCGGCCTTCACCGAATCGCGCTGCATGGCCAGGCGCTTGATTTTGATGGTATCAACAACGGCTGGCGTCACGGCGGCAGCCTCGGTCGCCGCTTTTTCGCCCTCGATGGGACGGTTCTGGCAGGCGGGTAAGGCTGCGGCGGCCAGTAGAGCGCAGGCGGCCAGCGGGCCGAAAACTTTAGATGAAAACACTGAACAAAAATCGGTTAGGAGGGCAAAAGACGCTTCAAAGGTAAGCGCGTTTTGCGCTCCGGCGGCGGGCGGCGGCGGGGCCCTACCTAATCCCACCAGTTTCAAAACTGCCTTCAATGGCTCCTAGGGCCCTTTCCAATAGTTTGGCACGGTTTTGAAACCTAGGACCCTTGTCTACCCGCCGGAAGTAACACCGCCCGGCCATTCGCGTGTACTATTCTTTCGCCTTATTCCGAAGGCCCCGCTGCCAGCGCTGCGGGGCCTTCTTGTATATATAAACTCCTGGCCCTAGCGCGCGCCCAGGGCCCCGGGGCCGCTCAGGCCCTGGGCCAGGCCCACGAGGCGCACCAGCTCGGCGCGGTAACCGTCGGCGTCGGGGCCCGGCTGCCGGCGGCCAGCGCGGCGGTGGCGGCCCAGGTGGCGCCGCCGGCCTGCGGGCTCTGGCGCAGCAGCAGGCCAAACTGGGCCACGGCGGCGGCAAACCGGAAGTCGGCCGAGGCCTGCGCCAGGGGCCCGGCGGCGCCGTTCAGCACCTGCGACAGCAGCTGGCTGGTGCGGCCCTGGGGCTGCTTGTAGCGCAGTTTCACGGTCAGCACGTCGTTGGCAATGAACTGTTGCATGGTGACGGGCGGCGCCGGGGCGGGCTGGTACTTCAGCTTATCTACCAGGGGCTGCGGGGCCCCACGGGCACTAGCTCGTAGAGGGCCGTGACGGTGTGGCCCGCGCCCAGCTCGCCGGCGTCTTTGCGGTCGTTGTTGAAGTCTTCGGCGGCCAGCAGGCGGTTTTCGTAGCCCACGAGGCGGTAGTGGGCCACGCGGGCGGGGTTGAACTCAACCTGCAATTTCACGTCCTTGGCCACGGTGAAGAGCGTGCCGCCGAACTGCGCCACCAGCACGCGCTGGGCCTCGGCGAGGTTGTCTAGGTAGGCGTAGTTGCCGTTGCCTTTGTCGGCCAGGGTTTCCATGCGGGCGTCGCGCAAGTTGCCGCGCCCGCAGCCCAGCACCGTGAGGAACACACCGCTTTCGCGCTCGTTCACAACCAGTTGTTCCATGGCGGCGTCCGAGCTTTCGCCCACGTTGAAGTCGCCGTCGGTAGCTAAAATTACGCGGTTGTTCCCCTCCTTTTGGAAGTATTGGCGGGCCGTGGCGTAGGCCAGGCGCAGGCCCGCGCCGCCGGCCGTGGAGCCGCCTGCCTCCAGCCGGTCGATGGCCCCGAGGATGGCCTCGGGCTGGTTGCCGGGCGTGGGCGGCAGCACCAGGCCAGCGGCCCCGGCGTAGGCCACCAGGGCCACGCGGTCTTGGGGCCGCAACTGGCGCACGAGCAGCCGCAGGCCGGCCTGCACCAGGCCGAGGCGGTCGGGGCCCTGCATCGAGCCCGACACATCGACCAAAAAGACCAGGTTGGCGGGTGGCAAAGCGCTGGTTTTCACGCTCGGCCGGATACCAATGCGCGCCAGCTGGTGCGCGGGGTTCCAGGGGCACACGGCCAGCTCGGTGCTGATGCGCACGGGGTCGGGCGAGGCAGTGGGCGGCGCGGGGTAGTCATAGTGGAAGTAGTTCAGCATTTCCTCCACCCGCACGGCGTCGGCCGGGGGCAGCTGGCCTTCGGTGAGGAAGCGGCGCACGTTGGCATAGCTGGCGTTGTCGACGTCGAGGGCGAAGGTGCTGAGCGGCTCTTTCTGAACGGCTTGGAACGCGTTTTCCGCCACGTGGGCGTATGTGTCGCCGACGCCGGCTTCGGGCCGGGCGGGGTAAGGCAGCGGGGCCCCAGGAAAAAAGCTGGCGGTGGCAGGGCTGCGCTGAACAGCTACCCCGGCCACCCGGCCTTGCAGGGCCCCCGCAGTGCCATAGCCCGTCACCACCACCTCATCAAGCGCTTTAGTGTCGGGCTTCAGTACCACGTTCAGCACCACGTCCTGGCCCACGCGCCGCTGCTGGGTGACGTAGCCTACGGAGCTGAACACCAGCGTGGCTCGCGTGGCGCGTGGCACCAGCAGCAGGTAGTGGCCCTGGGCGTCGGTGCTGGCGCCGCGCGTAGTTCCTTTGATAAGCACCGTGGCGCCGGGCAGGGGCCCCCGGTCGTCGCGCACGGTGCCGCTGATGGCCAAGCCGCGGGCCGTGGTGGTGTCGAGCAGCACGATGCCGCGGGGGCGGATGACGGGGGCCGGCAGGGGGGCCGGCTCCTGGGCGCGGGCGGGGCCCCCAGGGCCAGGGGCAGCAGCAACAGCAGTAGTTTTTTCATGGCGGTGAAGGAGTTAGGTGGTAAATGCTGCCGAAGAGATGCGGCCCCGCCCCGGATTGCACATGCGCTGGCCAAAAAATTTAGGGGCCCCGGGCTACCTTGTCGCTGCCGATGTTTTTCCGCCGCTCCCCGCCCGCTGCCGCCGCGCCCCTCTCCGATCAGGAGCTGCTGGCCCGCTACCGCCTACGCGGCGACGTGGCCGACCTCGGCGAGCTGTTCGACCGGCACTTGCCGATGGTGTTTGCCACCTGCCGGCGCTACCTGGCCCCGCCCGACGAGGACGCCCAGGACGCCAGCATGCAGCTCTTTGAGTACCTGGTGGGGGCCCTGCAAAAGCACGCGCCCGACAATTTTCCTGCCTGGCTGCACGCCACCGCCCGCAACCACTGCCTGATGCAGCTGCGCGCCCGCCAGCGCGCTGGCCCCAGCGCGGGGCCCCTGGTAGTGAGCTTTCCCGACGCGGCCGATGTGGAATTGGCCGCCGCCCGGCATCTTCCCGACGCCGCGGCCGCCGACGAAGCCGCGGCCACCACCGAAACCACGCTACAAGCCCTGGAACATGCCCTCACGCAACTCCCCGACGGCCAGCGCCGCTGCCTGGAGCTGTTTTTTCTCGAAAATAAATCGTACCACGAAGTGGCCGGGGCCCTGGGCCTCGACATCGGCCAAGTGAAAAGCCACCTGCAAAACGGCAAGCGCACGCTGCGCCGCCTCCTCACCGACGACCCGGCCCCGGCCGCCGCTCCTGCCCATGCCCCCCGCCGCTGACCTGTTACACGCGGCTTTATCCGCCGCCCCCGGCCCCCACACTCAAACAGGCCAGGGCCAGGTATTTGCGAAACATAAAAACAGGTTTGGAAGAAGGGAGAAAGAAACCGGCAAGCAAAAGCCCGTTGCTCAGCGCGAA
>NZ_MDZA01000414.1 GCF_001816125.1 Hymenobacter coccineus | reverse complement strand
TTGAGCAGAGGGGTTCTCAATCCTCCGTGCCTGGCAGTTACGAGCAGCACTCCGGGGAGTGGGCCGCGGCGTTGCTGGCCACCGGCGGCCGGGTGGGCGTCGATGTGGAATTGGTGCGCGACAAAGCCCGCCGTATCTCCACCAAATTTTTAGCAGATAACGAACTGGCGGCGGCCCAAGCAGTGGGCACCGACGCGCATTTTACGCTACTTTGGAGCGCCAAGGAAACGCTCTACAAATTGGCGGAGCGCCGGGGCCTTATTTTTAAAGAACAATTGCTGCTGGAACCGTTTGCCGCGGCCCCAGCGGGCGAAATCCCGGTGCTGCTGCGCCTGGCTGATAACCAAAGCCGGCACCGCATTTGCTATTTTCAACCGGCTGCCGGCTACGTGCTTACGCACTGCTGGGAGCCCGGGGCCCCTATTTCTATTCAATAGCCGCGCCATTTATGCCTTTCTCTTACCCGCTTACCATGTCGATTCGACGCCTTTCCATCATTGCCGCCGCCGCGCTAATCTTTTGCACGGTGGCCGTGGGCGCGGCCCGGGCCCAGGGCACCGTGGCCGATTTCAGCCTGCAAACCGCCAATAACGCCACTGTGTCGCTGAAAAGCTACGCTAGCAAAAAGGCCGTGGTGGTCGTGTTCCTCAACCCCGCCTGCGCCTACTCGCGCCTCTACCAGGAGCGCCTGGCCTCGCTGAGCAGCGGCTTCAGCGGGCGCGGGGTGCAGTTCCTATTCGTCAACGTGCCCATCAACCTCGACGCGCCCGGCGGCGCGGCCCCCGGCGAGGTGGACCTGCCCACCCTCACCGACGCCAGCCAGCAGGTGAGCGGCCAGCTGGGCATCAGCAAAACCACCGAGGCCGTGGTGCTTCAGCCCGAAGCCGGCGGCTTCGCGGTGCGCTACCGCGGGGCCATCGACGATAACCCCCAGGTGGCCAGCGGTGTGCAACAGCCCTACCTGCGCCAGGTGCTCGACAACCTGCTCGCCGGCCGCCCCGCCGGCGTGGCCGATAAGCGCGCCGCCGGCTGCCTCATCAAGCGGTAGTAGGCGAGCACCAGGGCCGGGCTGCCGGCTTTTCGCCGGCTGCCCGCTAATCGCTGGGGCCCCATGGGTTTCCTGTGAGGTCCCCAACCCGCCCGTTCAATTTAGCGCAACGATTAGCGGGCAGCCGGCAAAAAAGCCGGCAGCCCGCGCCAAAAGCCCTGTTAATCCTCGTCGTCGTCCCCTTCTTCCAACGATTCCTCCGTCAGGATTTCCAGGAGCTGGGCTACTTCGGCGGCTTTGGTGGGCTCTTGCAGCTTTTCGAAGCTCATTTGCAGGTTGCGCAGGGCCCGGCTCACGATGTCGAGGTTGGAGCAGGGCTCGAAGAAGATGTCGTTGGGCGAGAGGTTGAGTTGGCTGACGTAGTGGGCGATGTCGGTGCGCGAGAGCACCAAGCCCCGGTTGTAGCAGTTGAGGTAGAACGGCACGGCGCCCGGCAGTTCGGGCCGGAAGGTGAGCACGAACAGGTTGGGCAGGTTCACGCCGAACACGGGCAGGTGCAGGCGCTGGGCCACCAGCAGGTAGATAACGCAGAGCGCCAGCGGATTGCCGCGCTTGGTTTCAATCACGCGCTGGAGCATGGAATTGGCCGGCGAGTGGAAATGCTGGGTGTTGGCCGCAAACTTGTGCGAGCGGAACAGCACGTAGTTCAGCACCTGCACCTGGTCGGCGGGGTGCATTTCGGGCCGCATCAGCGTCCAGGCCTCGAAGCGGAGCTGCTCGATGGCGCGGTTCAGGGCCTGGTAATCGGCGTCGGGGTACTGGTAGGTATTCAGCAGCCACATGCCTTCGAGCAGGTCGGTGGCACCGGCCGCGCGCCACACGCGCAGGCGCTGCTGCAAGCCCTCAAACTGGAGGTGGTGGATGAGGTCTTCGAGGCGCTGCTGCTGCTGAGGGTCAAGGGTTTCCTCCCAGCTTTCTTCCAAAAACGGGATGATGGTTTCTCCTAAGTTCTGGATTTCGCTGTGGACCTGGGGAGCTATTTCCGGGTCGTCGAGCAGCGAGATAAGGGCTTTGATTTCTTTGTTCGTCATCGGGTGCAAAAACGGCCGCCGCTGCGGTGGCGGGGCCGAATTTAACAGCCAAAGCCGGGCTTTGTGTTCAACGCGGTGCTGACTTTAAATTAAAAATTATGAATTAAAAATTCAAAATGACGTGGCTGATACCATTGGCGGGAGGCCTTGGGTCACGTCATTTTTAATTTTTAATTCATAATTTTTAATTCGTAATTACTACCGGAACAGGTTGGTTTTGGCCACTTCCAGCAGCTCGCCGCCGCGGCCGTCCATCAGGGCTTTCAGGGCGTAGAGGCCGAAGCCGGCGGCCTGCTTGGCCTCGATGGTGGGCGGGATGCTCAGCTCCTGGCGCCGCACCACGGCATCGACCACCACGGGGCCCGGGTGGGCCAGGGCTTCGCGCAGCACGCTTTCGAGTTGGCCAGGGTCGCTCACGCGGTAGCCTTTGATGCCGGCGGCTTCGGCCAGGGCCCCAAAGTTGGGGTTATCCAGCTCGGTGCCGTACTCCAGGGTGCCGGCGGCTTTCATCTCCAGCTCCACAAAGCCGAGGGCCGAGTTGTTGAAGATGATGATTTTGACGGGCACTTTGTGCTGACGCACGGTCAGCAACTCGCTCAGCAGCATGGCGAAACCGCCGTCGCCGCACATAGCCACCACTTGGCGGCCGGGGTAGGCTAGGGCGGCGCCGTAGGCTTGCGAGAGGGCCCCGGCCATGCTGCCGTGCACGAACGAGCCCAGCAAGCGGCGGCGGCCGTTCATGTGAAGATAGCGGGCGGCCCAGATGGTGGGCGTGCCCACATCGCAGGTGAAAACGGCGTCTTCCGAAGCTATTTCGTTCAGCAAGCGGGCCACGTGCTGCGGGTGCAGCTCGGGGGCCCCAGCGTCGCCGGTGGCCAGCTCGGCGAGGTGTTCGTCGTCTTTGCGGTGGCGCTCCTGGGCGGTTTTGAGGTGGTCGGCGTCGCCCTTGGCGATGAGGTGCGGCAGCAGCTCGCGTAAGGTGGCGGCCACGTCGCCGGCTAGGCCCACTTCCACGCGGGTGCGGCGGCCGAGGTGCTCGGGGCGCTTGTCTACCTGCACCACGCGGGCATCGTCGGGGTAAAACTGGCGGTACGGGAAGTCGGTGCCCAGCATCAGGATGGCGTCGGCGTCCATCAGGGCGTGGTAGCCGGCGGGCATGCCCAGCAGGCCGGTCAAGCCCACGTCGTAGGGGTTATTCGGTTCCACCACATCTTTGCCGCGCAGGGCGTGCACCACCGGCGCCTGCAGGGCCTCAGCCACTTGAAGCAGCTCGTCGTGGGCCCCAGCGCAGCCAATGCCGGCCAGGATGGTGATTTTCTTGGAGTCGTTGAGCAGCTCCGCGGCCTGCCGGATATCGGCTGCCGAGGGCACCAGGGCGCTGTGGCGGCGCAGCGTGGGCAGGCGCACTTCCGGGGCGTCGGTTTTTAGGTAAGCCACGTCGCCGGGGATGACCAGCACGACCACACCGCCCAGGCTCAGGGCCGCCGTCACGGCCGACTCGACCATGCGCACGGCTTGGTCGGGCATGGCAATGACTTGGCAGTAGTGGCTGCACTCCTGGAACAGCCGCTCGGGGTGCGTTTCCTGGAAGTAGCCGGTGCCAATTTCTATGCTCGGGATTTGGGCCGCAATGGCCAGCACCGGCACGCGGCTGCGGTGGCAGTCGTACAAGCCATTGATTAAATGCGTGTTGCCTGGCCCGCACGAGCCGGCGCACACGGCTAAGTCGCCGGTGAGGTGGGCCTCGGCGCCGGCGGCAAAAGCGCCGCCTTCTTCGTGGCGCACGGCCACAAACTCGATGCCGTCGCGGGCCCGCAGCACGTCGGTGATGCCGTTGAGCGAATCGCCCACCACGCCGAACACGCGCTTGACCCCGGCCGCTTGCAGGGTGTCAACGATAATTTCCGCTACTGATTTTTGGGACATAATTTCTGGAATAAAGCCAACCCGTTGTACGCAACGAATACGGAAAGGGCCCGGCAAAAATTTGCGGGCCCCACTCCCCAGACATTTGCCGCGGGCTTTTCCCAGAATGGTTCGCTCGCTGCGGGCCCCAGCCCGGCTAGTCTTGCTGCGAGGGCAGGTGCTCTTGCACCGGGGCCCCGGCGCGGTGGGCCAGCTTATAGGTGAGGGCCACCACCACGTTGTTTTTGGCCGACGTGATTTGCGGGACGAACTGGCCCGCCCGGTAGGCCGGCAGGTTGTAGTTGGCTTGGTCCACGAAGCCCACTTGCAAGATGAGGTGCGCGTTGGCTTGGTAGCCCAGGCCGGCGTAGAAGCGGTTGCGCTCGAACACGGGGCCCTTGGGGTTGAGGAAAATCTCGTCGTAGGCCGAGAGGAACACCGTGCCGGCGGTGATGGTCTTCTTGTTAAGCGGAAAAAAGGCGTTGAGCCGGTAGCGGAACCGCTGGCGAAACGAGGTGCTATCGTCGCGGAACCGGAACCAGCGCTGCTCGATGCGGTAGCGGTGCTCCAGCTTGAGGCGGTGCGAAAATTGGGTGAGGACTACTTGCTCCCAGAGGCGTTTTTCCACGTTCAGGGGGCCCTGGCCGAGGTCGCGGTAGTCGGAGGTGGTGTAGCGGCCGCCGCCCAGCAGCACCGTGAAGTTGGGGTCGATGTCGTAGCTCAAACCCGCTTTCAGCTCGTTGTAGAAGTAGTGGTGGAACACGGCATCGGTGCGGGCCTGGGCTTCGGCGTAGCCACCCCACTTGTGCTCGGCGCTGCCCGGCAACTGCACCGTAGCAATGAACCAGCTGCCCCAGGGCTGGGCCGGGTTGGCCGGCGTTTGGGCATGGGCGGCGGGGCCCGCCCGCGGCCGCGGCCAGCAGCAGGCCGCAAAAAACGAGTTTGTTCATCCGAAAAGCGGAGGATTGGCAACGGCTCCCGGCCTTTCCCCGCCCGCAAAGGTACCCGCCCCAGCAGCGCGGCGCCCAGCTTTTCTTAACAATAACTTCACATTGGCAGCTGGCAGCAGCGCTAGCTGAACCGTGCCAGCGCAGCTAGTGCAGCAAGGCGTGCACCATGGCAGCGGTGCTGCGCCAGGTAACGGCGGGGTGCAGCGCAGTTACGTAGGCCACGTGCGGCAGGGCCCCCACAACGTCGAGCCCCACGGCCGCCACGGGCAGCAGTGCGTACGCCCACCACGGGTGCGGGAAGCGCGGCGCCAGGCCCTGCGTGAGGGCTCGCCAGGCCGCGTGCATCCGGCTGCGGTAGTGCCAGCAGATCAAGAAGATGAGGCCGAGGTAGAACACCAGCCGCCACTGGAGCGCCGGCAGAATTTTCAGGTACGTCAGGTCCACCACGAGCACGTTGGCCGCGATGGGCAGCAGCACCAGGGCCCCCACCAGCGCCGTGCGGTGCCAGAGCAGCAGCAGGCCCGCCACAATTTGGGAGTAGCCCACGAAGGACTTAAACGGCTCCTGGCCAAACAGGTACCACGACAGCTTGAACAGCCCCAGCTGTTGCACCGGCTGCGCCAGCTGCGCGGGCACGAGGCCAAACTGCGCGCCCGTCAGCTTGGCGTAGCCGTAGCTGATGAACGTGCCCGCCAGCAGCACCCGCGCAGCCAGTATCATGTAATCCCAAACCTGGGCTCTCGTAAGGTTGCGCACGGCAGTAGGCATTAAAGTGGGCCGGGCTGGCGGCTACTCGCCGGGGCCCCGGCGGCGCCGCGGCGGCGCAGGTACCACGCCGCCAGCAGCCCCAGGGCCCCCACGGCGGTGCAGACGCCCGCCCACAGCAGGAAATTGTAAGCGTCGGTGTAGTACCGGTAGCCGGCGGTGTAGGCAAACAGTACCAGCCCCACCCCCTCCCACAGCGGCGCCTGGGGCCCCGGCACCGGCAGCAGCGCCGGGCGGCCCACCAGCACGCGCAGGGTGGGCCAGTCCCAGGCCAGCAGCAGCGCATTGGCCAGCAGCATCAGCCCGGTGATGACGGGCGTCCCGCCAAAATCGTACGAAAGGGTGATGACGAAAATGTTGGCAATGATGGGCAGGAACAGCAGGGCCCCCAGCGTGGCGAAGCGCTGCGTGAGCAGCAGAAAACCCGCCAGGCACTGCGCCCCGCCCAGAAACTGCCAGTAGAGCCCCGATTGGTACAGGGTCTCAAACAGGTGCATGGCGCTGTGAATGGGGTCGGCCGCCCCACTCAAGCGGGTGAAGCGGTGGCCCTTCATCTTAACCAAGCTGGCGAACACAAACGCCCCGCCCAGCAAGTACCGGGTGTACACGACGGCGAGTTGAAGCCACACCCAGCGCCGCGCCGCTTCGATGATGTTCCGCATGGCGGGGGCCCTAGCGCACCAGCTGGCCCAGCGCCGTGCCCGCGAGCGTGGCCTTGGCGCTGTCGGCGAAGTGGTAGCGCAGTTGGGGAATGACCACGTTGCTGATGGACAATTCGCCGCGGCGGCGCACGTCGAGGTCGGCGGCGGCAATGTGGTTGCTGCCGTTCAGGTCGAGGGCCGCGCCGCCGGGGCCGCTGCCCACTTCGGCGCGCAGGTAGCGCAGGGTGTTGCCAGCCAGGAACACGCGGCTGGTGCGGTGCTGGCGCAGCACCAGGCTGTCCTGCGCAAAGTTTTCCACCACCACGCGGCCCAACGTGCCGTTTTTATCGGTTTGCGGCTTGCCGTCCAGCTCGTACACAGCGTCGGTCGTCAGGCTGTCCAGCCGCGGGCAGGTGATGAGGAGCGTTTCGCGCTGCCCCCAGTACTGGCGCTGCCCCTTAAAATGGGCCGTGACCACCAGCTGCCCGCCCTGCTGGGCCACGTGCACCTCGCTGGCCACGTCCTTGTTCAAGCGCACGCCGAAGGGACCCCGCACGATTTTCACTTGCAAGGCCGTGGCCCCGGGCACGCTCACGCTGGTGAAGTTCTTGAAGTCCAGCGCCGTGAAGTTGTGCAATGGGTCTTTGTAATTGCCGGTGCGGTACTCGGCCTGCAGGCCCATGTTGAACGCCGTGAGCGAGGCCAGCAGCAGCACCGCGGCCGCCAGCACCCATTTGTTACTGTTTTTCATCGGTGGTAGCGGGAATGAGGGCGGCTTGCCCGGCCTGAAATTGTTGGTAGCGCTGCTGCAACTCGTCGAACCCAACGCCCAGCAGCGAAATCGTGTTGAAGAACCCCGGCAGCTCCTGTTGCAGAAACCGCTCGCGGCGGAACTGCTTCACCCGGGCCTCGGCGTCGGGGGACACAAAAAAGCCGATGCCGCGCTTGTTATACACCACGCCCTGGTTTTGGAGGAATTCGTAGGTCCGCATCACGGTGTTGGGGTTCACTTGCAGCTCGCTGGCCAGGTCGCGCACCGACGGGATTTTCTCGTCGGGGCCCCAGGGCTGGCGCAAAATCTGCTCGCTCACGTACCCGGCTATTTGCAGGTAAATGGCCTCGTTGTCTTTGAATTCCATGCTTACAGCTGTTTTTCCGTCAGGCGCAGGTACGTGGCCCGCCACAGCAGCGCCGCCAGCACCAGCGGCAGCAGGATGTACCACTGGGCCTGCGCCTCGGGCAGGCTAACGCGGTAGAAGCCCGTAGCGTCGTTGAGGGTGATGCCGCTGAAAGGCGAGGCCATTTGCAGCTTGTCGCCGGCGAAAGCCTTCACCACCTGGTAGTTGGCCGCCACCAGCACCACGGCCAGTACCAGGGCCCCAAACGCGGTTTTGAGGAAGTGGTTCTTCTCGAAGAAAATGGCGCCCCACAGGGCCCCGGCGTGCAGCGCGGCGTAGTAGAAGTAAATCTCGTAGATTTTCTGGGCGTCGAACAGGTGGAACAGCTCCTTGGGCCGGCCGTACCAGTCGTCGGCGCTCACCATCAGCCAGTCCACCAAATAGAAGGCAGCGGTGTACACCACGCTAAAAATCAAGAACGAGTACACCCAGCCCACCAAGTATTTCTCCAGCTGCGAGGCCGGCAGCGTGAGGGCCACCGTGGCCTGCTTGGGGGCCCCGTACTGCGCAAAAATGCCGGCTGTGAACAGGGCCCCCGCCGCCAGTAGCCCCAGCATAAACAGCATGCCCTGGATGGTGGTATTCAGCACGTTCATGTACACCACGAAGCCCAGCACCAGCCCAATGCCGCCTGCCAGCACGGCCGTAGCCATGGCGTAGCTGGGCAGAAACTCGGCCGTGTGCCGGCGGAACAAGCGGCTAAACCGCGAGAAACTAAACAGCTGGCTCATGGCGGGCGGGGGTTGCGTTTAAGTAGTTGACCACGGCCGGGTTATCGCCGGCCACGGCGTTGAAGAGCAGTTCCAAATCGACCTTGCCGTAGGACCCGCCCAGGTTGGGGCGCACCACCTGGCGGCCGCGCACCGAGGGCTCGGCGTACAGGGCCCCCGCGGTGTCGGCCGGGCCAGCGGTGCCGAAGGTGAGGCGCTCGGCCAGCTGATCGAGGTCGGCGTTGAGCACGATTTCGCGGTTGTGCACCACCAGCACGGTGTCGATGAGGCTGTCCAAATCGCGCACCTGGTGGGTCGAGATGATCATGCAGCGGTCCTCGCTCAGGGCCCCGGCCAGGGTTTTGCGGAACTGCACCTTGGAAGGAATGTCCAGGCCGTTGGTGGGCTCGTCGAGCACCAGCAGGCCGGTGTTGGCGGCCAGCGCGAAGGCAATCATGAACTTCTTCTGCTGCCCGAACGAGAGCTTCGGCAGCTTCGTTTGGCGCGGCACCTCCAGCTCGGCTAGGTAGCGGTGGAACTGCACCTCGCTGAACTTGGGGTAGAAGCCCGCCGTGTGGGCCACGAACTGGTCGGCCGTGAGGGCGGGCGCGTGCAGCTCCTCGGGCAGAAAAAATAGGTCTTCGAGCACCACCGGCAGCCGTGCCGCCGCCGGGTGGCCGTTCACCTCGCAGGTGCCCGCCTGCGGAAACGCCAGCCCCACGATGTTCTTGAGCAGCGTCGATTTGCCCGCCCCGTTCTTGCCCAACAAGCCGTAGATGTGGCCCCGCTCCAACGTCAGGCTCAGGTTTTCAAACAGCGGCACCCGCCGCGAGTACCCAAAATGGAGGTTTCTGATGCGCACCATGTGTCTGTTGTTTTAGTGTACTAATGATCTAGTACACCACAAACATAAGTAAGCTTATTGATATTCGGTTCTCGCGATACTGAAATATTTTTCGGCTATGAAAAAAGCCGCTTCACCAGCGGCTTTTATTCTTCAGCCTGCTTGAGAATAGCATGTACAAGCTGCTCACTTAACCGAAAGTTTGTGGCTCGCACAGCTTCTAGTAGCGGCTTAATAGCCAGGATAAGGCCGCGCTTTTTTGCTTGGATGAGCAAGCCCAGCGTACCCGTGACGGTCAGTTGCAGCCGCTGGGCCACCTGCCGGCCCCGCCGCTCGTCTATAATAAGCAAGCATTCCGCCTGTTCCAACGCCAGCGCGATGGCACTGGCCTCGCCCCGATCCAGCGTAAGGGCCAGGAGTTGCAGTTGCCGGGCATCTTGCACGGCTTGCACCGTTACCCATTCCGGGAGCGGCAGCCCGTATTCCTCGGCCACAATATCTGTCACTACAATGCGGCCGAAAAGCTGTTGCAGTAGCGCCAGGGCCTCAATCTTCTCCAGCAGAATCAGGCAGCTGGCATCAGCAATGATAACGGGCGGCATTCTGCACGTCGTTTAGCAATTCTTCTTCCGTCAAATTAAACACCGACACGCCGTAGTTGCCCAGCAGTTCCATGAAGGTGCGCTTGCTATAGCCGGCCATCTCGGCCGCCTGCCCCAGCGTCACCTTGCCCTGCTCATACAGCCGCGTAGCCAGCAGCATGGTGGCTTCCTTGGCGTCAAGGTCCAGCGAATCAGGCAAGTACAAGGTGAGGGTCTGCATAGCTTATCTGGTGGAATTGGTTCTCTAAGTTACGATAGGGCCGGTGGCGTTGCGGCATACAGTAGGGACGCAGCGATGGTGTTCTTGCCTGTGCCGTGGTAGCCGGCGAGGAAGTAAAGGGTACTGACTCCCCTACTGGTTGTAATACTTCAAGTACCTATTTGGATTAGCCGACTGGAATATTTCCTGCCATGCAGGTAAAGCAACAGCCGTTTCCCATGTATCGTCATCAAATATTATCCAACTTTCTGCTTCTTCTGACAATTGCTTTAACTGAATAATTATTTGTTCGTCAATGAATTTACGACCGTAGCTAGCTGGTCCCTTGAACATCGTGTACCATAGGACATATTCTAAGTCGTCCATCCAACCAGCATAATAAGCTTCTTCCGAAAGCTCGCTCATGAAGTCGCACAATGCTTGTTGTTTTTCATTCAATAAACTCATAATCACTAAAGATTACACCTGGATAACTCCCACGTTGTACGCCTTCTCAATCGGAGCGTGGTTAGCCGCTGCAATTCCTTCTGAGATGATTTTGCGGGTTTCGAGCGGGTCAATCACGGCATCGACCCACAAGCGGGCCGCTGCATAGTAGGGCGATAATTGCTCCTCGTAGCGGGCTTTGATGCGGTCGAGGAGTTCCTTCTCGGCCTCGGGGGTAATTTCCTGGCCTTTGGCTTTTAGGGAGGCGACTTGGATTTGCAACAGGGTGTTGGCGGCTGCCGCGCCACTCATTACGGCTAGTTGTGCTGTCGGCCAGGCCACGATGAGGCGCGGGTCGTATGCCTTGCCGCACATGGCGTAGTTGCCGGCGCCGTAGCTGTTGCCGATGATGACCGTGAACTTGGGCACCACGCTGTTGGCCATGGCGTTCACCATCTTCGCGCCGTCTTTGATGATGCCGCCCTGCTCGCTGGCCGAGCCCACCATGAAGCCCGACACGTCGTGCAGAAACACCAGCGGAATGCGCTTCTGGTTGCAGTTCATGATGAAGCGCGCCGCCTTGTCGGCCGAGTCGGAGTAGATGACGCCGCCCATCTGCATGCCGGTTTTCTTACTCTTCACGATTTTGCGCTGGTTGGCCACGATACCCACGGCCCAGCCGTCGATGCGCGCCAGCCCGCAGATGAGCGTCTGGCCGTAGAGGTCCTTGTAGGGCTCGAATTCGGAGTTGTCCACCAGCCGATTGATGAGCTCCATCGTGTCGTAGGGCTTGGCGCGGTCGGCGGGCAGCAGACCGTAAATCTCCGCTTCGGGCAGCGCGGGCGCGGCGGGCGCCTTGCGGCTGAAGCCGGCCGTGGGCAGGGCCCCCAGCTTGTCGAAAATGTTGCGGATGTGGTCCAGCGCCTCCTCGTCGGTATCGAACTTGTAGTCCGTCACGCCCGACACTTCGGAGTGCATGGCCGCGCCGCCCAGGGCCTCATTATCGATGGTTTCGCCGATGGCCGACTTCACCAGGTACGAGCCGGCCAGAAACACCGAGCCCGTGCCGCTCACAATCATCGCCTCGTCGCTCATAATGGGCAGGTAGGCGCCGCCGGCCACGCAGGGCCCCATGATGGCCGAAATCTGCACGATGCCCAGGCTGCTCATCACCGCGTTGTTGCGGAAAATGCGGCCGAAGTGCTCCTTGTCGGGAAAAATCTCGTCCTGCATGGGCAGGTACACGCCGGCCGAATCAACGAGGTAGATGATGGGCAGGCGGTTTTCGAGGCTGATTTCCTGGGCGCGCAGGTTTTTCTTGGCCGTGATGGGAAACCAGGCGCCGGCCTTCACGGTGGCGTCGTTGGCCACCACCACGCACTGCCGGCCCTGCACGTAGCCAACCACCACCACCACGCCGCCGCCGGGGCAACCGCCTTCCTCCTGGTACATGCCCTCGCCGGCAAAGGCCCCAATTTCCACCTGCGCGGCGCCCTGGTCGAGCAGGTAGGCAATCCGCTCGCGGGCCGTGAGTTTGCCCTTGGCCTTGTGGGCGGCGATGCGCTTTTCGCCCCCGCCGAGGGCCACGCGGGCCAGCCGCTGGCGGAGCTGAAAGGTGAGTTGCTTGAGTTGGTCTTCGTTGCGGTTGAACTCGACGGTGGGCGACATGGGGTGGGATTTGGTACGGGAGGGGGCACAAAAAAATCCGCCCGGAGGCGGATTTCAAAGGTACGGCTGGGGCGTGGCAAGGAGGAAAGCTGGCCCTATCTGTCATCCTGAACGCAGTGAAGGATCTGAGGACAGTGGAACAATAAACAGTAATCATTTACTGCAAACCATTCCGCCGTTATCAGATCCTTCACTGCGTTCAGGATGACAGCCCTTCCATTAACTCCTGGGGCCCTACTTCAGCGCTGGCGAGCTTTCCACCTTCTTGGTTTCGGTGGTCACGGTGCCATCGGGGCTCTTGGTGGTTTCCTTCTTGGTTTTGTCTTTGCCGCCGCCGAACACCGAGAAGTGCACGTAGCGCTTGGGGTTCTCCTTGAAGTCCACCAGCAGCGAGTTGGTGCTGGCCGAGGTAGCGGTCAGGTTGTTGTAGAGCGTCGAGTCGTTGAGCAGCATGCCCATCGAGCCGCTCTTGTCATTCAGGGCCTTGTTGAGGCCAGCCACAGTGGTTTGGGCTTCGGCCATGGTGGCGTTGAGGCGGCGCACGGCCGAGCCCACGGGAGCGTTTTTCAGCGAGTCGGACAGCTGGCTGAAGTTAGCGGCGATTTTGTCCAGCTTGCCGGTGCTGCCGTTCAGGGCCCGGGTGAGGCGGGCCATGTTGGTGGTGATTTCGTTGATGTTGCGCTGGTTCTGAATGATCAGGTTTTTCAGCGCCTCCGAGCTACCCTGGGCATTCAGCAGCGTGGCCTGGATGCTGGTTTTGGCGTCCTTGTTCAAAAAGCCGTTCAGGCGCAGCAGCGTCGAGTCCACGGTGCCGATCAGGGGCAGCGCCTTGGCCTGGAAGGCGTCGGTGATGCTGGACACGGTGAACGACTTCAGCTCCTCACCGCCGGTAAAGGTTTTGCTGTTTTTGCCCATGAACAGGGTAATGGTTTTTGTGCCCAGCAGCGAGCCGGACAGGCTGGCCACGGTGGAGTCGCCCACCACGATGCCTTTCTCCAGCTCCACGGTGGCCTTCACCTTGTTGCCCTCCTCGGGCATCAGCTCCAGGTTTTTCACCTGGCCCACCTTGATACCGTTGAATACCACCGGGGCCCCAATGTTGAGGCCGTCGACGCTGGCGTACTTGGCGAAGTACGTGTGGCTACTGGAGAGCACGTTGGAGCCACGCAGGTAGTTGAAGCCCACGAATAGCACCACGAGGGCCACGAGGGCCAATACGCCCACTTTTATTTCTTTAGATAGCACGGAGGGGAGAGTTAGAATGCACAGGGAAACGGTTGATACGCAAATACGAAGGCGGCGGATTAACCCGGCCGGGGCCCCGCCACGCTAGTCGTCGGCCGCGTCGGCCGGCGAGCCTTCCAGTTCGCGCTTGTAGGCGCGGAAGGCGCGGAAGATGCCCGCGGCCATATACGTCTGGTTGGCTTTATCGTTGAGGTAACGCTCTTCGGTGGGGTTGGTGAGGAAGCCCGACTCGATGAGCACCGAGGGCATGGTCGATTTCCAGAGCACGATGAAGCCGGCCTGCTTCACCCCGCGCGAGGCCCGGCCCACATCGCGGCGCAGGGCCCCGTCCACGCGCTGGGCGAAGCGCAGGCTGTTGGTGACGTAGGCCGATTGGAACAGCGAAAACAGGATGTGGCTCTGGGGCGAGCGGGGGTCGAAGCCGTCGTAACGTTCTTTATAGTCAGACTCTTGCAGAATAACGGAGTTCTCGCGCTGGGCCACGCCCAGGTTGGCCGTCGATTTGTGCAGGCCCATCGTCCACACCTCGGTGCCGTGGCTGTCGCGGGACGCCGCGTTGCAATGGATGGAAATAAAAAGGTCGGCGTGGCGGCGGTTGGCAATGGCGGCACGCTCGTCGAGTTCCACAAACACGTCGGTTTTACGGGTATAAATCACCTTCACCTCGGGCATACTTTGCTCGATCTGGCGGCCCAGGGCCAGCACCAGGCCCAGGGCCACGTCTTTCTCGCGGGCCTTGAGGCCGTGGCAGCCGGGGTCTTTGCCGCCGTGGCCGGCGTCGAGCACCACCGTGCGCATACGGTAGCGCGCCAGGGCCGGGGGGCCGGCCGCGGGCCGGGAAGGAGCCGGGGCCGCGGCCAGCAAGAGCGCGGCACCGGCCAGGGAAGCAATAATCCGCACGTTGTTCGTTGAGGTCGGGTAGCAACCCGCTACCTTTGTAGAAGCCTCAAAAGTAACCGAATTGCCCGCTACATCCCACGTTCTTCGCTGCTGCGCTGCGCTTTGCCGGCGGGTGGGCCCTGCCGGCGGGGCCCTGCGCGGGCTGGCGCTGGCCTGGCTGCTGCTGAGCGCCGGCGCGGCCCTGGCCCAGCGCGCGCCCACGGCCAACCCCGACTCCATTCCCGGGCAGCGGCCGGGCAGCGTGCCCATGCCCCCGGTGCGCGTGATGTCGCCCGACCCCACCCTGCCCCAGGGCCCCCCGCCCCCTGGCACCACCAATCCCGGCCAGCACAGCATTCCCGCCACTTCCAACAAGCCCGTGGCCGGCATCCCCGACAGCGTGCTGGTGAAGCAGGCCCAGCAGGATTCCATCAAGCTGGCCGCCAAGCCCCGGGGCCCCATCGAAACCACGGTGCACTACGTGGCCAAGGATTCGATTCAGTTCGACGTGGCCCGCAAAGAGGCCCGGCTCTACAACAAGGCCGACGTGAACTACGGCGCCATGGACCTTAAGGCGGCCCTGATTACCATCGACTACGCCGGCCACGTGATGACGGCCGAGGGCCGGCGCGACTCAGTAAAGCACAAGGTGGTGGACAAGCCCGTATTTAAGGACGGGGCGGGGCAGTACGCGGCGGGCAAAATTGCCTACAACTTCCAGAGCAAGCGCGGCAAGATCACCGAAACCGTGACCCAGCAGGGCGAGGGCTACGTGAGTGCCCAGAGCATCAAGAAAGCCGCTAACAACGACCTGTTTGGGGTACGCGGCCGCTACACCACCTGTAACCTGGAAAACCCGCACTTCTACATCCAGGCCACCAAAATGAAGGTGATTCCGGGCGACAAGGTGGTGACGGGGCCCTTCAACCTGGTGATTGGCGACGTGCCCACGCCGCTGGGCTTTTTGTTCGGCTTCTTCCCCATGCCCGACAAGAGCCGGGGCTCGGGCGTCATCATCCCCACCTTCGGCCAGGCCCAGGACCGCGGCTACTACCTCACCAACGGCGGCTACTATTTCGCGCCGAACGACAACATTGGCGTGCGCCTTACCGGCGATATCTACGCCGGCAACGCCCAGTCTTTCGGGGGCTACGGCGCCACGGCCGACGTGAGCTACCTGAGCCGCTACAACTACCAGGGCGCCTTCAACTTCCGCTATACTAACCGCCCCCCTACCCAAATCCTGTCCTCGTCGTCGCTGAACACCAGCTTGGAATACGTGAAGCCGGTCGCGGCCCAAACGTTCTGGATCAGCTGGAACCACACGCCGGTGGCCCGGCCCGGCGGGGGGCGCTTTTCGGCCAGCGTGCAGGCCGGCAGCCAAACTTACCAGCGCACCAACAGCCTGACGGCACGCACATTTCTTTCGCCCACGTTCAGCTCCAGCATATCGTACACGAAACAGCTGCGCTACTTGCCCATCAACTACAGCGTGAAGCTGAGCCAGAGCCAGAACACGCAAACCGGCGTCATGGCCTTCACCCTGCCCGACATCAGCGTGGGCGTGGCCCGGCAGTACCCCTACCAGTGGTTTGGGCTCAAGGCGCGGCCGTTCTACGACCAGATCAGCATCAGCTACAACCTGGTGGCCCAGAACCAAATCACCAACACCGTGGCCGCCCGCTCCCTCGACGGCAGCGTGCCGCTGCTGGGCGGCTCCACGGCCAGCAGCACCCTGCCCATTAGCTTCGGCAACATTGGGGCCCTGCTGCGCAACGCCCAGAACGGCGCGCAGCACCAGTTCGGCATTTCACTAGGCTCGTACACCTACAAGGCCATCCACATCAGCCCGGGCTTCAACTACGGCGAAACCTGGTACGCCCAGCGCCTCGACTACAACTACATCGACCGGGCGCAGGCCGTGCGCATCGACACCATCCACGGCTTCAGCCGGGCCTACTCCTACTCGGCCAACCTTAGCCTAAACACTACGTTCTACGGCACGCTGGTGCGCAAGGGCACCCACAAAATTCAGGCCCTGCGCCACAAGGTCACGCCCAGCCTGAGCTACTCTTACTCGCCCGACTTATCCCGGGGCTCGGCGTTCCAGCAGCTCAGCTTTGGCCGCGACGTCAACGGCGCCCCCATCCTGGACGGCAACGGCAACTACATTTCCCCCCTGCGCGGCTCGAACGGCCAGTTCCTCGACCCGCGCTACTACTCGCGCTTTCAGGGCTCGCTGTATGGGGCCCCCAGCTCGGGCGCGGTGCAGCAGATTGGTTTCTCGCTGCAAAACGCGGTGGAGATGAAGGTGCGCGACGACAAGGACACCACGGGCACCAACCCGGTGAAAAAAGTGAGCCTCATCGACGGGCTGGACTTCAACGGCTCTTACAACTTCCTGGCCCCGGCGTTCCAGCTGTCGCCCCTCACGGTGTCGTTCCGCACCCAGGTGGCCCGCAAGCTCAGCCTCATTTCCAACGCCACCTTCGAGCCCTACCAGCGCGACAGTTCTGGGGCCATGCTCAACCGCTACCTGTTCCAGCAGGCCGGCCACCGTAAGCTAGCCCGGCTGGCCGCGGCCAGCTTCACCACCAGTTACGCCTTCAACCCTACGTCGGGCAAGAAGCGCAGCGTGGTGCCGCGCCAAGTAGCTCCAGCTAACGACCCCGCCCTGGGCAGCGTGGGGGCCCCGGCCCTGTACGCCGACTACGTGGACTTTGACATTCCGTGGACGCTGAACTTGAACTTCACCGCCGGCTACATCACCAACGCCATTCCCCTCCAACAGCGCATCCTCGACGCCCGGCTGCTGCCCACCAGCGTGGCCCTTGTGCAGTCGCCGCTCCGGGCCTCGCTTACGGCCTCGGGCGATGTCAAGCTCACTGAAAACCTTAAGCTGGTCTACAACACGGGTTTTGACTTTGCCACCAAGCAGACCACCATCACCACCATCAGCTTTTTCCGCGACCTGCACTGCTGGCAGGTGGCCGGGCAGTGGACGCCCTTTGGCACCTACCGGGGCTACAATTTCACGATTTCGGCCAAGAGTAGCCTGCTCCAGGACCTGAAATACAACCGCAACCGCAACGTGCAGTATCAGTAGGGCCCCGGGTTCGGGCGCGCCGTGCCACCTTTGCGCCCCCACCCGCCCCCAACTGCCCTGCCATGTCTGTCGCCCAATCGCAGCACAAAGAAATTAAGCTCGTCACTACCCACCAGATGCTGGCTATGAAGCAGCGCGGGGAGAAAATCTCCATGCTCACGGCTTACGACTTCTCGATGGGCCAGATCCTGGACGGGGCGGGCATCGACGTGCTGCTCGTGGGCGACTCGGCTTCCAACGTGATGGCCGGCCACGAAACCACCCTGCCCATCACCCTCGACCAGATGATTTACCACGCCCAGAGCGTGGTGCGCGGCGTGAAGCGCGCCTTCGTGGTCGTGGACCTGCCGTTTGGCTCCTACCAGGGCAACAGTTCGGAGGCCCTGCGCTCGGCCATCCGCATCATGAAGGAAGGCGGCGGCCACGGCGTGAAGCTCGAAGGCGGCGCCGAAATCAAGGATTCCATCACCCGCATCCTCACCGCCGGCATCCCCGTGATGGGCCACCTCGGCCTCACGCCCCAGAGCATTTACAAGTTCGGCACCTACTCGGTGCGCGCCAAGGAAGAAGACGAGGCCCAGAAGCTGCTCGAAGACGCCCGCCTGCTCCAGGAAATCGGCTGCTTCGCGCTGGTGCTCGAAAAAATACCCGCCGCCCTAGCCAAGCGCGTGGCCGAGGAACTCACCATCCCAGTCATCGGCATCGGCGCGGGCCCCGACGTGGACGGCCAGGTGCTGGTGGTGCACGACCTGCTCGGCATCACCAAGGAGTTCAAGCCGCGCTTCCTGCGCCGCTACGCCGAGCTGCACGACATTATGACCGAAGCCGTGCAGCACTACGTGGCCGACGTGAAGAGCCGCGACTTCCCCAGCAAAGAAGAAGGTTACTAGGCCGCCGGGGCCCCGTCCCAAAAACTTGCCTTAATTTTACCCGCCGCCCGGCCCCGCATCATCGGGTGCGCTAGGCGCGTAGGCCGCCGCGATGCGGCCACTATTTTGGTATTTGTGGGGAGCAACGCCGGGCATCAGCGCCGGGCGCGGGCCTTTTTGTTGGTTCGGGGACCGGTGCAGTCCCCGCTTTTTTCCGAGTGACTGCGTGAACCGTCCGAATATTTGGGCCGAAGGCCAGGAGATTATTTTTGAAGATAACCACTTGCTGGTCATTAACAAACCCGCCGGCCTGCTCGTGCAGGGCGACGCCACCGGCGACGAACCCCTCTCCAAAAAAGCCGCCGAGTACCTGAAATTCAAGTACAAGAAGCCCGGCGAGGCCTTCGTGGGCGTGTGCCACCGCATCGACCGGCCAGTGAGCGGCATTGTGGTACTGGCCAAAACCAGCAAGGCCCTGAGCCGCCTCAACGAGATGTTCCGCGACTCGCTGATGACCAAGACCTACTGGGCCCTCACGGGCAAGCCGCCCGTGCCCGAAAGCGGCACCCTGGTGCACTGGCTGGTGAAGGACACGATTCGAAACGTGACGAAGGCCTACCCCGAAAAGCACACCCAGGGCCTGCGCTCCGAGCTGCACTACGAGCTGCTGGGGCCCGCCGCCAACCGCTTTTTGCTGAAAATAAACCCCGTCACGGGCCGCCCCCACCAGATTCGGACGCAGCTGGCCACCGGTCTGGGCACGCCCATCCTTGGCGATGTGAAGTACGGCTACATTGCCCCGCTGCCCGACGTAAGCATTGCCCTGCACGCCCGCCAGCTCCAGCTCCAGCACCCCGTCACGAAAGAGGCCATGACTTTCGTGGCGCCCCTGCCTGACGCCCCGCACTGGGACCCGGCCCGCGAGTTGTTCTGCTAAAAACCGCCCCACACCCGGCGGCGGCTTGGGGCCCCAGCGGGCAGCGCAAACGGTTATTGCTAAATAACCTTTGCTAATAATAACCGCGCTACGTGCAAGATTTGGCGGTTTTTACTTCCGCGAAGTTCAAGCTGGGGCCCTGGCCGTAATTTTGTTATTGAAGCCGCTGAACCAACCGCCGGGCATATTGCTTGTGCCGTCGATTCACGTTCGCTACACCTTATGGCCATCCTTGTTTTCTTCGTTGCCCATTATTACTTATCGCTGTTCACGCAGACGTTTTACCTGCACCGTTACGCGGCGCACAAGATGTTTACGATGAACAAGTTCTGGGAGCGGTTCTTCTTCTTGTTCACCTACATCTGCCAGGGCAGCAGCTTCCTCTCGCCGCGGGCCTACGCCCTGCTGCACCGCATGCACCACGCCTACTCCGACACGGCGCTGGACCCGCATTCGCCGCACTTTTCGAACAACGCGTTCGACATGATGTGGAAGACCAAGAACATCTACAACGACGTAGTACATAATAAGCACGAAGAGGCCAAGCGCTTCGAGGGCGACATTCCGGAGTGGAAGTCGCTGGAGGCGTTCGGCGGCACGGTGTACTCGCGCCTGGGCTGGGGCACGGCTTACGTGCTGTTCTACATCAATTTCGCCACCGCGTGGTGGCAGTACCTGCTGCTCCCAATTCACTTCCTGATGGGCCCCATCCACGGCGCCATCGTGAACTGGGGCGGCCACAAGTACGGCTACCAAAACTTCGACAACCACGACAAGAGCAAGAATACCCTGGCCCTGGACTTTCTGGCCTTTGGCGAGCTGTTCCAGAACAACCACCACAAGCTGCCGATGCGCGTGAACTTCGGCGTGAAGTGGTGGGAGCTGGACCCCACCTACTCGGTCATCTGGACCCTGGACAAGGCCCGCATCATCAAAATCAAGCGCAAAAACGTGCAGCCCAAGCAGCGCGTTAAAAAGGTAGCTGTACCGGCGTAGCCCGCTGGCTACCAAAAGCAAAAAGAGAGGGCCCCTTCCGTGGAAGGGGCCCTCTCTTTTTGCTTTTGGGGCCTGTTCGAGTTGATAGTTGTCATTCCGACGAAGGAGGAATCTGAGAACAATATTTAAAAGGTTTTACCCAGATTCCTCCTTCGTCGGAATGACAACTATCAACTGGTTGAACAGACAATTTATTAGGGCCCCGGGGCCTTAATGCTACTTCTGCAACACCAGCACGCCGTTCAGCAAAAAGCTATTGCCGGACGCCACGAGGTTGTACACGGGCTGCACGCCGCCGGCGTACTCGCGCGTGCGGAGCACGGTGTGGGGCTCGTAGAGGCCGGTGGCGGCGTTTAGGCAGAGGATTTCGTCGCCCAGCGCCACTTCGCCGGCGGGCTTGGGGCCCGTGCGGGTGGGCAGCGGGTGGTTGGGCGTGGCCTCCAGCACCTGGCTAGTGAGGTGTGCGTGGGTGGCGTTGGGGCCCACCTGGGCGCGCACGGCCACCACATCGAGCCGGGTGAGGGCGTAGTTCTGGGCGGCGTGCGCCACCAGCTCCTGCACCTCGGCGGAGGCGGGCTGGTGAGTCACGGGGTCGAGGGTCAGGATTTGGTCGCCGGGCTGGATGGCGTGCAGCGGGCGGTGGCTGCCGTCGGCCAAGGCCACCAGCTGGTGGCCGGGGAAGCAGATATCGCTGCCGTAGGTGCCGGCCTCAGCGTGCAGGTCCTTGCCCTGGTTCAGGTTCTTGAACTGTTGGTAGCTCATTTCCTTCGACAGCACGTAGGACAGCTTCAGCACGAAGTTTTTCTCCTGCTTGTCGATGGCGTGGATGTCCTCGAAATACTTCTCCCACACCTTGCCGTCGGCCGTGAAATCGGGCAGCAGCGCTTGGTAGCGCTTGCCGGTTTCGGTGGTGTAGAACACCATCGTCCCGATTTCCTGCATCCCAGTTTTGGCAACCAGCTTGTACAGGTCGATACGCTTTTTCAGCCCGTCGTCGCCGGTGATGAAGTACGGTTTACGGGCCTCGTAGCGGTCGAGGATGTAGGCGTTGTCGAACTTGACGTAGCTCTCCGCGTCCAGGTCCTTGATTTGAAAGGCTTTGGCTTTCGTGTATTCGTCGAGCGTGAGCGGGCGCGGATTGGTTTGGGCCAGGGCCCCGCCACTGCCACCGAGCAGCAGCCAGCCGGCGGCCAGCAAAGAATTACGCATTCAATAAGGAAAAAAGTAAAGGAAAAGTCGGCGCGGGGCCCCGGCTACGAAACCTGCGTGAAGGCCGCGGCGAAGGCCTGCATCTCGTCCATGCGCCCGATGCTCACGCGGCACCACTGCTGGTTGTTGAACTCCCAGTTGCGGATGCTCACGCCGCGCTTGCCCATTTCCTCCACGAAGCGCTTGCCGTCCATCTTGAGCGGAAACATCACGAAGTTGGTCGCCGACGGGATGTAATCGTACCCCTCGCGCTTCAGCAAGTCGTACAGGAATTGCTTGGACGCCAGCGTTTTCTTCAGCGCGTCCTGCATGTAGGCCTGGTCCTGGAAGCTCACCACGGCTGCCCGCACCGCCGGGGCCGAGATGCTCATGGGGCCCACCGCGTACTTGCTGAGTGCCACAATGGTGTCGGGCTGGGCCACGAGATAGCCCACCCGCAGCCCGGCAAAACCGTAGAGCTTGGAGAACGTGCGGGCCACCATCACGTTCTGGCCCTGCTTCACGGCGTCCATCAGCGAGGCCGCGCGCGGGTCGGGGAGGTAGTCGATGTATGCCTCATCGACGAAAATGGGTACTTTTTGCGACACCCGAGCGGTGAAGGCTTTCAGCTTGGCTGCGTCGAGCACCGTGCCGGTTGGGTTGTTGGGGTTGCAGATGTACACCAGCGCCGTGCGCGCGTCCACCTTTTTCTCCATCGCGTCGAGGTCTAGCTTGTAGTCGGCCGTGAGCGGCACGGCCACAATGGGCGACTTAAACTTCTCCGCCTTGCGCGGCAAATCGGCGTACGACGGGTCGCCGGTGATGATGCCCCCCTGCTGCCCGAAGTGCATGGCCGCGGCCAGCAGCAGCGGGCTCGACCCGGCGTCGAGCATGATGTGGGCCGGCGTGAGGCCTTCGTAATCCGCGATTTTCTGAATCAGCTCCCGCGACTGCATCGGGTACTGGTAGCAGCTCGTCACCGATTCCAGGATGGCCTGCTTGGCTTTGTCCGAGGGCCCAAACGGGTTTTCGTTGGCCGACAGCCGCGCGTTGAGGGGCCCCGGGGCCGCCAGCAGCGCCTGCTCGTCGGTCAGTGCCTCGGCCAGCGGCGCTGGGGCGGCGGGTGCGGCCAGGCGCGGGGCGGCCAGGGCCTCCAGGCCCGTGGGCAGCAGTGAGACGCTGCCAGCCAGCAGCGCGCCCGATTTCAGCCAGTTGCGGCGGTTCATGAGAGAAGCCATGCGAGTAGGGATTTGGTGCAAATGATTTGTTTTTAATGAAGTATGCTCAGCTCTTGACCGTGGGGTAGCTCACGCGCTGCTCGCTGAGGCGGCTGTGCACGGCCGCCACCACGCTCCGGGCCGACTCGAATGCGCCAGCCATCCAGGCAGTGAGGTAAGTGGTGTGCTCACCGGCGAAATACACGTGGCCGTCGGGCTTCAATAAAGCTTGGTAGTGCGTTTGGCGCTCTTCGGGAGAATACAGGGCCCAGCCGCCCAGGCTGTAGGGCTGCTTCTGCCAGCTCACCGAGAACGACTGCTCGAACTCCTTGGGGTACTGCGGGTGAATGAGCTGACCCTTTTGCAAGGCCAACTGCTCGCGCTGGGCATAGGTCAGCTCGCCCACGCGCTGAGCTTTCTCGTTGAAATTGTAGTACCCGATGAGGATGCCCTTCTGGCTGAGGTAGTCGTACGACGGGTAAAAGATCTGCGTCAAGTCGTTGTTGGTGTGCGTAATGCCGCCAAAGATCTGCTCATCCTCTTCCCAGAACCGCCGCTTGAATTGCAGCCCGATTTTACCCGTCTGGATGTAAGGCACGGCGTCGATGGCTCGGCTCACGTCAGACGAGAAGTTGTGGCTTAAGTTGCTGAGCACCGGCAGCGGCACCGTGCAGATGCACAGGTCGGCGGCCAGCTCGTGGGGCCCCTGCGCGTCCTTATAGGTGATTTTGACGCCCTCGGGCTGGTTCTGAATGTTCGTCACTTCGGCGCCCAGCTTCAGGCAATCGGCCACGCGGCGCTCCAGGGCCCCGGCAATGCGGTCCATGCCCCCCACGGCCTGGAACATGGTCATTTGCAGCTCGTAGGTGTACTCAGCTACGTTGTAAAAGTCCGGGTCGAGCAGGCCCGAACTTACAATGTCGGCCAGCCGGTGCGGGTCGCCCACCTTGCCAGCGTGGTTGCCAGCCCCGGGGCCCTCGGCGTAGCCGCGCCGCGCCGATGCCTTGTAGGCCTTGTCGATGTCGAGGCCGCCCTCGGCGCGCAAGTACTCCAGCACCTTGGCGGCGTCTTCGGGCGTGAGGGCGGTATCTACCTGGTGCTGGCTCACAGCCTTGGCCAGCAGCTCGTTCATATAGCCGCGCATGTCGTTGTGCACCTCGCGGGCCCGCACCTTTTTGTTCGACAGGGGCCCCTTGCCCTCGGCAAAGTAGTAGCTGCCCTCGTTCACATTGTTGTACACTTCCAACGGCACGCCCAGCTCCTTGCAATAGTGCATAGTGAGCTGGTGGTGGTGCGGAATGCGCGAGGGCCCCGCATTGAAGTACAGTCCCTTATCGAAGCCTGCCGCGTGCCGGGGATTCTGGGTTTCGGCAGTACTACTGCCCCCGCGGACGCTCCAGCAGCGCCCGCCGCTGCGCTCACGCGCCTCGAGAATGGTGCAGCGGTAGCCCAGCTTGCGCAACTCGTAGGCGGCCGTCATGCCGGCCAGGCCGCCGCCCAGCACCACCACGTGCTTGCCCTGGCCGTGGCCCGCCTGCAAGGCAAAGGCGTGCGCGGGGGCCCCGGGCAGCAGGCTCAGGGCGAGCATGGCCGGGTAGGCGCCGGCCCCCAGCACGGCGCTCTTCTTTAGGAAATCCCGCCGGGAAAGTTGATTCTTCATTAATCTACCCACACTGATTCGCCCCAAAATTTAAGGGTAATTTTTCATTATTTACATATCTATGTAAATAATGCCCTCGTTAATAAGGGTCACTTTACTTCGTTTTATACATAAATTGGTTTAATGACCCTGTTTTTTTATACCAGCTATTTCCTGGTAGGTCGCCATTTTTAGGGGCCCCAGGCGACATATTTATTACTGGAGGATTCCACGGTTTGCCGCCTTTTCGTGCGTACCTTTGCGGGCCCAAATATTTTCAACCAAACGCACGAGTTGCGTTGCACAACCCCCAAGGTTTATGGCAGTTAAAATCCGCCTCGCCCGCCGTGGCCGTAAAAAGGCCGCGACTTACGACATCGTAGTAGCTGACGCCCGCTCGCCCCGCGACGGCCGTTTCATCGAGAAACTCGGCACCTACAACCCCAACACCAACCCCGCCACCATCAACTACGACGCCGACCGCGCGTTTTACTGGATGATGACCGGCGCCCAGCCCACCGACACGGTGCGCGCCATGCTTTCGTACCGCGGCGTGCTCTACCGCCGTCACCTCCAGTTGGGTGTCGACAAAGGCGCCCTCACCCAGGACGTGGCCGACCAGCGCTTCGCTGATTGGAAAACCGACAAGGACAGCCGCATCGAAGGCAAGCGCACCGGTTTGGTGGACGCCAAGTCCGACGCCCGCACCGCTGCCCTGGCCGCCGAAACCAAGGTGAAAGAGGCCCGCAGCGAAGCCCAGCGCCAGAAGCAAGCCGCTGCTTTGGCCGCTGCTGCTCCGGCCCCGGCTGCTGCCGAAACCGAGACGACCGAAACCGCCGAAGTATCGGCCGAGGACGCCGCTTAGTTTTTGCCGCCTAGCGACTGAAAAGTCCGGCAGTTGTTGTCCGTCCGGGCAGCGGCTGCCGGATTCTTTTTTCACCCCTTTTTCGCCCGCCATGCTCCCCGACGAAACCTACCAGCTCGGCAAAATCACGAAGCCCCACGGCCTGCGCGGCTTCGTGGCCGCCGATTTTGACGTGGACGACACCACCGCGTACCAAAAGCTGAAAACCGTGTACCTGGCCCTGCCCGGGGCCCCCACCAAGCTCGTGGCCCACGCCGTGGAGAAAGTGCAGCCCCAATCGGGCACCCGCGTGCTGCTCAAGCTCCAGGGCATCGAGCGCATCGAGGAAGCCGAGCCGCTGCGCAACGCCACGCTGCACCTGCCCCTGGAGGCCCTGCCCGCCCTCGGTGACGACCAGTTTTACTACCACGACGTCATCGGCTTCACCGTCATCGACGAGGCGCTGGGCGAGCTGGGCGTGGTCGAGAATTTCTACGAGCTGCCCCAGCAGGACATGCTGGCCATGCGCTACCAGGGCCACGAGGTGCTGGTGCCCGTGGTGGACGAAATCGTGCTGCGGGCCGACACGGCCGCCCGCCAGGTGTTTGTGCGCCTGCCCGACGGCTTGCTCGACATCTACCTCGCCCCCACGACCCGCCAGCAGGACGAGGGCGACGAACCCGCGTAGCCCCGGGGCCCCACGATGCGCATCGACATCATCACCTGCCAGCCCGAGCTGCTGGCCAGCCCCTTCGCCCATTCCATCGTGAAGCGGGCCCAGGACAAGGGCCTGGCCGAAATCCACGTGCACGACCTGCGCCGGCACGCCATCAACAAGCACGGGCAGATTGACGACTACGTGTTTGGCGGCGGCGCCGGCATGGTGCTGCGCGTGGAGCCCATTGCGGCCTGGCTGGACGAGCTGCTGGCCCAGCAGCCCTACGACGCCGTGATTTACCTCACGCCCGACGGCGAAACCCTGCGCCAGCCGCTGGCCAACCGCCTGTCGCTGCTCACCAACGTCATCCTGCTCTGCGGCCACTACAAGGGCATCGACGAGCGCCTGCGGGCGGCCTACATCACCCACGAAATCAGTGTGGGCGACTACGTGCTGAGCGGCGGCGAGTTGGGGGCGGCCATCCTGGTCGATGCTGTGGTGCGGCTGTTGCCCGGCGTGCTGGGCAATGAGGAATCGGCCTTGTCCGACTCGTTTCAGGACGATTTGCTGGCCCCACCCGTGTACACCCGGCCCGCCGAGTGGCGCGGCCAAGCGGTGCCCGCCATCCTGCTATCGGGCAACACACCGCTCATTGAGGAGTGGCGCCATGCCCAGGCGCTGGCCCGCACCCAGGCCCGGCGGCCCGATTTATTGGGTGATTCCGAGGAAAAACTGGGCCCCGGCCCGGTTTTTCCGTAGATAACGCCTTATCTATCCGCCTCATCTGCTACGCATTTGCTATCGTGCACTAGAATCCTTATCTTTGCGCTCCGTTTCGTAAAATCAATCCGGGCCGGCGGCGCCGTCCCTTCGCAATTTCTTTCGCCATGAGCGTACTACTCGACTTTATTAATGCCGAAGCGCAGGAGCGCCGCGCCAGCTTCCCGCTCTTCGCCGCCGGCGACACCGTGAACGTTCACGTGAAAATCCGCGAGGGCAACAAGGAGCGCGTCCAGCAGTTCCAGGGCGTGGTGCTTCAGCGCCGCAACCCGAGCTCGAACGGTGAAACCTTCACCGTGCGCAAGATCTCGAACCAGATCGGCACCGAGCGGATTTTCCCCCTGCTCTCGCCCAACATCGACAAAATTGAGGTGATCCGCCGCGGCAAAGTGCGCCGCGCCCGCCTGTTCTACCTGCGTGGCCTCTCGGGCAAGCAAGCCCGTATCAAAGAGCGTCGCTTGAACGCCATCAAGCCCGTAGCCGCCGCTTAAGGCAGCTCTGGTTATTTAGCAAGCCGGCCTTTTCCCCACGGAGAAGGCCGGCTTTGTTTGTTCCCCGCGGAGAATAAACAAAGACGGCCCACGGTTGGGGCCCCTATAAAAGCAAGAAGGCCAGCCCCCCGTGCGGGGGCTGGCCCTTCTT
>NZ_MDZA01000413.1 GCF_001816125.1 Hymenobacter coccineus | reverse complement strand
CCAGGCAAAGTTCTTGGTGCCGGGGCCGAAGGGGTCGCCGCCGGTGCCCACGAAGGTGTGCCAGTAGGCCGTGGCGAAGCGCAGGTGCTCCTTCATGGTTTTGCCGGCCACCACGCGGCTCTCGTCGTACCACTTGAAAGCCAAGTGGTTATCTGACTCTCGGCCTTCAAACTTAATTTTGTCGATGCCTTTGAAAAATTCCTGGTTAGCCATGAGTTGGAGAAATGGGGAAATGGAGAAGTTTGGGTAAACGAATACTCATCTGTGGGGCCCTTAACCCCTAACCTGCTCGCCAAAAAGGCAGGAAATAAGCCCTGCTTGGGGGCAAGAGCGGAAGGCTGGTTTCCCCGCTCCCTTTCGGAGCGCGGGTAGGGCCCCCGAAGGCGCGCTAGGCTAGCAGTAATTCGGCCGGGCGGGTTTCGCGAGCCAGCAGCGTTTGCCAGTCGCTATATATTTCCTGGTACTGCGCCTGCAAGGCGGGCGTGGGCTCCACAGTACTGATGCGCGCCAGGCCATTAAAAGCCTCTTTGGGGCTGGCGTAGATGCCGGTGCCGATACCTGCGCCGCGGGCCGCGCCCTGGGCCGCATCGGTGTCGTAGAGTTCCAGCGTCACACCGCCGCAGTTCACAAACGCCTCGCGAAACACGGGGCTCAAGAACATGTTGGCGTGGCCAGCGCGCACGTTGCGCACCTGCACCCCCGAGGCCCGCATGATGTCCATGCCGTAGTTGAGGGCGTACACGATGCCCTCCTGCGCAGCCCGGATGAGGTGGGCCTGGCCGTGCACGTTGAACTGCACGCCGTGCAGCACGGCGGCGGCGGGCCGGTTTTCGAGGATGCGCTCAGCGCCGTTGCCGAAGGGCAAAAACAGCAGCCCTTGGGCCCCCACGGGTGCCTGGGCAGCCAGCGTGTTCATCTGGTCGTAGGGCAGGCTGCCCACGATTTTGCGCAGCCAGCTGTTAAGGATGCCGGTGCCGTTGAGGCACATGAGCACGCCGTTTTTGGGCTGTTCGCGGGTGCTGTTCACGTGCACGAAAGAATTGACCCGTGAGCGGGCGTCGGCCGTGGTGGTTTCGTTGATGCCGTAGACCACGCCGCTGGTACCGCCGGTAGCCGCTACCTCGCCTGCGTTCAACACGTTCAGCGAGAAGGCGTTGTTGGGCTGGTCACCGGCGCGGTAGGCAATGGGCGTGCCGGCCGCCAGGCCCAGCGTCTGGGCCGCTTCGGCGGTGAGGTGGCCCTGTACCGAAAAGGTGTCCACTACCTCGGGCAGCAAATCGGCACTAATACCGTAGTAATCAAGCAGCTCCTGGGCAATGGCCTGGGTTTTGAAGTTCCAGAACACGCCTTCCGACAAGCCCGACACGGTGGTTTGCATCTGGCCCGTGAGTTGGTAGGCGAGGTAGTCGCCGGGCAACTGAATCTTGTGGATTTGGGCGTAAATCTCGGGCTCGTTCTCGCGCACCCACTTCAGCTTGGAAGCCGTGAAATTACCGGGCGAGTTCAGGAAGTTTTGCAGGCAAAACTCCTCCCCCAGCCCCGCAAACGCCTCGTTGCCGATTTCTACGGCGCGGCTGTCGCACCAGATGATGGCGGGGCGCAGCACGTGGCCCGCCTTGTCGAGCAGCACCAGCCCGTGCATCTGGTAGGTGATGCCGATGCCGGCCAGCAGGGAGGCGTCGAAGCCGTACTGGGCCTGGAGCTGCTGGGTGGCATTGATGACTTCCTGCCACCAGCGCTCGGGGCGCTGCTCGGCCCAGCCGGGCTGGGGCACGTCCATGCCCATCTCGGTGGTGGGCGAAGTAACGGCTGCCACGCAGCGACCGGTGGCGATGTCGAGCAGCGAGGCTTTGATGGAAGAGCTACCGATGTCGTAGCCGAGGAGGTATTTCATGGAAATGAGCTTTTGGCTGATGGCTGCTAGCCGTTGGCCATGTTCTGAATTTTCACCTTCGCCCAGGCGAAGTAAAGCACGTTCTTGGAAGCCAGCGGCTATTAGCCGTTAGCCAAGAACTCACCTAATGGTGAGCACCGCCGACGCGGGCTTGGGGGCCCCCAGCGCCAGGCTACGGGCACTGGGCAGGCTGCCGCCCATCCACACCGTGACGGGGCCGCCGGGTGTGAAGGCATTACCAGCCTTGTCAATCAGCGCGAGCTGGGCAGGCGTAAGGGTGAATTTAACCTGGGCGCTGGCCCCTGGCTGGAGGGTGACGCGCCGGAAGCCCTTGAGGGCAAACAGCGGCGTTTGGGCCCCGGCCCGGGGCGGGTGCGTGAGGTAGAGCTGCACCACTTCGTCGGCGGCCACGGGGCCCGCGTTGGTAACGGTGGCCGTGACTTCGGCCCCATCGGCTTTGCCAATTTTGGCCTTGGCCAGTTTCAGGTTAGCGTAGGTGAATTTGCCGTAGCTGAGGCCGTAGCCGAAGGGGTACATGGGCTCGGCGGTGAGGTAGCGGTAGGTGCGGCCGGCCATATTATAGTTCTCATAAGCCGGCAGCTGGCCCAGCGACTTGGGGAACGTGACGGGTAGGCGGCCCGAGGGCGAAGCCTTGCCGAAAATGAGGTCGGCCACGGCATTGCCGCCTTCTTCACCGGGGTACCAGGTCAGGAGCACGGCGTCGGCCAGCTCGTGCACTTCGGCGAGGTTCATGGGGCTACCCCCGGTCACGACGGCGATGATGGGCGTTTTGCTGCCCTGGCGCAGCTTTTTGAGGAAGTCAATTTGGTTCTGGGGCAGGTTGTAGTCGAGGTGGTCGCCGGTGTGGGCCGAGGCGATGGACTCGCCCTCCTCCCCTTCCAGCACGCCCGTGATGCCCAGCACCACGATGATGGCGTCGGACTGCTTGGCCTCGCCGGTGGTCCAATCGATGGGGTTGATGTTGGACCGGTCCAGCAAGATGCCCTGCTTGTACTCAATCTGGCTGCCGGGCTGCACCGCGCCCACCAGCCCTTCGAGTATGGTGCTCATCTGGCTGTTCACGCCGTAGTAGTTGCCGAGCAGGGCCTCCACGCTGGTGGCGTTGGGGCCCGTCACGAAGTACTTGCCCAGGTCGGGGCGCAGGGGCAGTACGCCGTTGTTCTTGAGCAGCACCATCGATTTGAGGGCCACCTCTTTGGCCAGGGCCCGGTGGGCGGCGCTGTTCACCACCTCGGGGCCCAGCTTGTCGTAGGGCGTCGCATTTTGCGGGTCGAATAAGCCCAGCTTGAAGCGCGTGCGCAGCAGAATGGCTAGGGCACTGTCCACCTGCGTTTCCTTGAGCAAGCCCTGGCGCACGGCGTCGGGCAGCTTGGCGTAGGTGTCGCCGCAGTTCAAGTCCACGCCCCGCGAGAGGGCCAGCGCGGCGGCCTCGGTCTTGGTCTTGACCGTTTTGTGGCCCTGGTAGAGGTCGTCCAGGGCCCCGCAGTCGCTTACTACGTGGCCGCGGAAGCCCCACTCTTTGCGCAGCACCTGGTCGAGCAAAAACTCGTTGCCGCAGCAGGGCTCGCCGTTGGTGGCGTTGTAGGCGCACATCACGGCCTCCACGCGGGCCTCTTGCACCAGCGCTTTGAAGGCCGGCAGGTAGGTTTCGCGCAAATCCTGGGGCGAAACCTCGGCATTGAACTCGTGGCGCAGCTTCTCGGGGCCGCTGTGCACGGCGTAGTGCTTGGCGCAGGCCGCCACCTTAAGGTAGTTCGGGTCGGGGCCCTGGAGGCCCTTCACAAAGGCCACGCCGAGGCGGCTGGTGAGGGTCGGGTCCTCGCCGTAGGTTTCCTGGCCGCGGCCCCAGCGCGGGTCGCGGAAGATGTTGATGTTGGGCGTCCAGAAGGTGAGGCCGCCGTACTTCACGTAGTGGTTTTTGGCGATGGCGGCGTTGTACACCGCCCGCGCCTCGTCCGAGATGGCAGTGGCTTCGCGCAGCGCCAGGTCATCGTCAAACGTGGCCCCCAGCCCAATGGCCTGCGGAAAAACCGTGGCCGGGGCCGAGCGGCCCACGCCGTGCAGCGCCTCGTTCCACCAGCTGTAGGCCGGGATGCCCAGGCGCGCAATGGCCGGGCTCTGGTCGAGCATCTGCTGCGCCTTCTCCTCCAGCGAAAGCTGCTTGATGAGGTCGTTGACGCGCGCATTCAGCGGCTGCTTCGGGTCGCGGAAGATGGGCGCGGTTTGCCCGTGGGCCCCCAAGCTCAACAGCAGCAGCGCCGCGCCGGGCAGCCAGGATTTCAGCTTAGAAGTCATCGGTGCGGAACGTGGAGGTCGGCAATCCTTCCTTATTGTACAGATTAGCGTCCTCGGGGTTGTCGGCCCAGCCGTAGCGCACGGCCACGGGGGCCTCCACTTGGGGGCTTTGCACCACCACCTTGCCCCCTTCGATGCGGGCCTGGGCGGGCACAAACTTATGGTCGGCGCCGGCCACGGTGAAGCCTTGCAGGGCCCCACCGCCCTTGGCCACCAGCCCGGTTCCTACCCCGGCAAACGTCAGCGTTACCTGGTTGCCAGCGGGTTTCATGCCTTGGTACAGGGGCCCCGAAGCCACTATTTTGGTGTCGCCGTAGGCCACTTTTTCGGCGGCCAGGGCCAGGCGGTGGCCCACGGTCTGCTTGTCGAGGGGGTGAATGTCGTTCCACTCGCCCACGTCCGAAATCACGGCCATGCCGGTGCGGGGCTGAGCGAGCAGGCGGCGCTGAGCGTCGCGCACTTTGGCCTGGTTGCTTTCGCCGGGCTCTTTCTTGGCGGCGTTGATATTGGCCAGCTGCACGTAGAGAAACGGCAGGTTGGGCTGCTGGAATTTCGTGCGCCAGTCGGCCACGAGGCTGGTTGTGAGGGCCAGGTAATCATCGGGCCGGCCCACGTTGCTCTCGCCCTGGTACCACAGCACGCCCTTGAGGGCGTAGGGCAAGGCCGGGGCCACTAGCCCGTTATACAGCCCGCCCGGCTGGTACTGAAACGTGGTGGTGCCCGGCGTGGGCGGCGTGGTGGCGCCCAGCTTGTACTGCCAGGGGCCCCGCAAATCCAGCGTCTGGCCGCCGGCTGCGAGCTGGTAGGTCTTCTCCTTGGTGAAGCCCCCGCGCCCGCCGTTGCTGATGAGGCGCACGGTTACCACGTTTTTGCCGGCCTTCAGCACGCCGGGGCCGAAGTCGTACTTGCGCGGCGGGTACTGGTAGGCGGTGGTGCCCACCAGCTGGCCGTTGATGTACGTCGAGTCGGCATCGACCAGCGTGCCCAGCTCCAGGCGGCCGGCCTGGCCGGCCATCGCGGCCGGCACCTCCACTTCCTTGCGGAACCAGAGCACGCCGTTGACCATTCCCAGGGGCGTCTCGTTGGCCCAGTAGCCGGGCACATTCATGGTGGCCCAGCCGCTGGCGTCGTAGCCGGGGCTGCTCCACTTGGGCTGGCCAGGGGCCTCGCCCTGGTCGGCCTGGTGCAGGCGCTTGTACCAGTCAGACACGGCCGCGCTTTCGCGCTGCTTGATGCCGGCCACCGCCGCACTGTCTTTGTAGGGCGCCACTTGGGCCTCGTATTTGGGAAATTGCTTGAGCGCGTCGGCGCTCAGCCAGGCCTCGGCGGGCGAGCCGCCCACGGCCACTTTTATCAGGCCCACCGGCACCTGGTACTTGGCGTTAATTTCCTTGGCGAAGAAGTAGCCGACGGCCGAGAAGTTGAGCACCGTTTCGGGCGTCAGGGCCACCCAGCTGCCGCCGCTCACGTCGGCTTTGGGGCCCCGGAAGTCGTAGCGCATCGGCACGTCGAACTGCCGGATGCGCGGGTTGTTGGCCGTGGCCACTTCCTGCGGGTACTTGTCGCGCACGCGCCGCATGGGCAGCTCCATGTTCGACTGCCCCGCGCAAAACCACACGTCGCCGAGTAGAATATCCTTCACTACCAGGTGGTTGCTGGCATCGATTTTTAGCTCGTAGGGCCCCCCAGCCTTCGTGGCCGGCAGCTGCACGCGCCATTGGCCATCTGTGCCCGTGGTGGCGCGGTAGGTTTTGCTTTGGAAGGCAACGCTCACGGCCTCGCCCGGCTTAGCCCAGCCCCAAATACGCACCGGCGCATCGCGCTGAAGCACCATGCCGTTGCTCACCAGGCGCGGCAGACGCACCTGGGCCAGGGCCGGGGTGGCAGCCAGCAGGCCTAAGGAGGAGCTCAGCAGGCAAGATATTTTCGCGTTGAAAGTCAAGTTCTTATAGCTTAAAAACAAATTTTACAATACCCCTTCATAAATAGGCCCCGGTTTCGAAGTGAAACCAGGGCCTATTTAGTTAGCAGATTGCTAGGGATTTAATAGCCAGCATTCTGGGTGGTTTTGCCACTGCTGCGGTCAATTTCCTGCTGCGGAATGGGGCGCAACACGTGGAAATCCTTTATGTTGAGGGCCGCATTGGAGCCGTACACCCCGTTGGGGCGGTTCACCAGCGCGGGGGCGTAATTCGTGTTGCGCATGCGCGGCAGCAATTGGCCGGTGCGCTTGAGGTCGTACCAACGGGTCATTTCGCCGCACAGCTCGCGGGCGCGCTCGTCGAGAATGAAGTCGATGTTCACCTGCGTGGCTGTGATGTCCATCTGGGCCTTTTTGCCGCTGGCCCCGGCGCGCTCGCGCACCACGTTGAGGTACGTGGCTGCCTGGGCCGCATTACCCAGGTAGAAGTACGCCTCGGCAGCCATCAGGTACGTTTCGGCCAAGCGGTAGATAATGTTGGGCCGAATAGAGAAGCCGTTTACTGCCGTACGGGCGCGGCTGTCGAACTTGTTGAGGGTCGGGTAGTACTCGGTAGTGTACTGGCTAGGCGTGATAACCGTGTAAGGGGCCGGCGTGCGGGCGGCAATTCTAGCCAGTCGGGCGGCCGAAACTTCGCGGCCGGGGTACCATACCGCCGTATCGCCAACTACGGCCTTGGCGCTGCCGGCATTGGCGCCGGGCGAGTTCACTGTGAACACCGTGGTAAACCACTTATTGTAGCGGGTATCGGTGGTACGCAACGTAGAACCCGACTCTAGGGCCGCACCGCTGGCATCGCGCAGGATGTACGAGTTCTCCAAGAAGTACGAGATGCAATGGCGTGCAAAAGGCCGGCCGTTGAAAATATCGCGGGCCATGTTGGGCAGCTTGTCGTAGCGGCTGCGGAACTGGAAGCCCGCAATGTTCTCTCCACCAAAGGAGAAGCCGTCGAGGCGCGAGAAAGTCGCGTCGCCGTTGAACTGCACGTTAAAAATCACTTCCTTGCCGTTCTCGTTGCCTTCGGCAAACACGGTGGCAGCGTCGGTTTCCAGGCCCAGGCCATAGCGGCTTTGGGTGTCAATAAGCTCCTTGGCGTACTTGGCAGCGTTGGCGTAATCATCGCCTTGCTTGGCCGTGGAGGTAGCGCGGGTCAGGTACACTTTGGCCAGCAGGTGCAGGGCCGTGGCGCGCGTCACGCGGCCGGGCTGGGCGGGCTTGTCGGCAATGGTTGCCAGCGACTCCGTTAGGTCCTTGATAATCTGGGTGTACACGTCGGCCATCGGGGCGCGGGTCACATCCTTGGTGGGCGAGTCCACGAAGGTCAGCATCAGGGGCACATCGCCAAAGTCCTGCACCATCACAAAGTAGTACTGAGCCCGCAGCAGCTTGGCCTCGGCCAGCAGCTGCGTGATGCGGGCCGGTGACAGGCCAGCGGCGTTGGGTCCGTACTGAAGCACGCCGTTGGCGTTGTTTATCTGCGAATAAGCAACCGACCACAGAAAGCCGTGCGAACCGTCGTTAAGCGGCGTCAGGTCGTTGTTGTTGTAGTCGCTCAGGCCGCTGCTGTTGGCGATGCCATTGGTCCAGAGGTCGGTACCCGCCTCAGTCGTGAAGAACGCAGCATCGTTGCCGTACAACTGGCGCAAGCCCGAGTACACGCCCGTCACGCCGGCTTCCACGCCCTGCGACGTTTGCAGGAAGCTAGGAGTCAGCACCGAAGTCGGGTCTTCGTCCAGAATGTTTTTACTACAGCCACCAGCCCCTAGCAGTAAAGTGGCGCTCAGGGTAACTAATACTATTTTTTTCATGATAATAACTAAGATTGAATGCGTGGAAGGGTGAGTAGCAGACTATCAACTGGCCCGGCGAGTTCCAGATGTCACCAGATCCAATGCTTGCTAAGTAGCAGCGCAGGAACAGTTCTGCCAGTTGATAATCTGACCACTTAGCGCTGCTAAAAGCCCAGGTTGACGCCCACGATGAAGGAGCGCGTAACGGGGTAGTTGCTGCCCCCCTGAAAGTCGATGTTGGCCGACGCGGTGCCCGTGTTGCTGAAACGCGAGGAGTACGACAGTGCATCTGGGTCGATGGCCTTGTTGCGCTGGTAGTACTTGTCCTTCGCCCAGATGTAGGGGTTCTGCACCTGCACGTAGATGCGGGCCGAACTCATCAAGGCCGATTTGGCCCAAGCGGCCGGCAGGGTATAGCCTAGGTCGATGCTGCGCACTTTGATAAAAGTGCCGCTGTGGTAGCCCAGCGTCGAGCCGTAGGTAGGCCACTCGTTGGCGCGGGCGGTTTGGTCGGGCTGCGGGTAGCTGTTGCTGGGGTTCTCGGCAACGCCACCAGGGGTTTGGGGCGTGAGCGCGGCCGGGATTGCGGCCGACCAATAATCGAAGTTCAGCTGGTTGCGGCGGCCGGTATTGGTGGCGTAGTAGCTAGGCCCGAAGGAGTACGGATCTACTACGGTGGCCCCCACGCGGGACAGCGCTACCACCGTCAGGTCGAAGCCTTTGAAGCGGAAGCGGTTGGTGAGGCCGGCTTCGAACTTGGGCTGGCGCGAGCCGATGATCTGGCGGTCGGCGGCGTCAATTTTGCCGTCGCTGTTCACATCCTCCACCTTAATCTGGCCCGGCTTCGTGCCGAACTTTTTAGCCTGATCGGCCTCCGAAGTCTGCCAAATGCCGATGTTTTTGTAGTCGTAGATAACGTAGAGCGGCTGGCCGATAAAGCGCTGGTTGCCAATATCGTTGCGGGGGCTTCCATCGGCATTGTACAGGTTCAGGTCGCGGAGCTTTTCGCGGTTCACCGTGAAGTTCCAGTCGGTGCTCCACTCGAAGCCACCCAACTCTTTGGAGCGCAGGTTCACAGTGGTCAGCGAGAGCTCAATGCCGCGGTTCTGGGTCGAGCCCGCATTGCGCAGGAAGGAGCCGTAGCCCGTGGCCGTGGGCAGGGCGTCGGGCAGCAGCAGGTCAGTTGTGCGCTGCTGGTACACTTCTACGCTACCCGTAATGCGGTTTTCGAGAAAGCCAAAGTCGAGGCCGAAGTTGGCGGTCGTGGTGTATTCCCAGCCCAGGTTTGGGTTCGGAATGCTGGAAGGCACCACGCCTACTGCGCCGGTAGCGCCGTAGTTGTAGTAGCCGCCACCCAGAGCCGACGAGAGCGAGCCCTGCGTCTGGTAGGGGTTAATGGCCGTGCTGCCCACGCGGCCCAGGCTGGCGCGCAGCTTCAGGAGGCTCACCGAGGAAAAGCTTTTCAGGAACGATTCGTTGGCAATGTTCCAAGCCACGGCCGCCGAAGGGAATGCCTTGAACTTGTTGCCGGGAGCCAAGCGCGACGAGCCGTCGGCGCGCACCGTCAGCGTTGCTGAGTAGCGGTTGTCGTAGGCGTAGTTGACGCGGCCCATGAACGACTCCAGGGCCCAGTTGATGGGCTGCGTGGTGTTGGTGATGCTGGCGGGCGTGCCGGCGCCCAGGTTATCGGCGAGCTGGTAGTCGGCCAGCGTGTTGCGAACGTTTCCACCAAAGCCGTCGGCGTGGTACGTCTGCCGGCTGTAAAGGGCCGTTACGCCCAGGTCGTGCTTCTCAGCAAAAGTGCGGTTATACGTCAGAACGTTCTCGGCCAGCAGGTTGTAGGCAATGCTGGAGGAGCGGCCCGCCGTGTTCACGCCGGCCCCGTTGTTAGGCGTCACCGAAGCGTAGAAGTACTCGTCGGCCTGGGTGCGGCCGTCGAGGCCCACGTTGAGGCGGTAGTCCAGCCCTTTCGCGAGATTTACCTGGGCATACAGGCTGTTGAAGCTGCGCAGGCGGCGGCTCTGGTCGAGGTGCGCGTTGGGCACGTACAGCGTCAGCGGGTTCGAGAGCTGGTCGCCGTTGGGGTACAGCACGAGCTGGCCGTTAGCGTCGTAGGGCGAGGCCAACGGGCTGGTGGTCAAGATCTGGTACAGCACGTTCACGTTCGGGTCTTTGGCGTTGGTGAACGTGTTGAGCGTGTTCAGGCCCACCTTGATGCGCTTGCCAATCTGCTGGTCGAGGGTACCGCGCAGCGAGTAGCGCTGGAAACGCTGCACCGGCACAATGCCCGTCTCATCGTAGTAGCCCACCGAAGCCGAGTACTGCGTCTGGTCAGTGCCGCCGCTCAGGCCCAGCGAGTGGTTCTGGATGTGGCCGTTTTGGAAGAGCAGGTCCTGGTAATCGGTGGTGCGGCCGGCGGCGTAGTTGGCGCGCTCGTCGGTGGTGAGGAAGGTAGCAGCTGCCGGGTCGAAGTTGGCGTTCTGGGCCCGGTAGGCCTGGAGCTTGTAGTTGTAATACTGCTCGCCGTCCATCAGGTCGAAGCGGCCGTAAACCTTTTTCTGGCCGTAGTAGCCGCTGTAGGTAGCCTTGGGGGCCCCACTCTTGCCGCGGCGGGTCGTGATGAGGATCACGCCGTTGGCGCCGCGGGCACCATAAATGGCGGTCGAGCTGGCGTCCTTCAGCACTTCCAGCGAAGTGATGTCGTCGGGGTTCAGGTCGTTGAGGCTACCGTCGTAGGGCACGCCATCCACCACCAGCAGCGGGTCGTTGCTACCCGACAAGGAACGGTTGCCACGGATGCGGATGGTGGGCGACTGGCCCGGGGCCGTGCCGTTGCTCGACACCGTGATGCCGGCCGCACGGCCTTGCAGGGCCTGGCCCACGTTGGCCACCGGCACGTCGCGCAGCTGCTCGCTGCTTACCGACGAGATGGCGCCCGTCACCTGGCTTTTCTTCTGCACGCCGTAGCCCACTACCTGCACCTCATTCAGGGCCTGGGTTTCGGGCACCAGGCTCTGGCTCACGCTGGTGCGCTTGCCCACCGCAACTTCCTGCTTAGCGTAGCCTATTGAGCTGAAAACCAGAATACTGTTATCATCCGGTACTGTGAGCGAATAGTTACCGCTCACGTCGGTGGTGGCACCGGTAGTCGTTCCCTTCACCACTACCGTTACGCCGGGGATGCCCTCGCCATTATCCGACGTGACCTTGCCCGTGACGGGATGGGCCCCCGCCACCTGGGCATAGGCTGCTTGCGGAACCAACGGAGCCAGGCCGCCGCTAATCAGCAGCAGCGGTATTAGGCGCGACCATTTCCACCCCCCACGGGAAGTAGATATTGATAGATTTTTTTTCATGGTTTGGGCGGGAATGGTAATTAGCTAATGTTAATTATTTGATTTTCAGCAGTTTCTTATTGTATTTGCTCTTGACAGGCTCCCCGAAACCAGGATGCGGAGAATTTAGAAAACCAAGGGCGGGTACGCTCCGGCGCGGGCTTTCTCAGAAGCCGATGGAGTTGCCGCCGTCGACGGGCAGCGAGGCACCGGTGATGTAGCGGGCGCCCTCGGAGGCCAGGAACACGGCCGCGTAGCCGATGTCGGCAGGCTGGCCGAACTTGCCCATGGGCGTGCGGCGCATGGCGCGGTCGCGGCGTTCGGGGTCACTGTTCATGGCCGTGCGGCTCATGGCGGTTTCGATGAAGCCGGGCGCAATGGCGTTCACGCGCACGCCGTGGGCCGAAAACTCAGAAGCTAGCACCTTCACCATGCCCTCGACGGCCGACTTGGAGGCGGCGTAGGCCACCACCCGGTCGATACCGTAGTAGGCGGCCATCGACGAAATCATGAGGATGCAGCCGCGGCCCCGGGGCACCATGCGCTTGGCCGCAGCCCGCGTGAGCGAGAACACGGCGCTCAGGTTGGTATGGATAATGCGGCTGAAATCTTCGTCCGTCATCTCCAGCGCGGGCTTTTTCATGTTGATGCCGGCGTTGTTCACCAGGATGTCGAGCGGGCCATGCTCGGCTTCTATCCGGGCCACCAGGTCGTCGAGGGCCCCCAGGTCGCAGATGTCGTTGACGAGGTACTGGGCGCGCTCGCCCAAGTCGGCCGTGGCTTCCTGGAGCACGGCCTCGCGGCGGCCCGTGATGACCACCGTGGCCCCGGCTTCCACCATGCAACGGGCAATTTCGAGCCCAATGCCCGTGCCCCCGCCTGTGACGAGGGCCAATTGGCCAGCCAGCGAAAACACGTGGTCGGCGGCGTGGGCGGACTGCGGCGCGGGGGCCCCGTGGCCATTAATGGTTGGCATTGGCAAGGTATCGGGAGAAGAAGTGCTCATAGAGAAATAGTATTATACAGCTAGCAGACAATTACTTGAGTTGGTACACTTGTACCTGGCGCTTGATATCGGCCAGGGTGCGGGTGGGCGGCGCGAAGGGCGCCGGCACCGGCTGCCGGGCCAGCGTTTGGAAGTAGAGCACGCAGGCGTCGCGCCACCAGTAGGCTTCCTGCTGCTGGATTTGCAGGCGGCTGGCCACGTCGGCGTACACGGCCGCGTCGAGGGCGGGGCGGGCGGCGGCCCACTGCTTTTGCAACCAGGCCACCGAGTCGGCGCCAGTGTAGTAGCGGTGGCACAGCTCGTTCCAGAGGGTGCGGCCGGTGCTGAGCGGCTGCTTCCAGCCCACGTGGTGGAACCAGAGCAGGTAGTCGAGCGGGCAGGTGGCAGCACTCCCCCACTGCTTTTGCACGGCGGGCTGGTACAGGGCCAGGGCGTTGCTGCCGGCAGCGGTGCGGTCGAAGCCCAGGCCTACCGAATCGCCACGGTGGTAATACACGGCCGTCCAATCGGGCCGGCCAGCTTTGGCCAGCCAGGGCTGGGGCCCGTAGTGGATGCTCTCGCCCATGATGTGGTGCAGGCCCAGCGGCGTGGTGTAGCGCACGTAGATGCTGCGCGACTGATCCAGCAGCGCCGTGATGCTGCGCACGGCCGCTGCGTTGGTGGTCAGGCTCATGCGCGTCCATTCCTCGGCCAGGGCCCCGGGGTCCAGGGTGTGGTCCCAGGCGAGGCGGCCGAAGGCGTACCAGTTAGCCTGGCCCAGCGGGTGGCCGGTCCAGTTGCGCACCGAGCCGATGTTGGCCACCCCGGCGATGCCGCTTTGGGCGTGATGGTCGAGGCTGCCGGCCACCACCTTGGCCACCGTCGAGCCGGGGCCCTGGGCGTGGGTGTCGGCCTCCAGGCACTCCTTGATGAGGGGCCCCAGATACACAGCGTGGGTGGCGAAGCCCAAGTATTCCTGCGTGAGTTGCACCTCCAGCACCAGGGGCGTGCGCGGCATGGCCCCAAACAGGGGGTGGAACGGCTCGCGGGCCTGGAAGTCAATTGGCCCGTTTTTCACCTGCACCAGCACCTTGGGGTCAAACTTGCCGTCGAGGGGCTGAAAATCCTGGTACGCTTCCTTGAACCGGTCGCCGCTGCCGTCGGCCTTGTACACGAAGGCGCGCCACATCACCACGCCGTCGTGGGTGCCCAGGGCCTTGGCCAACATATTGGCGCCGTCGGCATGGGTGCGCTGGTAGTCCTGGGGCCCCGGCTCGCCCTCCGAGTTGGCCTTCACCAAAAAGCCACCGAAGTCGGGGATAGCGCGGTAGATTTCGTCGGTTTTATTGGCCCACCACTTCTGCACGGCAGGGTCGAGCGGGTCGGCGGTGGGCAGGCCGCCTATTACCTTGGGCGCCGCCCAAAACACCGACAAATACACCCGAATGCCGTAGGGCCGCATCACGCCCGCCAAGGCTGCCACCTTGGGCAGGTACTCGGGCGTGAGGTAGCGGGCGCTGGCGTTTACGTTGTTCACCACCACCCCGTTGAGTCCGATGGAAGCGTTGGCGCGGGCGTAGTCGGTGTAGCGCGGGTCGAGGCGCTGGGGCAGTTCTTCCCACTTCCAGATGGACGAACCCGCGTAGCCGCGCTCCACCGTGCCATTGGGGTTGTCCCAGTGGTTCAGCAGGCGGTAGCGGATGCGTGGGGTGCTGCGCACGGCCCAGCCGGCCAGGGCCCCACCGGTTTGTACGCGGCGCAGCACCGCGTAGGCCCCGTAGAGCACGCCCGCCGCGCTGGGGCTGGCCACTACCAGGTTGTTTTTCTCAGCGTAAATGCGGTAGCCTTCGGGCGCGTTGGGCGCACTGGCATCGATTGCATTACGCTCAACCTTAAGCACAATGCCACCGCTCAGAGGCCCGGCGCTGGCTTGCATCGGCACCGGCTGGCCCAGCAGCCCCTGCAAGCCACGCTGCAGCTCGGCGGCGGCGGTGCGCAGCACGGGATCGGGGCCCGCCACGGCCACAAAGCGGGCCGCTTTTTGGTACTGCGCACGCTGGCCAGCGTCGGCCAGGCGGTCGTACTTCAGCCACAGCCGGTAGCCGTCGTCGGCCACGCCGCGGTGCGCGGCGGCCACGAAAACCAGGAGTAGAAGCAGGTGGCGAAAGTTGAACACAGAGAAATTATTACTTATAGCGCAGGAGATAGGTGTAAGCTTTTCTTAACTATTGCGTGCGACTACTTGCGAATTGATTACCTGAGCATTTATTGACTTTACCGACTGTTTATCAATTAAATAAACCCAGATGCAATGCAATAATCACTCCTCGGGGCTCATATATCGACCTAAGTGTCAACTGCCAGGTATATCGATTGTGTAGCTTATGCAAATAGGGCCCCGGGCCAACGCCCTGGAGCGCAGAGTCCGTGCTGCCTATTGCTGGGCCAGGGCCCGGCGGATGCCGTATTCCAAGCCGCGCAACTCTGCTAAGCCGCGCAGGCGGCCAATGGCAGAGTAGCCAGGATAGGTTTTCTTGTGCAGGTCGTCGAGCATCTGGTGGCCGTGGTCGGGGCGCATGGGCAGCGGCGGGGCGGTGCTGCCGGCGGCGGCACGGCGTGCTTCCTCTTGCACCAACGCCCGTACCACGCCGTACATGTCCACGTCACCAGCTAAGTGGTCGGCCTCGTGGAAATTGCGCGGGTTTTCTTCCCGCTTGGTGGTGCGCAGGTGCACGAAGTGGATGCGGGGCCCAAACCGCTCGGCCATGCCCACCACGTCGTTGTCGGCCCGCACGCCCAGCGAGCCAGTGCAGAAGGTGAGGCCGTTGGCCGGCACATCGCAGGCGGCCAGCAGGCCGGCCAGGTCGGCCTCGGTGCTCACCACGCGGGGGAGGCCGAGCAGCGAAAAAGGCGGGTCGTCGGGGTGGATGCACAGGCCGATGCCCACTTCCTGCGCCACCGGGGCCACGGCCCGGATGAAGTAGTGCAGGTTTTCGCGCAGCGCGGCCGCGTCGATGGCCGTGTATTCGTTCAGGTACTCCTGGAACGTGGCCAGTTCAAACGCCTCTTCCGAGCCGGGCAGGCCCAGCAGCGTGGTGTTGGTGAGCTGGGCCACGGCTTCGGGGCTCATGCTGGCAAATTGCTGGCGGGCGGCTTCGGCCACGGCCGGCTCGTAGTCGGCTTCGGCGCCGGGGCGCTTCAGGATGCACAAGTCGAACGCCGCAAACTCCTGCCACACGAAGCGCAGGGCCCGCGAGCCGTCGGGCAGCTCGTAGGCCAGGTCGGTGCGCGACCAGTCCAGCACGGGCATAAAGTTGTAGCATACCGTGCGCACGCCGCAGGCCGCCAGGTTGCGCAGCGACGCTTGGTAATTGGCAATGTACTGGTCACGGCTAGGCCGGCCTTTCTTAATGTCTTCGTGCACCGGTAGGCTCTCCACCACCGCCCAGTGCAGGGGCGCATGGGTAGCGTTGTCGGCTTCGATGAGCTGCTGGTGCGCCTGGATTTCGGCCACTGGCCACACCGTGCCCACTGGCAGCTGGTGCAGCGCCGATACCACGCCGGTGCAGCCCGCCTGGCGGAGGTCGAAAAGCGAAACCGGGTCGTTGGGCCCAAACCAGCGCATGGTGTGCAGCACAGCAGCAATATTAAAATAATACAAAAAACGTTATCAACAACCCACCATTTGCACTTTGTGCAATCGATAGGCGTTTGAAGTATCAGTAACCAACTTCTAATCAAATATAATCTATTGACCAGCCAATCCAAGCCATTAAATCATTGAAATCGGCACGATTTCAAACAAAAACTATCGGTATCGTTTTCACAACCGTTTTCGATAGGTAGAAAATCTTCATTTTTCTGTTAATAATTTTTATCGTTACTTTACGCTATCGAATGCATAGCGCACTGCTATTCATCGCCAGCTTCTTTCTATTTTACAAAAAATTCCCATGCCCATCTGTACCAAGTGTAACCAATCTGAGGGCGTGATGAAAGCGGGCTTTGTGCGGGGGCGGCAGCGGTTCTTTTGCAAGAGTTGCGGCTATCATTTCACCGAGGCCAAGCCCGCGGCGCCCGAGCGCAAGCGCTACCAGGCCACGCTGGCCGACGTGGCCCGCGCCGTGGGCGTGGCGTCTTCCACGGTTTCGAGGGCCCTAAACGGGCACACCGACATCAGCCCGGTCACGCGGCAAGCCATTCAGGAAGCGGCCCGGCAGCTCGACTACCACCCCAATTTCCTGGCCCAGAGCCTAAAGCGGCGCGAGACGATGACCATCGGGGTGGTAATTCCCGACATTGAACGGCCGTTTTTTGCCACCGCCGTCAGCGGCATTCAGGACGTGGCCACGGTGGCCGGCTACCGGGTGATGATCTGCCAGTCGAAGGAATCGTACGAGGCGGAGGTGAGCAACGTGCAGGCCCTGATTGCCAACCGGGTAGATGGCCTGCTGATTTGCCACTCGCGCGAGACCGAGAACTTCGACCACGTGAAGGAGCCGGCGCGGCGCGGCATTCCGGTGGTGCACTTCGACCGGGTGTGTAACGAAGTAAACAGCGCCAAGGTCATTCTCGACGACCGCCAGGGTGCGTTTGCCATCACCGAGCACCTCATTGAGCAGGGGTGCCGGCGCATCGCCATCCTGGCCGGGCCGCCGTCGCTGCTCATCAGCCGGCAGCGGCAGGCCGGCTACCTGGGGGCCCTGCGCAAGCACGGCCTGCCCACCAGCGAGGAGCTGTGCACGCACATCAACTTCCGCACCGATGCGGCGGTGGCGGCCCTGGATGCGTGGCTGGCGCTGCCCGAGCCGCCCGACGCTATTTTCGCCATTAACTACACCAACGCCTTCGACCTACTGGTGGCGCTGCGGCAGCGCGGCCTGCGGGTGCCGGCCGACATGGCCATCGTGGGCTTCGGCGACGAGTTTATGGCGATGCTCATCGAGCCCGGCCTTACCACGGTGGACCTCCACCCCTTCCGCATCGGCCAGCAGGCCGCCCGCCTCTTTCTGGAGCAAATGGCGCAGAAAGAGCAATTTGAGCCCCGTACCTGCATCATCCCCGGCGAGCTTATCATTCGCCAGTCGTCGCTGAAAAGCCGCGGCTAAGGCCCACCCGGGGCCCCGGGCGACGCGGGGCCCCCATGCGCTAAGCCCTGGAACTAATGAGGGCCGCTGCACCCGCGCCCACCCGGCCCAACTTGGATGGCAGCCTGCCCGCCGCTGTTGCGGGAGTACCATGCGCTGCTTTTGGCCGCCACCTACCCACCAGCACCTTGCGGCCAGCAGGAATTGGATGGGAGCGAATGCCTTAAGAACAAGCCTGTTCCTGCTAAACAGATCAGTTCTTACCTCCTCACTACGCCGCAACTTGGGTTAATTGAGTATTCTTGCCTAGCGCAAACGCTGGCGTAGTGCCCCTGCCGCGGCAGCAGCAGCGACTGCCGACCTTGCGCCCAGGCTGGCGCCCCCCCAAACGGCCCCTTCTGGGGCCCCCAGCCAGCCAGCCGGCTTTTCCCGCTGTTTTCTCTTTCCCACCCTGCTGCTATGAGCCCCTCTTCCCTGCCAGCCCTGCACACCTACCTCCAGATTCACCCCGCCGACAACGTGCTTGTGGCCTTGCAGGACCTGCCCGCCGGCACCGCGCTGGCGCACCAGGGGCGCGTTATCAGGCTGCCCGGGCCGGTGGCGGCCAAGCACAAAGTGACGACGGAGGCGCTGGCCATCGGCGCGCCGGTGCGCATGTACGGCGTGCGGGTGGGCAAGGCCACCCAGCCCATTGCGTTGGGTGGCGTCATTTCGACCGAAAACGTGCGGCACGAAGCCGAGCCCTACAGCCTGGACCGCCGCCAGGCCTGGACCTGGCAGCCGCCCGACGTGAGCGCCTGGCAGAACACCACCTTCCAGGGCTACCCGCGCGCCGATGGCAGCGTGGGCACCCGCAACTACTGGCTGGTGGTGCCGCTGGTTTTTTGCGAAAACCGCAACATCCGCATGATGCAGGACGCTTTTGAGCGGGCCCTGGGCTACGGCAAAACCGACCGCTACCGCCAGCAGGTGCAGCACCTGGCCGATGCCTACCGCGACGGCCGCCTCGGCGAGCCAACGGACGCCGCCGCCGAGCCAGCTGCTGCCGAGGCGCCGGCCGGCCGCTCGGCCCTGTTTCCCAACGTCGATGGCATCAAGTTTCTAACCCACGAGATGGGCTGCGGGGGCACCGCCGCCGATGCCCAGCGTCTCTGCGATTTGCTGGCCGGCTTCATCACCAACCCCAACGTGGGGGGCGTGACGGTGCTGAGCCTAGGCTGCCAGAAAACCCAAATGGACATGGTGCAGGCGGCCATCGATGCCCGGGCCCCTAATTTCGACCGGCCGGTGCTGTACTTCAACCACCAAAGCTTTGCACCGAAGCCGAGTTGCTGACGGCCGCCATCGGCCAGACGTTTAGGGGCCTGGCGCAGCTCAACCAGCAAACCCGCCGGCCCGCGCCGCTGTCTAAGCTGAACATTGGCCTGAAGTGCGGCGGCTCCGACGGCTTCTCGGGCATTTCGGCCAACCCCGCCGTGGGCCACCTCTCCGACGTGCTCGTGGCCCTGGGCGGCACTACGCTGCTGGCCGAGTTCCCGGAGCTGTGCGGCGTGGAGCAGGAGCTGATCAACCGCTGCACCGACGAGGACGATGCCCGGCAGTTTGTGACGTTGATGGACACCTACGCGGCGCAGGCGGCGGCCGTGGGCGCGGGCTTCGACATGAACCCCTCGCCGGGCAACATCAAGGACGGCCTCATCACCGACGCCATCAAATCGGCGGGGGCGGCCAAAAAGGGCGGGTATGCGCCGGTGGCCGGTGTGCTCGACTACACCGAAAAGGCGGTGGAGCCCGGCCTGCACCTGCTTTGCACCCCCGGCAACGACGTGCTGGCCACCACGGGCATGGCCGCCTCGGGGGCCACGCTCATCCTGTTCACCACCGGCCTGGGCACGCCCACCGGCAACCCCATCACGCCCACGGTCAAGATTTCGACCAATACCCGGCTGGCCGCCCGCATGCCCGACCTCATCGACTTCGACGCTGGCCCCGTGGTGGCGGGGGCCGAAACCATTGCCGAAAACGGGGAGCGCCTGCTGCACTGGCTGGTGGGGCTGGCCTCGGGCGAGTACCTGACCAAGGCCGAGCTGCTCGGGCAGGACGACTTCATTCCCTGGCAGCGCGACGTGAATTTGTAAGCCCGCCATTCCTCTTCCCCTCAGCACCTAACCCCCTTCTCATTCGTGTTTTCCCTCGCAAACAAAACGGCCGTGGTAACCGGCGGCGGCAGCGGCATCGGCAAGGCCATTGCCGAGTTATTTGCCCGGCAGGGCGCCGTAGTTCACATTCTGGAGCGCGACGCGGCGGCGGCCCAGGAGGTGGTGGCCACCATTGCGGCGGCCGGGGGCACGGCCCACGCCCACGCCGCCGACGTGGGCCAGCAGGCCGAAGTAGTGGCCGCATTTCAGCAAATCGGGCAGCTCGATATCCTGGTCAATAACGCGGGCATTGCCCACGTGGGCAACGTGGAAAGCACCACGGAAGCCGACTTCGAGCGCGTGTACCGCGTGAACGTGGCGGGGGCCTACAACTGCCTGTTTGCCGCCATTCCGCTGCTCAAGGCCGGGGGCGGCGGGACCATCGTAAACATGGCCTCCATCGCGGCCCACGTGGGCATCACCAACCGCTTCGCCTACTCCATGAGTAAGGGCGCGGTGCACGCCATGACGCTGTCGGTGGCCCGCGATTACCTAGCCGACGGCATTCGGTGCAATAGCATCTCGCCGGCGCGGGTGCACACGCCGTTCGTGGATGGTTTTCTGGCCCGCGCCTACCCCGGCCAGGAAGCCGAAATGTTCGAGCAGCTGGCCCGCAGCCAGCCCATCGGCCGCATGGGCACCCCGGCCGAAGTGGCCGCCCTGGCCCTGTACCTGTGCTCGGCCGAGGCCGGCTTTGTAACGGGCTGCGACTACCCGCTCGACGGGGGTTTCATCACGCTTAATAACTAATCAGCAAGCCGTTGGCTAGTAGCTACTGGCCGTCAGCTTTCTTTTTGAAAATATGCTTTTGCATTGGAATTGATGGGCGACTGATTCAGCCCCGGCAATCCATTCTACTTCCCCTTACCTCCTTATGAAACTTCTGCGCTACGGCCCCGCGGGCCACGAACAGCCCGGTATTTTGCTCGATAACCAGGCCTACGGCGTGCCGGGCTTCGGCCACGACTACGACGAAGCCTTTTTTGCCGGCGATGGCCTGGCCCGCCTGGCGGCCTACGTGCAGGCCAACGCTGGCCAGCTGCCCCAGGTGGCCCCGGGCGAGCGGCTGGGGGCCCCCGTGGCGCGGCCGTCGAAAATCGTGTGCATCGGCCTCAACTACGCCGACCACGCCCGCGAAACCAACGCCACGCCGCCCGCCGAGCCCATCATCTTCATGAAATCGACCACCGCCCTGGTGGGCCCGAACGACGCCATCGTCATCCCCCGCAACTCGGTGAAAACCGATTGGGAAGTGGAGCTGGCCGTGGTGATTGGCAAGCGCGCCAGCTACGTGGACGAGGCCGACGCCCACGCGCACATTGCCGGCTACGCGCTGCACAACGACGTGAGCGAGCGCGAGTTCCAGCTGGAGCGCGGCGGCACCTGGGACAAGGGCAAGGGCAGCGACACCTTCGCGCCCCTGGGGCCCTGGTTGGTAACGCCCGACGAGCTGGCCGACGTGGACCAACTGCGCCTGTGGCTGTCGGTGAACGGCCGCATGATGCAGGACGGCACCACCGCCAACCTCATTTTCCGGGTACCTTTCCTGATTTCCTACATCAGCCAGTTCATGACTTTGCTGCCGGGCGACGTCATTTCGACGGGCACGCCGGCCGGGGTCGGGCTGGGCTTCAAGCCACCCGTGTACCTGCAACCCGGCGACGTGGTGGAGCTGGGCATCGACGGGCTGGGCACGTCGCGGCAAGTGGTGCAGGCCTACGCCGCCAGCTAGTAGGCACTGCTAATTATCTCACCACCAATTGCCCACCTGTTTATGGATTTGCAGCTCGCTAACAAAGTAATCATCGTCACGGGAGGGGCCCGGGGCATTGGGGCCGGCATTTGCCGGGCGCTGGCGGCCGAGGGGGCCATCCCGGTCATTGTGGGGCGCGACGAGGCCGATAATGCCCGCACCGTGGCCGCGCTGGAAGCAGCCGGGCACCGGGCCGGGCAGGTAGTGGCCGAGCTAGCCGACCCCGAGGCGTGCCGGCAGGCAGTGCAGGCGGTCATCGCCCAGTACGGCCGCCTGGAGGGCCTGGTGAACAACGCCGGCACCAACGACGGCGTGGGCCTGGAACACGGCGACTACGCCCGCTTCATGGCCAGCCTGCACCAGAATGTGGTGCACTACTACCTGATGGCCCACCACGCCCTGCCCGAGCTGAAGAAGTCGGGCGGGGCCATCGTGAACATCACCTCCAAAACCGCCGAAACTGGCCAGGGCAACACCTCCGCCTACGCCGCCGCCAACGGGGGCCGCAACGCCCTCACCCGCGAGTGGGCCGTGGAACTGCTCAAGTACAACATTCGGGTGAATGCCGTGGTGGTGGCCGAGTGCTGGACGCCCGCCTACGAAACCTGGATTCAGACCCTGCCCAACCCTGAGCAGGCGCTGGGCGACATCACGGCCCGCATTCCGCTGGGCCACCGCATGACGACGACCGAGGAGATTGGCAGCACGGTAGCCTTCCTGCTGTCGGCGCGCGCCAGCCACACCACCGGCCAACTAGTGCACGTCGATGGCGGCTACGTGCACCTCGACCGGGCCTTGGCCAACGCCGGGTAAATGCTTGGCAATGCCGGATTTAATTAAAATAGCACGGTCATGCTTCGGCAAGCTCAGCATGACCGTGCTGAGTTACGCCAGGTTTCCCTCCCCCCACGCCTACTCTCCCCACGCATGACTTTCCCCGCCTCCCCCCCGCCAGCCGCGTTCAAACGGTATTGCAAAACGCTGCAACTGCGCCCCGACTCGGCCCTGCTGGCGGCTTATAAAGCAGTGCACGCGCCCGGCGCCACCTGGCCCGAAATCACCCAGGGCATGCGCGAGGTGGGCATTCTGGATATGGAAATTTACCTGGCCGGCCACCAGGCCTTTATGATCATGGACACCGTGGCCGACTTCGACCACGACCTTGCCATGCGGGCCCTGGCCGCCAAGCCCCGTCAGGCCGAGTGGGAAGCCTACGTGGCCGCCTTCCAGCAAACCGACGCCCAGGCCACCGCCGCCGAAAAGTGGCAACTCATGGAGCGCATCTACAAGCTGGGGGCCTAAGAATCTGGCCATTGGCTTTTGGCCGTTGGCCGTTGGCTTTCCTGCTCACAAACAAGCGCTTACCCAGCAATCGGCACTCGTTTGCTTCGGCACAAGTACCCACGGCCCCGCTACCGCCACTCCCCTCCCCTCCCCTCCCCTTCCTTTCCCAACTGCATGACGACTGCCCGAAAAACCTGTTTGCCGTTGGGCTCATCACGTCGCTGTTTTTTCTGTGGGGCTTCGCCCTCAACCTCAACCCCATCCTGATTCCGCACCTTAAAAAGGCGTGCCAGCTCACCGATGCGCAGTCGGCCTTTATTGATTCGGCTTCCTACATCGCCTACTTTTTGCTGGCCATTCCCGCCGGGCAATTCATGAAGCGCTACGGTTACAAGGGCGGTATCTTGCTGGGCCTGGGGCTGTTCGCCACGGGGGCCTTCCTGTTTTACCCCGCGGCGGCGGCCCGCTCCTACGGCTTTTTCCTGGGGGCCCTGTTCGTTATTGCCTGCGGCCTCACGTTTCTCGAAACCGCCGCCAACCCCTACATCACCGTGCTCGGCGACCCCGAGGGGGCCACGCAGCGGCTCAACTTCGCGCAGTCGTTCAACGGGCTGGCTGCCACGCTGGCCCCGCTGCTGGGCGGCATCTTCATCTTGTCGGGCAAGTCGCTCTCGCCCGCGCAGGCCGCCGCCATGCCGGCCCCGCAGCTCGGTGCCTACCTCAACCACGAGGCCGCCGCCGTGCAGGCCCCCTACCTACTCATCGGCGGCTTCGTGCTGCTGATTGCGGCCGTGCTCTACTTCACCCGCCTGCCCGACATCATTGAGTCCACCGACGACGAGGGGCCCGGGCGGCCCCTTTTGCAGGAGAAAAACCTGCTACTGGGCGTGCTGGCACAGTTTTTCTACGTGGGGGCCCAGGTGTGCGTCAGCAGCTTTTTCATCCGGTTTGCCGGCCGGGTGGCTGGCATCGACGAGAAAACGGCGGCCCTGTACCTCGCCGGGGCCCTGCTGGGCTTCACGGCGGGCCGCTTCATCGGCACGGCCCTGATGCGCTACGTGCCGGCCTCGCGGCTGCTGGCGGGCTACAGCCTGCTCAACTTTTTCCTGGTGCTGCTGGCGGTGTTCACGCACGGCCATTTTTCGGTGTACGCCCTGGTGGGGGTCGAGTTTTTCATGTCGATCATGTTCCCCACCATCTTCTCGCTCAGCATTCGCGGGCTGGGTTCCAAAACCAAAGAGGGCTCCTCGCTGGTGATTATGGCCATTGTGGGCGGCGCGGTGTTCCCCCCCATCATGGGGCGCATGTCCGATGCGAGCAGCATTCAGCTGGCTTATGTGGTGCCGGCCTGCTGCTTTCTGGTGGTGTTTTACTTCGCGCTGCGCAACATTGGGGTGAAGAAGGTGAAGCTGGCCACGGCGCACTAAGGCCCCCTGGAACTATTCGCAGGGCCCCCAGGCGGCCTGCCCACTTCCGACCCGCGGCGGCGGCACGGCTCAGCCACCCAGGGGCCCCGCTACTTTGCCTGGCAACCCCGTGGGGCCCTAAGCCGGCCACTTTTGCTACGGCCGTACACCGCTGACCATTAGAGGGCTGCTTGCAGAATGGTGATGCTGTGGGCGGCCATTGCGTAGGTTTTGGCACCGGCCGGCAGGGTGCGCTGCCGGTGGCCGACCACGTTTGTAGCCGGCGCGGCCAGCGTGTTTTTCGCCTCAATTGAGGCCGCAGTGAGTTCGTGCGCCGTCCATTGCCCGGTCGTTTTGGCGTTGAGCCGGATGTCGATGGCCGCGCGGCTGTCGCGGTTGACGATGGCCAGGGTGAGGGTTTTGCCATCGGTGGAGGCCGCCACGTCCAGGGCGGCGGCCCCGGCCCCGGTGGCCGTGGCGGCTACGCTGCGGGGCCCGCACAGCTTGCGGTAGAGGGCCAGCGGGTAGTACACCGTCTGGCAGATGGACGTGGTTTCGTTCGTCATGATGGGGGCCAGCACATTCACGGTTTGCGCCCAAGTGGCTAGGCCGATGACGGCCGCATTGCGCTGGAAAATATTGAGGAAAGTGGCCACGCCCAGCGCGTGGTTCCAGGTATATTCCATTTCCAGGCCATAAGCGCCTTGGCCGTTCGCCTCCCAGATGCCCCATTCGTCCAGCGCAATTCGCACGGGCTGCTGGCGGCCGGAGAAGCGGTACCACTTGCTGAAATTTTCCACTTTCTCCGGCGTAAAGGCCCTAATTTGGGCCCCCAGCTTTTGGATGCTAGCTTCCATTGCGGCGATGGACGCGAAGAGCGAAGCCGGATCGCCGGGCTTGGAGCGGGCGTACAGGTGCAGCGAAATGTAGTCGCAAACCGGGTGCAGCGCCTCCAAAACCTGCTGGTTCCAGCCGTCCTGGTCCCCCACCATCACCAGTTCGATGGACGGGTCCTGGAGCTTCATGAGCTTGGCATAGTACCAAGCCTGCTTAATGTAGTCCTGGGGGTCCTGGAGCCGGCCGGCATCCTCCTTGGCGGCTTCCTCGTTGCCCAGGCCCCAGTAGTGCACACCGTAGGGCTGGGCATGGCCGTTGTTGCTCCTCTGCGTGGCGTAGTCGCCCGCCGTGGCGTTGCAGTATTCCACCCACTGCGCCGCTTCTTCGGCCGTACCGGTGCCCATGTTGACGGTGAGAAAGGGGGCGGCCCCCAGCAGCTCGGCGTAGCGCAGGAATTCGTCGGTGCCGAAATGGTTGTTGTCGATGCCACCCCAGATCAGGTTTTTTCGCACCGGCCGGTTTGGCCCGACGCCGTCCTTCCAATGGTAAATTTTGGTGACTGTGCCGCCGGGGTAGCGCAGCAAGGGCGGGCGCAGCTGCTGTACTTTTTCCAGCACGTCCGGGCGAAAGCGCCGCTTGCCATCGTCGTAAATGCCACCGTAGATGGCCCGGCCCAGGTGCTCAATAAACTGGCCATAGATGTTGGGCGATATGTCGCCCAGCCCGTGGCTTACGTCCACCGTCACCTCGGCCGCATCCGGCCGAAATAGTTTTTTGACCGGGCCCGGCACCGCCGCGCCAAGCAGCGTCCCGGTGCTCAGCTTCATGAATTCGCGCCTCGACTGTTGCTTCATGGTTTTCATCGCTCGAACCAGAATGAGGGCCGCCCCTGGGGCCCTAATCGGCCCTGTGGTCCTAACCGGAGCCCTACTTGGGGCCCTGGTCGGGGCCCCAAGTAAGGCCCTGGGGTAATTAGCAAAGGCAAACCTACTACCGGAACTGCGCCAGCCCGCTTGCCGGGGCTAGCCCGCTTGCCGGGGCCCGCAGCCGCGTTTTGGCCGGCGGCCGGCGGCGCGCACAAGCACTGGCCGGGGCAACCGCCGCCGCCCCGGCGCTTGCCCCGGCACCAGGGCGCCACGCGGGGCCCCCATGCACCGCCCCGAAAGCGGGCGCTAAGCCCAAGGTTTAGGAAGGCCACTGCCCCGGCACGGTTTTGTAATAAACCAGGATTCGATAGTATATACCGGCCAAGGCGGGGCATGGGCAATTGGTGTTTGGGGCCCCAGCAGTTCAGCTAAAAGCGCACAACATCGCTAGTATTAGGGGCGCAACGGCAACGCAACTGCGGCGGGGGCCTGGCAGTCGCGCCTAGCCCCCGCTATTCTTTGGCAAGGCCAACCGGCTGAGCAAGCCACTGCGGCCTGCGGATTTACCCTCGATTGTTTCCAAGCCATGTCGCCCACCGAAGAACCCGAATTGCTTTGGCAATTATTTCAGCGCGGCGACTGGGAGGCTTACACTAAATTATATAATATTAATATTAATTTATTAATCAACTACGGCCACAAGTTCACCCGCGACCGGTCGCTGATTGAGGACGCGGTGCACGACTTGTTCATTAAGCTGTGGACCAACCGGGCCAGCCTGGGCACCCCGCTATCGGTCAAAAACTACTTGTACAAAGCCCTGCGCAGCATCCTGTTCCGCAAGCTCGACCACCGCTCCCGCTTCACCCAGCTGGTGGCCGGCGACGCGCTGGCCTTTGAGGTTTCGTTTGACGAAGTAGTCATCGCCAGCGAGGAAGAGCAGGCATTGCAAGCCAAGATTAAGTTTGCCGTTGGTACCCTGCCGCCCCGCCAGCAGGAAATCGTTTTTCTGCGTTTCTACGAAGGCTTCAGCTACCCCGAAATTGCTGATATTATGGAGATTACGGTATCCTCGGCGTACAAGCTGCTCTACAAGGCGCTGCACAGCATTGAGTCCGCCTTTGCGGCCTCCAACCCGGGCAGGGGCCCCGGGCAGCCCGCCGCCGGCTAGCCCCGGGGCCCACCCGGGGGAAGCGCGTGGTCGAACTGAGCGAGCCGAGTTTTTAGGCGCAATTTTTCGTCGGCTCAGGGAATTTTCCGGTTGGAAAAGTGGGGCAAAAAGCGGCAGAATATTGCCGCGAAAGTGCACCTGAGAAATAAGTGTTTTTTTGAGTAAAAATTATTTCGTTTTGAAGGGATAATTGGACTAGGCCCGGGTATATAGTTGGTGAATAACCCGTTTACCCCATGGAATTTGCCGATTACGCTGCTTTCACTGCTAACGATTTTTTAGCGGACGACTTTTTTGTCGACGGGGTACTGCATCCTACAGCCCAAACGGCACTTTTCTGGGAGGGTTTTGCCGACCGTTACCCCGCGCAAAAAAACAACCTCGCGCAGGCCGCCGGCCTAATCCGCGGCTACCGGCGGCAAGATGCCTTTGCGGCCCCAGCCCTGGAGGCGGCGCTTTGGCAGCGCATTGCGGCCGAGGTGGGCCCCGCGGCGGCCCGACGGCCGCCCGCCGCGCCAGTATCAGTCCTTTTCACTCCGCTCTCGCTTTG
>NZ_MDZA01000412.1 GCF_001816125.1 Hymenobacter coccineus | reverse complement strand
GGACGGGGGGCCGGGGCGCGGTAGTAGCCGGCGGGGCGGTAGTACGGCGCCCGGTAGCCGGGGCGGGGGCCACGATCGTAGGCGTTGCGGTAGCCGGGGCCACCATAGTAGGCAGGGCCCTGCGCGGCGGGCGAATAGGCGGGGGCTTTCTGGTTGGCAGCGGGGGCGGCGAAGGCGCTGGGAGCCACCAGCAGCACGGCGGCGGCAAAGGCGGCAGTCAGGATATTTTTCATGGCGCTTGACAATAAAGTATTTGACAGACAAGTGGTTGCGAACTAAAAAATCAGCAACCGCTGCCTGAAATACCTTATGCAAACCCACGGCCGCAAATGGCCCGCGCTCGAAATTTTCGGCCCGAGGGCCCCAGAACCTCGACCAACCGCCCGAATGTCCAGACCCTGCTGGCCCAACGGCCGCGCCAAGCGTGCAAAACGGAATGGCATTCCGTTGCCGGGCGAACGCCAAACGACCTACCGCCCCGGGCACGCGGGCTTTGGAAGCCGCTTTAGAGCAAATGCGCAGTCAGTGTACCAGAACCTCACCCCCGGCCCCTCTCCAAAAGAGAGGGGTGCCAGTACCTGGACGAACAATTTGAACACACCCCTCTCTTTGAGAGGGGCCACCCCGCAGGGGTCCCGTGAGGTTCACACAGGGGCGCTACTAGCCACTGACCCTGAAATTGCTTTAATACCGGCAGTCGGTCCAATGCAGGAGCTGCCCGTGGAAGGGCATTGGCTGATCGGCAAAAAAAGCCAGCAGCTCGGCAGCGGTGGCAAAGCCATCGGCCCGAGCCAGGGCCAGCTGCTCGGCGGGGCCCAGCGGGCGGCCGTCGATGCGCAGCGCGGTGGCCGTGAGCACCACGGCCTGCACCGCCACAATGGGCCGGGGGCCCCAGAACTCGTAGCAATCGGGCTGCTGGGCCCGGGCGTAAAACTGCGCCACCGCCCCGGCCTGCCACCGCTGCCCCGCCCGGATGGTGTGGATTTTGGTGCCCGCCACGATAGCCGGAATGAATGCTTCGTTGAAACCAAGGACCATGAGCGGGCGGGATGGGCCCCAAACTACGCGGCGGGGCCCCGGGGCCCCATGGCAGTACCTTACGGCCCGCTTTGCCCCGCCGACCGGCGGCAAGGCCCCTTGCCTCAAACCCCTTCAGCAGTAATACCCTTGCATGGAAGCACCCGCCATTGCCCACCCGGAAACCAGCATACTGGGCGCGAAGCCCCACTACGCCATTCTCGACGGGCTGCGCGGCGTGGCGGCGCTGCTGGTGGTAGCCTTCCACCTGTGCGAGGCGCACGCCACCAGCCACCTCGACCAAGTGCTCAACCACGGCTACCTGGCCGTGGATTTCTTCTTCCTGCTCTCCGGCTACGTCATCGGCTACGCATACGACGACCGCTGGGAACGGCTGACGCTCAAGCGCTTCTTCACGGCCCGGCTCGTGCGCTTGCAGCCCATGGTGGTGCTGGGCATGGTGGTCGGGGCGGCGTGCTTCTACTTCCAGGATTCGCCCCTGTGGCCCACCATCCACGCGGTGCCGGTATGGAAAGTGCTGCTGATCATGGCCATCGGGTGCACCCTGCTGCCGGTGCCCATTTCAATGGACATCCGGGGCTGGCAGGAAATGCACCCGCTCGACGGCCCCGGCTGGTCGCTGTTTTTCGAGTACATCGCCAACGCCCTGTATGCGCTCGGGGCCCGGCGGCTGCCCAACAGGGCCCTGGCGGTGCTGGTGGGGCTGGCCGGCGCGGCCCTGGTGCACCTGGCCGTCACCAGCCCCACCGGCGACGTCATCGGCGGCTGGTCGCTGAACGCCGAGCAGCTGCGCATCGGCTTCACGCGGATGCTGTACCCATTTTTTGCCGGCCTGCTGCTCTCGCGGGTGACGGCGCTGGGGCGCGTGCGGCACGCCTTTCTGTGGTGCAGCCTGCTGCTGCTGGCGGTGCTGGCCTTCCCGCGGGTAGGCGGAGCCGCACACCTCTGGCAAAACGGCCTCTACGATTCGCTGAGCATCGTGCTGCTGTTTCCGCTGGTGGTGTGGCTGGGGGCCAGCGGGCAGCCCGGCGGGGCGGTTAGCGGGCGGCTCTGCACGTTTTTGGGGGCCCTGTCCTACCCCATCTACATCACGCACTACCCGCTCATCTACGTCTACACCGCCTGGGTGAACCGGCACAAGCCGCCGCTGGCACAGGCGTGGCCGGTGGCCCTGCTCACCTTCGCCGCCGCGATAGTCCTGGCCTACGCCTGCCTCAAGCTCTACGACGAGCCGGTGCGGCGCTGGCTGAAAGGGCGGTTTCTGGCGGTGAAGGCGGCCTGAGGGTGGTAATAGCGGCGCACCAACGAGCAGCGTAGGAATTGAAAACAAAACGCCAATTTGCAGCATGAGCAGTAGCCTGGTCTGTAAAGAAAACTCGGTTTCTTTTACAGACCAAGCCAGCTTTTGTAAACAAAAACCGCTTTTCTTTACAAAGCAGAAAGTGCATACCTCTTTCGCGCGCAGCTAATCCCAATGTCCCTTACCTGGCAACCCAACTTGCTACCACCCAGCGGGGAGCTGGAAACGCGGGCCGTTTTAAAAAAGCTACCCGCTGCCCGTGCGGCCTTAGCCGAGCTGAAAGGCATAGTGGCTACCATTCCCAACGAAAGCATCTTGCTGGATACGCTGCCCTTGCAGGAAGCCAAAGACAGTTCGGCCGTTGAGAACATCATCACTACGCACGACGAGTTGTTTCAGGCCGAGCTGAAAGTGAGCCGCCCCACCGCCGCAAGCTACCTCAACCAATTAGCCGCCGATGGGCTACTGGTGAAACACCGCCTCGCCACGACTAACTACTACGTGAATCAACCGCTGTTTGAGCTGCTGGCGCGGCTGGGGTAGCGGCGGGCGGGTGCTGCTAGCTGTTGTAAGTTGCTGTTTCACCCCCGTTCGCCACCCCGTATGCAGCCCACTCCTGCCGACTATTCCACCCTACTGCTGGCCGTGAAGCAGCGCGTGCGCGAGGCGCAGTACCGCGCCCTTCAGCAGGTCAACCAGCAGCAAATGCAGCTGTACTGGGACCTGGGCCAGCTCATTGCCGAGCGCCAGCAGCAGCACGGCTGGGGTAAAAGCGTGGTCGAAAATCTGGCCCGCGACCTGCAAACGGAGTTTGTGAGCATGAGCGGGTTTTCAGTTTCGAACTTATGGCGAATGCGTACATTTTTCCTTGAATACCAGCACGATGCAATTCTCGCACCATTGGTGCGAGAAATAAGCTGGACCCATAACGTGCTAATTTTTGAGAAGTGTAAGACTTCGGCTGAACGCCTATATTATCTTACTTTGGTGAAGCAGTACCATTAGACTAAAGTTGTATTGGCTCAGCAGATTAAAGGCCGTGCTTACGATAACACTATCCTAGCCCAGCACAACTTCCCCGCAACCCTGCCCCCGGCCCAGCTGCCCGCCGCCACGCTGGCGCTGAAGGACGAGTACACGTTCGGCTTCCTGGCCCTGGCGCCCGAGCACTCCGAATACGCGCTGGAACAGGCCCTGCTTGGCAACGTGCGCCGCTTCCTCATTGAGATGGGCGGCGACTTCACTTTCATCGGCAACCAGTACCGGCTGGAGCTGGAAGGTCAGGAATATTTCATCGACCTGCTGCTCTTTCACCGCGAGCTGCAATGCCTCGTGGCCGTGGAACTGAAGATTACCGAGTTTCGGCCCGAATATGCGGGCAAGATGAATTTCTACCTATCCTTGCTCAACGAGCGGGTGCGCAAGCCGCACGAGCAGCCCAGCATCGGCATCATCATCTGCCAAAGCAAGCAACGCACGGTCGTGGAATTTGCCCTGCGCGACGTGAACAAGCCCATCGGCGTCGCTACCTACACCCTCACCGATACGCTGCCCGCCGAGTTGTGCCCCTTCTTCCCCAGCAATGCGGAGCTGGTGCGCCGCCTCGATGCCGTGGCGGCCGCGCTGCGGGGGTAGGCGCGTAGCGAAACCCGAGCGTGGCTCCTATAAAGAAAAGAGGGGTTTGCTTTACGCGTGTTCAACTACGTGTAAAGTAAACGCCCCTTTTCTATGCACGTCTTTTCAGGCCGCGCCCGCTGCTACGTGAACCAGCCGCTATTCGAGCTGCTGGCGCGGCTGGGGTAGCGGGGGCGAGGGCAGTCGCTGCTTTGCCCAACTCGTGCTTTTGCAACAGTCCGCCGGGGCCCCAAGGGTACTTATTACCAGCATTCTGGCTCAACACGAAGCCCCGGCCGCCACACTGGCAGCCGGGGCTTCTTGCTGCTACTGCCGGGGCCCTAAAACAGGAAATTGAACCCCACGAACACCAGTTTTTCTTCGCCCACGGAGTAGGTCACGTTTACGACGGCCTGGCTGAGCACGTCGACGTAGATGCCGCCGCCGAAGCCGGAGTGGAAGGCGTTTAGGCCCCGGCGAATGTCCACGTCGGAGTATACGCGGCCCACGTCGGCCAGGCCCAGGATGCCGAGCTTGCCGGGGAAGATGTAGGCGTTGAAGCTCAGCAGTTGCAAGCGGGCTTCGAAGTTGCCGTAGATGGCCGTGCGGCCGGCGTAGCGGGTGCGCCGGTAGCCGCGCAGGTTGGTGGTGCCGCCCAGCGTGTTGGCCTGGTAGAAGCGGTAGTCGCCGATGTTGTGCTGCACGCCCACGCGCCCGGCGTAGGTAATGCGGAAGGGGAAACTGGGCGTGAGGTAGGCGGTGATTTCGGAGCTGAGGCGGCCGTAGGTGAGCTTTTCGCTGTTGAGCTGCCAGTTGTACTGCGCCTCGTTGTGCCAGCGGATGCCAATGCGCGTGTCCTTTTCGGCGTCCACGGCGTCGATGTTGAAGTAGAACAGGCCCCCCAGGTACTGGTTGGATTTGAAATCGGAGGAGCGCACGCCGAAGTGGCGGTTCTCGTTATCAGCCCCGATGCTGTCCTGAATCACCTGCCCGATGGGGTCGGTTTCGACCCGAAACTGGTCGTACTGGGGCCCCACGCCCACCTTGATGAAGTTGAAGATGTGGCGCTCGAAGGTAGGGGCGATGTAGAGGCGGTTGAAGCGCACCCGGTACGAGTTGTTGACGGTGCGGTTGGTGGCCTGGGGCGCGTCGTCGTAGTCGGTCAGGTTCTTCGAGTCGTTGCCGATGCCGAAGAAGTTGTAGAGCAGCTGGGGCCCGTAGAACTGCGCGGCCACGTGCAAATCGGTGTGGCCAAACACGCGGGTGAACTGGCCGGCGTAGCGCAGGTTGTAGGCCTCGCGGGCCGGGGCGTAGTTGGCCGTCAGGGTTTGCTCCGAGCCAAACGGGTCGCGGCGGAAGCCGTAGCGCCGGTGCGTGACGCCGCCGCCCAGCAGCAGGCCGTCGTCGATGTTGTAGCCAAAAAACACAGCCGGGCCGGTGTAATTCAAGCGGTAGTCCTTGAGATCGAAGCGCTTGGGGTGGTCGTAGCGGCTCACATCCACGCCCGGCTCCAGGCGCAGGCGGGTTTCGGAACTGGGAATCACCACGTTGCCCGTGTCGGCGTCGTACACCTGGGTGCGGTGGCGCAGGCCGGCCACGTGCGAGCGGTCGATGATGGTGTCGCGCCCCGTGCCGCCAATGATGCGCAGCTTAATGGCGTTCTGCACGTCGCCGCGCACCACGTACACGTCCTGCCCGGCAATGCCGTAGAGGCGCAGTTCGTCGGTAACCTTCACGTCGAGCGTGCGGTCGTAAATCGTGCTCAGGTTGCCCTTTTTGCTGATTTTCTCGACCACCACGTGGGTGTTGCCGTTGGGCAGGCGGTCCACCGTAAACTTCTCGTTCTTCTTGGAGCCGCGCACTTCCACGATGTCGGCCAGCAGGTCGGCGTACTTGCCGGCCAGGTCGGGCAGCAGGGCCCGGCGGCTCTTCAGCTTGGCCACAATCTCGGCCCCGTGCAGGGCGTAAATCTGGGCCGGCCACTTGTCATGAAACGCTTTTTCAATCACTTCGTCCGTCAGGTGGGCCTTCAGGTACTCGGCCTGCGCCACCCACTGCTCCCGGCTCACGCCGCCCATAAAGGTGCGGTCGTTGCTCAGGGCCGTCTGGTTCAGGCCCTTGTAGTCGGCGTAGTCGTAGCCGAAGTTCTGGAAGTTGCGCACCGCAAACTTGCGGCTGGCCAGGTAGGGCAGCACGCCGTCGCCCTTGAAAAAGGCAATGTCGCGGTCCTTGGGCACGGCCACGTAGGTGCGGTCGCCGTCCTTGTTTTTCTGCTCGCTCCAGCGCCACTGGTCCTCGTGGCGGTCCCAGTCGCCAATCCACATGTCGAACAGGCGCGAGCGGGCGAAGGCCACCCCGTCCACGTGGTTGTCGTTGTCGTCGAGCAGGCGGCCGAGCATCTTCTCGGTGTCCACCAGCTTCTTGGCAAAGTCCAGGCTGGCCACGTCGCTCTGGTTGTCCTTGGCGTCTTCCTCCAGGGCCACGGCCTTGTTGGCAAACTGCGGGAAGTACTGGCCCAGCAGCGGGTCGGCGGGGATGTAGCGTGGCACTGGGTTGGTGTGCAAAATGCCGGCCGCCGTGCCCAGCGGCGGCAGCACAAACGAGGCGTAGGGGTGCTGGGACGACACCTGGTCTTGCAGCACGGCCTTGGCCAGGCCGGTGCGCAGGGCCTCGGGCAGCACCGCGGCGGGGTCCTTGTCGAGGGTGCGCAGCGTGAAGCCGTGGCCAGCCTCGTTGCGCAGCTTCAGGGAGGCGGTTTGCTTGCCGCCGCCGGTTTTGTAGGGCACGAGGCCCCCTTGCTCGCGGGCCAGGTCCAGCACCGGAAACGCCACCGGCGTGGCCCACTCGGCGCGGTAGTGCTCGCCCAGCAGCCAGTTGTGGAACTTGCCGTGGCGGTTATAGGCCGGATTCACGGCCAGCGTGCGCACGCTGTCGGCGCTGAAGGCGGGGCGCTGGGCCGGCAGGGGCCCCACGGCCACCTCGGGCTGGTCGTCGTCGCTTTTCTTCTTCTTTTTCTTCTTGTGGTGCTTACCCGAGGCCTGGTTGGGCACGGCCGCAATGGCCCCGCCGGCGCCCTTGGCGTAGAGGCGCGTGCGGAACACCTGGTGGGCGGTTTCGCCGGTGCCGTTGGGCACCAGAAATTCGCTCCACACCTCCCCGTTGTCGTAGTAATTCACCCGCACGAAGCCCTTCTCTTTGTCTGAGAACAGGGCCCCGCCGCCGTCGCCGGGCTTCACGTGCTGGGTTTTGCAGCCCGAGCCGCTGGTGATGTAGTGCGTGTTGTTCTCCTTGAAATACTGGAGGTTGTGCTCGTGCCCGTTCGAGTAGATAACGTTCGGGTACTTGGCAAAAATGTCGGTCAGGCCCTTCTTGTAGGCCTTGTACGCCGGGTAGGCCAGGTCCTGGCTGATGCCGCCGTAGTGGCGCGCCAGCGGGTAAATCGAGCCAATAATCGGCAGCGGCACGAAGGCGTACTTGAAGACGATGCTGAGCGGAAAAATATGGTCGGCCAGCGTGAAGTAGCCGCCGTGCACCCCGTCGGAATACAGCGGGTGGTGGGCCACCACCATGATGTTTTTGTCTTGGTTGCGGGCGATGATGTCCTCCACCTCGGCGTAGATGTCGGCGTTGGAGGAAATGTTGCAGAAGCCATTGGCGGGCCGCAGCTCGGCCGGCGTCAGGAACCACTGCGAGTTCAGGAAAATGAGCACCAAGTTGTCCTGCACCCGCACCTCGTAGGGCCCCGGGCAGCCGTCGCGGGGCAGCAAAAAGTCACCCGTGTAGCTGAAGGCCGTTGAGTCCTTTTTCAGGTAGTTTTCCGTGAATTCCTGCTCGCGGTTCACCTGGGCCAGGCCGTTGCGCGTGCCCTGAATCCAGTCGTGGTTGCCGGGCGTCATATACTTCTCGCCCTGGTAGCCCTTCAGCACGTCGAGTTGGGCGGTGATGCGCTCCTCGGCTGTGCGCCGATCCAGGGCCCCCACCGGCGGCATGCCCTGGTTATAAATGTTGTCGCCGAGGAAAATGGTGGTGCTCCGGGCCCCGGCCTGCATAATTTGCTTGCGCAGGAAGTTCAGCGACGGCTCGCCGCCGTCGGCCGGCAGCACGGGGTTGCCCACGTCGCCGATCAGGAACACCGAGTAGCGGATGTGCGTGGTGTCGGGGGGCGTGGTTTTTTCCCAGCCCACGGCCGAGCGCCGGTAGTTGGGCTTGGGGTGCAGCGGGTTATCGGGCGACTCGCCGGCTTCCCCGATTTCCTCGATCTGGGCCCAGCCCGCCGCGGGGCGCCCGCCACCAGCACAAATAATATTGCCAGGACGCGTATAAATGCCTTCATATAATAAAGTACTTCCAATAATAAATAGTAAACTTCTAGGGATGGCGGCGGGCCCGGGCCGGCCGCGGCTGGAATACTGCAAAAATACGGGGCCCCGGGCAAGTTGCTCCCTGCCTCCCCGCGCCGCCGGGATTAACTTGCCTAGCGCGCCCGCGTTTAAGGCAGTCGCGCGGCCCTTCTGCCCCGTTCCCGCATGGAAAATCTTCCCCTCCCCGCCCCGCCGCCCGCCGCCCCGCCCGTTTCCGCGGGGCCCCAGCTCCGGTGCCCGCTGCCCCCGCCAAAGCGGCTCCCGATAAAGTAGCTCCCAATGAATTGGCCAAAGCCGACAAACCGGCCAAAGCTGATAAACCAGACAAGGCCAACAAGCCCGATAAGCCCGCGCTCTCGCCGCTGGTAGAGGCCGCGCGCGCCGCCGTGGTGCCCCTGCTCGAAACCCAGCTGCCCCCACCCTCACCTACCACACCCTGCGCCACACCACCACCGTGGCCAAGGAGGCCCGGGTGCTGGCCGCCGCGGCCGGCCTGGGCCCCGCCGATACCGAGGCCCTGCTGGTGGCGGCCTGGTGGCACGATACCGGCTACCTCGACGTGTACGACGGCCACGAGTACCGCTCGATGGAGCGCGCCGCCGCCTGGCTGGCCACCCAGGGCGCACCCGCCGACCGCATCGAATTAGTGCAGAACCTCATCCGGGCCACGCACCGCGACGAGCCGGCCGAAACCGAGTTGCAACAGCTGCTCGTGGACGCCGACATGAGCAACCTGGCCCGCGATGACTTCCAGGCCACCGCCGAGCTGCTGCGCACCGAGTGGGAAGTGGCCCTGGGCAAAACCTACAGCAGCGCAGACTGGGCCGAGCTCCAGCTCGCCTTCATGCGGGCCCACCGCTACCACTCCGAGGCCGGCAAGGAGCGCTACAACAAGGACTTCAAGGCCAACAAGAAGGCGCAGAGCAAGGACCTCAAGAAGGTTGAGAAGAAGACCAAGAAGCGCGCCGAGGCCAAAACCGGCACCTTCGCCGAGCCCAAGCGCGGCATCGAAACCATGTTCCGCACCTTGTACAGCAGCCACATGAAGCTGAGCGACATGGCCGATAAAAAGGCCAGCATGATGATTTCGCTCAACGCCGTGCTGCTCTCGGTCATCATCACCTACCTGGGGGCCAAAAGCTCGGCCCTGGGGCCCTCCTTCACCCGCAACCCCATGCTGGCCGTGCCGATGGGCATTTTGCTGCTCACCTCGCTGGGCTCGGTGGTCACGGCCATCCTCTCGGCCCAGCCCGACGTGACGAGCTTTAAGTGGCTGAAGAAGAGCCCCGAAATTGCCACCAACCGCCGCGTCAACATCCTGTTTTTCGGCAACTTCACCAAGCTCAGCCTCGACAACTTCCAAGCCGGCATGCGTGAGCTGATGCGCGAGAAGGACATGCTCTACACCAACATGGTGACCGACATATACTACCTCGGCGAGGTGCTGGACCGCAAGTACGGCTTGCTGCGTAAAAGCTACTCCATCTTCATGGTGGGCCTGATTTTGACGGTGCTCTCCTTCGGCATTGTGCTGGCCTACAAGTCGTAGAAACCGCCCAGCGGGCCGTACTTTTGCCCGCAGCCATGGCCCCGTAGTTCAACGGATAGAACAAGGGTTTCCTAAACTTTAGATGTGAGTTCGATTCTCGCCGGGGCCACTTAAAATACTGATTTTCTATTATTTAGCAGCATTTTCATTCTTTGGAGATGCTGCTATTTTTTTACCCTCACCCTTCCCAACCGCTATGAAAAACCGCTACTCCCGCTGGCTGCTCCTGCTGGCCCTGGGGCCCCTGTTTGGCCAGTGCAGCAAAGCCCCGGAGCCCGCCCCCCGAACCGACTACCGGCAGGAAGGCATCACGCTCATGCAGCAGCTAAAGCCCCAGCTAACGGGCACGTGGGACCTGCACCGCGTCGCCATTACGCGCTTAAGAAATGACGCTTCCCAAATGCAGGCAGGCATAACCAAAGACACTGTTTTCCAGTATTTTGCCGCACTGACCCTGGCGCCGGCCGTGGCCTCGCGCTCCACTCCGCGCGACCCGCAGTACGGCGAGTTTGAGGGCGCCTTACAGTACAAGGGCAAGGTGTTCCCAGTGTATATCTGCCTCCGCATCACGTCCGATTACGCTCAAACCCATCAGGGGCCCCAGGCCCTATTCGCGCTTGATCTCAACCGCGTGCTGGGCTCGTACCCGCCGGATGCAGACGAGCGGTTTCTATTGGACTTGGGGATACTGCAAAGCTATTTTTACCTGGAAAATACGCCTGGGCAGCCCGGCATGGTTTGGCGCGGGCTAGGCAAGGGCGTGAACCGCATCGAGTTTCAAAAGCGGTAGGGTTTAAGAGCATACGCCCACCTGGAGCCCTGGTTTTTCCGTAAGTAGTACCCGCCGCTCCCTGGGAGGCCGGCGGGTATTTTTTTTCAGTAATCCCTCATTTCTATCCCGTTATTTTCGATAGATAAATCGCTCCGGGGGCCGGCGCTGGGTGGGCAAGCGGAACTATCGACTTCTTTTGCGCCTCTTTTGGTAATGCGGCCGCGGCCGTTTCCCCTACTTGGTATGGCCTTGTTTGCTTCATCTGCGCCCCGCGTGCCCCGGCCTTTGGCCGGCCACGACGACGCGGCCCTGGTGCTGGCGCTGGGCGGCAGCGGCGGCGAGGCAGCCTTTGCCGAGATTTACGAGCGGTACTGGTACGAGCTGTACGCGGCGGCCTACCGCAAGCTGGGGGCCCCGAGCTGGCCGAAGAAGTGGTGCACGACGTGCTGGCCGCCCTGTGGCAGCGGCGCGCCCAGCTGGCCATCGAGCACCTGAAAAGCTACCTACTGGGCGCCACCCGCTTCCGCACCATCGATGCCCTGCGCGCCCGCCTGGCCTACGCCCACTACCTGGACCACCAGCGTGCGCACACGCCCGAAGCCGACAGCAGCACCGAAAACGCGCTGGCCGCCAACGATTTGTCGGCCGCGCTGCTGGCCGGCCTGCGCCAGTTGCCGGACCACACCCAGGCCGTGTTCCGGCTCAGCCGCTTCGAGCACCGCTCGGTGGCGGAAATTGCCAGCCGCCTCAACCTCTCGCCCAAAACCGTGGAGTACCACCTCACCCGCGCCCTCAAGCTGCTGCGCGTGAGCCTGCGCGACTTTGTACTGCTGGCGCTGTGGTGGTGGGTTTAGGGCACCGGGGCTGAGGTTTTCAATTTTATTTTACGAGTAGGCTAGGGGTCTGGGATCATTCTCCGACTTACTAGGACGAACCCGGCCCCGCCGGCACGCCCCATGACTGACCCTACCACCCTCCAGGCCTTGCTGCACCGCTACCGCAACGGCACTTGCACCCCCGCCGAAACGCGGGCTGTGGAGGCGTGGTACGCGGCCCAGCCCGAGGGGCCGGGACCTTCCCTGGCAGGGGATGAACGTGAGGCTTTGCGGCGCCGGCTGTGGCAACGTTTGCGGCCCACGACAATGGTTCCGGTGCAGTATGCGACAGGAGCCCCAACCGGCTGGCGGTGGCTGGCGGCGGCCACCGTGGCGGCGGGCCTGGGGGTGGGCAGCGGCTTGCTGGGGCCCCAGCCCAACCGCCCCGGGGCCCCAGCGGCCTGGCAAGTGCGCGCCAACGCCACGGCCCGCACCCAAACCGTGCGGCTGCCCGACGGCAGCGACGTGGCCCTCCAGCCCAGCAGCCGGCTGAGCTACCGCCCCGGCTTTGCCGGCGGGCAGCGGGCGGTGTACCTGAGCGGAGAAGCGTTTTTCCAAGTGGCGCACGATGCGGCCCACCCGTTCCGGGTGCTCACAGCTGATTTAGAAACCCGCGTGCTGGGCACCAGCTTCACGGTGCGGGCCTACCCGCAGCAGGCCGAAACCGTGGTGCAGGTGCGCACCGGCCGGGTGCGGGTACAGCCGCTGCGGCCCGGGCCGGCCGCTGCCCCGGCCCCGGGCGAAACCCAGGCCCTGGCGGCGGCGGTGGGGCCCCTGGTGCTGCTGCCTAACCAGCAGGCCGTATACGCCCCGAAACGCCAACAACTGAGCCGCGAGTTGGTGCCCCAGCCGGCCCTGCTGGCCCCGCAGTCGTTCGCCTACGATAACCGACCGGTGGCCGAAGTACTGGACGCCCTGCAAGCGGCCTACGGCGTGGCCATCCGCTACCGGCCTGCGGCGGTGGCGGGCTGCACTGTCAACCTAAACCTACGCGGCCAGGCGTCGCTCTTCGCTAAGCTCGATGCGCTGTGCCAGGCCACGGGGGCTTCTTACTCACAAGCCAACGCGGAAATAATATTTCACCCAACCAGCTGTCAGCCAATTTAATCTTTATAAAATAATGTAGATTTATTGCAATCGTTTGCGTATTAGATAGTCAACGATTCCAAGTCGTCGCAAGCACGGTTTCCCAACTCATTTTTTACGCCGCCCAGCGGCTTTGCTTACCGGTTCACTCTTTTCTCTTTCCCTATGCAACCAAGGCTACTTTTTTCGCCGGCCCTGCCCTCTCTCAAACGCGCGGCGCTGCTTCAGCCGCTGTGCCTTACGCTGCTCAGCAGCATGGCCATGGCCAACCCGACGGCCGCACAGCCGTCGCTCACGCAAGCCGTGACCCTCAACGCCCAGGACGCCACGGTGTACACCGTGCTGGCCGACATTGAGAAGCAGACGGACGCGCGCTTCCAGTACAGCCGCCAGCTCATCCGGGCCAGCCGCCACGTGAGCCTCAAGGCCGTGGGCCAGCCGCTGGGCGAAGTGCTGGCCGAACTGCTGGAGCCGCTGCGCATCCGCTACACCCTTACCGCGGAGGGCATTGTGCTGGAACCGGCGACGGCCGGCCCAATAACGGGCCGCGTAGTGGATGAAAAAGGCGTGGGCCTGCCCGGCGTGAACGTGGTGGTGAAGAGCGGCACCACGGGCACCTCCACCGATCCTGACGGCAACTTCAGCCTGACCGTGCCCGACGGGGCCACGCTGGTGTTCAGCTTCGTGGGCTACACCTCGCAAGAGGTGGCGGTGGGCAACCAAACCACCGTCAACATAGCCTTGGCACCCGATGCTAAATCATTGAGCGAGGTGGTGGTGGTGGGCTACGGCACCCAGCGCCGCCGCGACCTAACCGGGGCCGTGGCCAGGGTGGAGGGCTCGGAAATCGTGAACCAGCCGGTGCAAACGCCTACCCAGGCTTTGCAAGGCAAGATTGCCGGCGTGCAGATCATCAGCGACGGCTCGCCCAACTCGCAGCCCACGGTGCGGATCCGGGGCACGGGCACGCTGCTGGCCGGCGCCAACCCCCTCTACGTGGTGGACGGCGTGCAAACCACCGACATTCGCAACTTGAGCAACGCCGACATCGCCACGATTGACGTGCTGAAAGATGCCTCGGCCGCCGCCATCTACGGGGTGCGCGGGGCTAATGGCGTCATCATCGTCACGACCAAAAAGGGGGCCCTGGGCAAGCCGGTGCTCAGCTACAGCGGCACCTACGGCTTCAAGGAAGCGGCCCATGTGGTGGAAATGGCCAACGCCGACCAGTACCGAAACTACATCGCCGATACGTCGCCGAGCACCACGTTCCCAAACTACCCCGGCTTCACGGGCAGCACCAACTGGTACAAGGAAGTTCTGAAGCGCGGCATCTTCCAGAACCACAACCTGGCCGTGTCGGGGGCTACCGACAACGTGCGCTACTACTTCTCGGGCAACCTGCTGCAAGACGACGGCATCGTGACGCAGAACAAGTTCCAGCGCCTGACGGTGCGCTCCAACACGTCGTTTTCGCTCTCGGACAAGGTCACCATCAGCTCGCAGGCCTCGTACAGCCACGCCGACACGCGCGACGTGAACCTGGGCGCGGCCTACCTCAACGCCTACCGGGCGGCCCCCCTCATTCCGGCCCGGCAGGGCGAGCTGTACGGCAACACCGCCGCCTACGGCAACGTGGGCAACCCCCTGCTCGACATCGACAAGAACAACAACCGCTCGCTCGAAAACCGCTTGCAGGGCAACATCGGCCTCGATGTGCGGCCGGTGGAATGGCTCACGCTGCGCTCGGCCATCAACGTGGATTTGAACTTCAACAACCGCACGATCTACAACTACCAGTTTAATAACGACGCCAGCACGTTCATCATCGCCGGCGGCAACCAGTTTGCGCCCACCAGCAGCCTGGGGGTGATGCAGAACAACTCCTACCGCTACTTGTGGGAAAACACGGCCACGTTCCACAAAACCTTCGGCGAGAAGCACGACCTGACCGTGCTGGCCGGCACCACCACCGAGGAAGGCCAGACCACCCCGCTTTACGGCTTCCGCCGCGGCGTGCCCGCCGACCCCAACCAGTGGTACCTGAACACCGGCGACCCCAACACGTCGGTGGTGAACCCTTACGACCCCAACGCGCCCGACGCCAGCATGTTGCCGTCCAAAGACCGCCGCTTCTCGGTGCTGGGCCGCGTGAACTACGCCTATGCCGGCCGCTACCTGCTCACGGCCAACCTGCGCTACGACGCTTCCTCCCGGTTTGCCGCTAACCGCCGCGAGGGCGTATTCCCGTCGCTGGGCGTGGGCTGGGTAGTATCGGACGAGGACTTCCTGAAGGACGTGAAGGGCCTGAGTTTCCTGAAGCTGCGCGGCAGCTACGGGCGGCTGGGCAACGACCAGATTCCGACCAACTCCTACGTGACGACGGCCGACATTAACGTGCCCTACGTCATCGCCGGGCAGCCGGTCCTGGGGGCCGTCATCAGCCAGCTCAAAGATGGGCAAGTGCACTGGGAAACCACTAGCGAGTACGACGCGGCCGTAGAATTTGGCTTCCTCGACAACCGCCTCACCGGCGAGGTAACGTACTACAGCAAGCGCACCAGCGATGCCTTGATTCCGATCAACATCCCCGGCATCCTCGGCGACCCTGACAACCAGCTCATCACCAATGCCGCCGACATCACCAACAAGGGCGTGGAGGCGGCCCTGAACTGGCGCGCGAAGGTGGGCGAGAACTTCGGCTACAACTTCGGCTTGAACGCCACCTTCAATAAGAACCGCATCGCCAACCTCAACGGCGGGCAAGCCTTGTTTGCGGGCGTAAACCAAGTGACGAAGTCCGACAACGGCCAGCCGGCTGGAGCCTTTTTCCTGCTCGACGCCATAGGTGTGTACCAGACGCAGGACGAGATTAGCCAGGGCCCCAAATCGACTTACAATCCGCAAGTGGGCGACTTGAAATATGCCGATACCAACGGCGACGGCGTCATCGACGCCGGCGACCGCAGCTACTTTGGCTCGTACCAACCGCCGGTGTACTTCGGCGTCAACGGCGGGGTGAACGTGCGCAACTTCGACCTCTCGTTCGTGTTTTCGGGCAACCTCAACAACAAGGTGTACAACGCCAAGAAGCAGGCCCGCTACCAAAACACCGACAACGTGGAAGCCAGCTTCGCCAACGACCGCTGGACGGCCGCCCGCCCGTCGAACACCAACCCGAGCACGCTGTCCAGCAGCCTGCCCAACTCCACGTACTTTCTGGAATCGGGTTCCTACCTGCGCCTGACCAACGTCATCGTGGGCTACACCGTCCCGGCGGCCGGCCTTGAAAAGGCGCACGTGGCCTCGCTGCGATTGTTTTTGTCGGGCCAGAACATCTTCACGGCCACCAAGTACACGGGCTTCACGCCCGAGCTGCCCGGGGGGCCCCTCAACTCGGGCATCGAGTTGGTAGGCGACACCAGCAGCTACCCCACTCCGCGCACCCTCACGGTGGGCTTGACTGCTAACTTCAAATAAGCCGCTCCCTATATATGAAATTCTCCTCTTTTTTAACGGGCCGCCGGGCCGGCGTAGGTGCCCTGGCCGTAGCGCTGGCCGTGGCGGGTGGCTGCAAGCAATTCCTCGACGTGGCCCCGCAGGGCCAGCTCAGCGAAGACGCCATCAAGGCCGACCCCGCCGCTGCCCAGAAACTGGTTGATGGGGTGTACAACGCCTTGTACTTGGGCGGCTTCGGGCCTGATATCAGTGGCTTGCAGTACGTTATCCTAACGGACATTGCCTCGGATGATGCGGACAAGGGCAGCACGCCGTCGGACTACACCGACGCGCTGAACATCGACAACTTCACGGCCACGCCCACCAACGGCAACGTGAACAACTCTTGGAACGGCTTCTTCCAGGGCATTGCCCGCGCCAACCAGGCCCTGGACAAAATCCCGCTGAGCCCGGCCGACGACGCCGCCAAGAACCGGCAACTAGGCGAAGTGCGCTTTTTGCGCGGCTATTTCTACTTCAACCTGGTGCGCCTATTCGGGGGAGTGCCGCTGCTCAACGGCGTGCCTACGGCCGGCGACGCCAACAACCCGGCGCTCCAGACCCGGGCCTCGGCGGCCGATATTTACGCCTTCGTTGCCAGCGATTTGCAGTTCGCCGTGGACAACCTGCCGGCCAAAGCCAACGCCGTGGTGGGCCGCGCCAACAAGCAGTCGGCGGAGGCAATGCTGGCCAAGGTGTACCTCTACCAGAAAAACTACCAAAAAGCCTTCGACCTGACCGCCGACGTGATAACCGCTGGCGGCTACGCGCTTTACCCGAACTACGCCGACATCTGGCGCACCGTGGGCAACAACAATTCCGAGTCGGTGTTTGAGGTACAAACCGGCGTGAACGCGGCTTGCAACAACTCGGCGGTGCAGATTTACGCCATTTCCCAGGGCCCCCGCCAGGGTGGCAAAGGCGGCTGGTCGGACCTGGGCTACGGCTTTAACACGCCTAGCCTGGCCCTTTCCAACGCCTACGAAGCAGGCGATGTGCGCAAGGCCGGCACCATCATCACCATCACCAACCAGGGCACCCGGCTCTGGGACGGCTTCCGCATCCCGAGCCAAGACTCGGTAGAAAACTCGCGCTACAGCTACAAGGCCTACCACAGCCGCACCCAAGAACCCAACTGCGGCAACACCGACTACCTGCCCAAGAACATCCGCGTGATGCGCTACGCCGAGGTGCTGCTCATCCACGCGGAGGCCGCGCTGCAGATCGGCAACGCCGGGGCCGCCCTCGCCGACTTGACCGCCGTGCGCGCCCGCGCCGGCCTGGGCCCCACCGCCGCCACGCTGGCCAACATCTGGCAGGAACGCCGCGTGGAACTGGCTATGGAGCACGACCGCTTCTTCGACCTGGTGCGCCAGGAAAGCGTGACCCCCGGCCGCATTGTGCCCATTTTCGCAGCCCAGGGCAAAACGTTCGTCAAGGGCAAGCACGAGGTTTTTCCCATCCCACAACCTCAAATTGACCTGAGCGGCGGCGTATTGACCCAGAACCCAGGGTATTGATTTGGAAGCTGGCCGCCAGTGCTCAGTGCTTGAAACAGGGCGTTGTGCTGAGTGAAGCAAAGCAGCAATGCTTCGCTTCACTCAGCACAACGCCCTGTTTTTCAGCTAATTAAAGTATTAATCTGCCACGAATACTTGTTGACTATGCGCCTAAAATTTTTCGTCGCCCTCTTGCTGGCACCCAGCCTGCTGGGGGCCCAACCCACGCCAAAAGCAACCCCGAAAGCAGCCGCCAAAACCGCGGCTTTTGATGCCCGGCAACGGCCGCGTAACCTCACCGACGAGCAGCTGCTTGACCAGGTGCAGCGCCAGACGTTCCGGTACTTCTGGGATTTTGGGCACCCGGTAAGCGGCATGGCGCGCGAGCGCAGCAACAAGTCGTACGATTACGGCGACGAGGTGGTGACGACCGGCGGCACGGGCTTCGGCCTGATGGCCATCATCGTGGCCGCCGAGCGGGGCTGGATCACGCGGGCCCAGGCGGCGGCGCGGGTCAGCAAAATCGTGAACTTCCTGTGGAAAGCCGACCAATACCACGGCGCGTTTCCGCATTGGTACGACGGGGCCACGGGCCACACCATCCGCTTCAGCCCGAAAGACGACGGGGCTGATATTGTGGAAACCTCCTTTATGTACGAGGGCCTGCTGTGCGCCCGGCAGTACTTCACGAAGGACACGCCCGACGAAAGCAACGTGCGCAACAAGGTGCTCTGGATGTGGGAGGGCGTAGAGTGGAACTGGTTCACGCAGAACCAGAACGTGCTGTACTGGCACTGGAGCCCCAACAACGGCTGGAGCATGAACCACCAGCTACATGGCTGGAACGAGGCCCTGGTGACCTACGTGCTGGCCGCCGGCTCGCCCCGCTACGCCATCGACAAGGCGGTGTACGACCAGGGCTGGGCCACGGGCCCCGACTACTTGAACGGCAAAACTTACTACGGCCAGACGTTGCCCCTGGGCCCCGAGCTGGGGGGCCCCCTGTTCTTTTCGCACTACTCGTTTTTGGGAATCAATCCCCACGGCCTGAAGGACGCGCACGCCGACTACTGGGCGCAGAACCAGCGCCACACGCTCATCAACCGCGCCTACTGCGTGGCCAACCCCAAGCACTACAAGGGCTACGGCCCCAACGCCTGGGGCCTCACCGCCTCGGATAGCTACCAGGGCTACGCCGCCCACTCGCCCACCGAAGACCTAGGCGTGATTTCGCCCACCGCGGCCCTGTCGGCCATGCCCTACGCGCCGGCCGAATCGATGCTGGCCCTCAAGCACTTCTACAACGACCTGGGCGACAAAATCTGGGGGCCCTATGGCTTCGTGGACGCCTACAGCGAGGAACACAACTGGTACGCCAAGTCGTACCTGGCCATCGACCAGGGCCCCATCGTGGCCATGATTGAGAACCACCGCACCGGCCTGCTCTGGAAGCTCTTCATGAGTGCCCCCGAGGTGCAGCGCGGCCTCACCAAGCTAGGGTTTGAAAGCCCTGAGCTAAAGCCTGCTGGCAAGTAGGTTTCATGCAATTGGGAGCCCCACCCAGTCTAATCGTCTGTCATCCTGAACGCAGCGAAGGATCCGAAGAAAGTAGAACAGTTCGCAGTAAACCAAGTAATTACTGCAAACTGTGCAGCGGTGAGAAGATCCTTCACTGCGTTCAGGATGACAATGGGCAATGAAGGATCAGAAAGAGCATTTTGCCCCAGAATCCCCTTCTTCTTCCTTCTCCTAGCCGCGGCCCAGCCGGGGGTCCCAAGCCGGGGGCGGTGCGCGAATTTGTGGTGCTACGCACGGCGCACGACAAGCGCAGCGCCTGGCTGAAGTGGGCCCCGGTCAGCGACACCTACGCCTACAACATTCGGGTGGGCATTGCGCCCAATAAACTGTACCACAGCATTCTGGTGCACAGCCAAACCGACTACTACTTCAAAGGCATGAACAAGGACTTGCCCTATCACTTCACCATCGAGGCCGTAAATGAAAACGGCCCCGGCCCCGCCACCAAGGTGCAAGACGCGCCATAGCCCCGGCCCGGGCTGCCGGCTTTTCGCCGGCTGCCCGGTAATCGCCCTTCGGTGGCCTCTGCGTTTCAAAACCTAATTTTCCGCAACGATTAGCGGGCAGCCGGCGAAAAAGTCGGCAGCCCGCGCCGCTCATTTCTCATCCCTACCCTTCTTACCCATGACCCAATCCACCCGTATTCGCGCGGCCCTTTTCTTACTTACGCTGGGCCTGGGGGCTCTGCCGGCGGCGGCCCAGCAGGCGGCCGCGCCCAAAACCGCGCTGCCCGCGGCCGACGCTAAAATGACGGCCTTCGTCAGCAACCTGCTGGGCAAGATGACGCCCGAGGAGAAAATCGGCCAGCTCAACCTCGTATCCGTCGGTTTCACCGTCACGGGCCCCGTGGTGAGCCAGGGCGTGGACGAGAACATCAAACAGGGCCGGGTGGGGGCCGTGCTCAACACCTTTACGCCGGTGGCGGCCCGCAAGCTCCAGGAAATGGCCGTGAAGCAGTCGCGCCTGCACATCCCGCTCATCCTGGGCTTCGACGTGATTCACGGGCACCGCACCATCTTCCCGGTGCCGCTGGGCCTAGCCGCCACCTGGGACCTGCCCGCCATTGAGCGCAGCGCCCACATTGCGGGCCAGGAGGCCGCCGCCGACGGCATCAACTGGGTGTACTCGCCGATGGTGGACATTGCCCGCGACCCGCGCTGGGGCCGCGTGATGGAGGGCGCCGGCGAAGACCCTTACCTCGGCAGCCAGATTGCCCGCGCCATGGTGCACGGCTACCAGGGCCCCACCAACGACATGACCCGGCCCGAGAACGTGATGGCCTGCCTCAAGCACTTTGCCCTGTACGGGGCCGCCGAGGCCGGCCGCGACTACAACACCACCGACATGAGCCGCCAGCGCATGTACAACGAGTACCTGCCGCCCTATAAGGCCGCGGTGGAGGCCGGCGTGGGCTCGGTGATGTCGTCGTTCAACGACGTAAACGGCATCCCGGCCACGGCCAATAAGTGGCTGATGACGGACTTACTGCGCACGCAGTGGGGCTTTAATGGCTTCGTGGCCACCGACTACACGGCCATCAACGAGCTGAGCGCCCACGGCCTGGGCGACGACAAGAAGGTAAGCGAGCTGGCCCTGAACGCGGGCATCGACATGGACATGGTGGGCGAGATTTTCCTGAAAAACCTGGCCCAAAACCTCAAGGACGGCACTGTGAAGCAGGCCGACGTGGACCTGGCCTGCCGCCGCGTGCTGGAGGCTAAGTACCGCCTGGGCCTCTTCACCGACCCCTACCACGGCGTGAGTGAGGCCCGCGCCAAGCAGGTGCTCATGCAGCCCGCCTTTGTGCAGGCCGCCCGCGACGTAGCCCGCCGCAGCCTGGTGCTGCTGAAAAACGAGAACCAGACGCTGCCGCTGAAAAACACGGCCAACATTGCCGTGGTGGGCCCGCTGGCCGACCGGCCCGTGGACATGATTGGCTCCTGGAGCGGGGCCGGCGACGGCAAGCAGGCGGTTTCCATCTTGCAGGGCATCAAGAACGTGGGCGGCAACACTATCCGGGTGAGCTACGCGCACGGGGCCAACGTGACGGAGGACGAGCAGATGATCAAGCGCCTCAACGAGAACGGGGCCCAGCTCAACACCGACCCCCGGTCCGCCGACGAGCAGATTGCCGAGGCCGTGCGCAACGCCCAGGCCGCCGAGGTGGTGGTGGCCGTGGTGGGCGAAAGCTCGGGCATGACCGGCGAGGCCGCCAGCCGCGCCGACATTGGCCTGCCCGGGCGCCAGCTCGACCTGCTCAAGGCCCTGAAGGCCACCGGCAAGCCGCTGGTGGTGGTGCTCTGCAACGGCCGCCCCCTCACGCTGCCCTGGGAAGACCAAAACGCCAACGCCGTGCTCGAAACCTGGTTTGGGGGCACCCAGGCCGGCAACGCGGTGGCCGACGTGCTCTTTGGCCGCTACAACCCCTCGGGCAAGCTCACCATGACGTTTCCGCGCGCCGTGGGCCAGATTCCGATTTACTACAACCACAAAAGCACCGGCCGCCCCTACGCCGGCGTGCTGCTCGACAAGTACAAATCGCGCTACCTCGACCTGCCCAACGACCCGCTCTACCCCTTCGGCTACGGCCTGAGCTACACCACGTTCACCGTGTCCAAGCCCACTCTCAGCGCCGCCAGCATCGGCATGACGGGGGCCCTGGATGTGCAGGTGACCGTGCAAAACACCGGCGCCACCGACGGCGAGGAAGTGGTGCAGCTCTACCTACGCGACGTGGTGGGCACCAGCTCCCGCCCGGTGCAGGAGCTGAAAAGCTTCCAGAAAGTGCTGCTCAAAAAGGGCGAAAGCCGCCAGCTCACCTTCCACCTCACGGTGGAAGATTTGAAGTTCTACAACGACGACCTGAAGTTCGTAGCCGAGCCCGGCGAGTTCCAGGTGATGGTGGGCAGCAACTCCCGCGACGTGCAGATGGCCTCGTTCACGCTCACGCAATAAGGGTCTTACTTTGGAGAGGGCCGGGGGTAGCGGGGGCTAAGGTCGTCGGAGGGGCGGCTGTGCTCGATGAACTTCTGGCCCAGCGCCTTGGTGTCCTTCACCACGTGGGGGCCCTTGTAGTCACCGGGCTCGCGTGCAACCGCGCCGGTCACTTCGGGGCGCGGCGCGGCGGCCGGCCGGGGCGGCTTGGCGGGGACCGTTTGGGCGCGGACGGGGAGCCCCCAGCTCGCCAAAGCTAGGCCGGTTATCAAGGTCAGGGCAGTTTTCATGTGGGTTGGGAAAAAGGGTGGTTTAGCACGGGGTGGCCCGGCGGCTTTTGCAGTCGCCGGGCCACTTTTATTACAGAGCAGCGGCTTTGGAATAGAACGGGGTGGCCTAAGCCACTGCCGAAGGAAGGGAGCGGCGCCCCAAAGACCCCATTGCGGCGACTGGGCTGCATACTGCTGCCAGTAGGCCGGGGGCCCTAACCCACTGGCTGTGAGGAAGGTAACGAATAAAAAGCTAAGCAGTAAACCGCCCCGCCCACGCAAGCGCCCGGCCCGGGCGGAGGCCCCGGCCGTATAGGGGGCCACACCTGCACCTTTTACCCGCAAGAAAAAATGACGAACCGCTGGAGTTTAACCGGCCGCCGGGCCTTGGTCACGGGCGGCAGCAAGGGCATCGGCTGGGCCATGGCCGACGAGTTGCTGGCCCTGGGCGCCGACGTGCTGGTGGTGGCCCGCAACGCCGACGAAGTAGCCGCCGCCGTGGCCGCCTGGACGGCCCAGGGCCTGCCCGCCGCCGGCGTGGCGGCCGACGTGAGCACCGAGGCCGGCCGCGCCGCCATCTTCGCCGCAGTGCGGGCCCGCGGGCCGGGGCTGGATTTGCTCATCAACAACGTGGGCACCAACATCCGCAAGGCTTTCAATGCCTACTCGCCGGCCGAATACCAGCGGCTATTCAGCGTCAACCTGTTCAGCGTCATGGAAATGTGCCGGTCCGCCTACCCGCTACTCAAGGCCTCTGCCCACGCCAGCATCGTGAACGTGGGCTCGGTGGCCGGGCGCTTCGACGTGGGCACCGGGGCCCCCTACAGCCTCACCAAGGCCGCCGAGGAGCAACTGGGCCGCAATCTGGCCGTGGAGTGGGCCCCCGACGGCATCCGCGTGAACACGGTGGCGCCCTGGTTTGTGCGCACGCCCCTCACCGAGCCGTTGATGGCCCAGCCCGAATTCCAGCAAAAAATTGCGGCCCGCACCCCCCTCGGCCGCGCCGGCGAGCCCGCCGAAATTGCCGTCGCCGTGGCCTTCCTCTGCCTGCCGGGGGCCTCCTATATTACCGGCCAGTGCCTGCTCGCCGACGGCGGCATGAGCGCCAAAGGCCTGTAGCACTTGCGGCGCGGACGCTGCGACGCTGCGCTACAGATCGTGCAACGTCCGCATTACACCATCTTTGCGGCTACTAAAATCCATCCCGTGCCGCTCCCCCAACCCGCCGCCGTTGCTATGCCGCCCGGGGCCCCCGCGCAGCTGTACCCGCTGGGCGACGCGGCCGTGGTGGTGCAGTTTGGCGACGCCATTAGCCGGGCTACGCACGCTGCTATTCAGGCGTTTGGGGCACACTTGGCGCGGCACCCGTTCGTGGGTTTGCGCGAGTGCGTGCCCGCGTTCACCACCCTCACCGTGTACTACGACCCGTGGCTGGTGAGCGACGGCGGCCAGCACCCGCCGTACGAAACCGTGGCGGATACGCTACGCGCCCTGCTGGCCACCGTGGGGCCCCCAGCCGCCGCAGCTACTACCAATTTGGTGGAAATCCCGGTCTGTTACGGCGGGGCCTGGGGCCCCGATTTAGATTTTGTTGCCCGCCACACCGGCCTGGCCACGGCCGAGGTAGTTGCCCGGCACACCGCCCCTGACTACCTGGTGCATATGATTGGCTTCGCGCCCGGCTTCCCGTACTTAGGCGGGCTTGATGCGCGGCTGGCCACGCCCCGCTTGGCCCAGCCGCGCCCACGGGTACCGGCCGGTACGGTGGGCATCGCGGGGCCCCAAACCGGCATTTACTCGCTGCCCTCGCCCGGCGGCTGGCAGCTCATCGGCCGCACGCCCCTTCGGCTATTCGACGCCGCGTGGGCCGCGCCCAGCCTCCTGCACGCCGGCCAGCACCTGCGCTTCGTGCCCATCAGCGCGGCCGAATACGCCCGCACCCAGCAGCATGAGCCTTAGCGTTTTGCACCCCGGCCTGCTCACCACCGTGCAGGACCTGGGCCGGCCCGGCTACCAGCAAGCCGGCGTGCCGGTGGGCGGCGCCCTCGACGCGGTAGCCCTGCGCGTGGCCAACCTACTGGTAGGCAATGATGAAAGCGCAGCCGGCCTCGAAATCACCCTCCGGGGCCCCTGCCTCCGCTTCGACGCTGGCGGCCTCTTCGCCCTCACCGGCGCCGACCTCTCCCCCACCCTCAACGGCCAGCCGCTGCAATTGCACCGGCCCACCTGGGCCCCGGTCGGCGCGGAGCTGGCCTTCGGTGCGCCCCGGGCGGGCTGCCGCGCCTACCTGGCGGTGGCCGGTGGCGTGGCCGTGGCTCCGGTGCTGGGCAGCCGCGCCACCTACCTGCGCGCCGGGCTGGGCGGCTGGCACGGCCGGGCCCTGCGCACCGGCGACGAGTTGCCCATCGGCGCGCCTTTGCCCCTCGGGCAGCGCATCATCGCAGAGTTAGCCAAAAACCAATCCTCTATAGCCCAAGCTCGCTGGACGCCAGGGCCCCAGCTGTGCCCCGCCCCGCGCCACCGCCCCGTCATCCGGGCCGTGCAGGGGCCCGAGTACGGGCAATTTGCGGTGGCCAGCCAGCGGGCGTTTTGGGAGCAGCCGTTTGTGGTGACGGCGGCCGCCGACCGTATGGGCTACCGGCTGCAAGGCCCGGCGCTGGCTCGGCTCACGGACAGCGAGTTGCTGTCAAGCGCCGTGACGCACGGCACGGTGCAGGTGCCGCCCGGCGGCCAGCCCATCGTGCTGCTCGCCGACCGCCAAACCACCGGCGGCTACCCACGCCTGGCCCAGGTCATCACCGCCGATTTTGGGGCCCTGGCGCAAGCGGCTCCGGGCCAGGTACTGCGCTTCCAGGAGGTGTCGCTGGACGAGGCGCAGGCGCTGTACCTTGCGCAGGAGCGCGCCGTAAGGGCGTTGCAGCGGGGCATTCAGCTGAGGTTTGCTTAGCGTTTTTTGTAACAAAAGGCAAGAAATAGGTGGTCATGTAGAGCGCAGCGAAGCATCTCTTCCGACGGCTATTTCTTGGCATTTTTCCTGAATCGATAACAAAAAAGAACGTCATGCTGAGCGCAGCCAAAGTATCTCTACTGCTCAACTAATCATGATTACTACAACGGGAGAGATGCTTCGCTGCGCTCTGCACGACGTTCTTTTCTGACCAATAATCCTTTTGCTTATCATTGCGCCATGACTTACTCCGTTGACCTGAACTGCGACATGGGCGAGAGCTTCGGGGCCTGGACGCTGGGCCAGGACGCGGCCGTGCTGCCCTTCGTCACGTCGGTCAACATTGCCTGCGGCTTCCACGCTGGCGACCCAGGCGTGATGCGGCAGACCGTGCGGGCCGCGCTCAGCCACCACGTGGCCATCGGGGTGCACCCGGGGCTACCCGACTTGGTAGGGTTTGGGCGGCGCGACATGGCCATTTCGCCCGAAGAAGCCTTTGATATGGTGGTGTACCAGCTGGGGGCCCTGGGGGCCGTGGCCCGGGCCGAGGGCGGGCGGCTGCACCACCTCAAGCCCCACGGGGCCCTGTATAACATGGCCGCCACCAACGCCGCCCTGGCCCAGGCCATTGCCGAAGCCGTGCACCGGGTGCAGCCCGAGCTGGTGCTCTACGGCCTGGCGGGCAGTGAATTAACCAAAGCCGGTGAGCGGCTGGGCCTCAAAACCGCCCACGAGGTATTCGCCGACCGCACCTACCAGGCCAACGGCACCCTCACCCCGCGCCGCCAACCCGACGCCATGGTAACCAGTGCCGACGCCGCCCTCGCCCAGGTGCTGCGCATGGTGCGCGAGGGCAAAGTGCGCAGCCAGCAGGGCCCCGACGTGGCCATCCGGGCCGATACGGTGTGCCTGCACGGCGACGGGCCCCACGCCCTGGAATTTGCCCAGCGGCTGCACGGGGCCCTGCGCGAGGCGGGCGTACGCCTGGCAGCCGATTTTAGCGGGGCGCGCTGATGGGGGCGGGCAAGCGGTGGTTTGGCGGGGCCAGCCTGGGGGCGGCGTTTCTGATGGCCAACTCGTCCATCGGGCCGGGGTTTCTGACGCAGACGACGGTGTTCACCCAGCAGCTACTCACCAGCTTCGGGTTCGTGATTCTGGTGTCGGTGGTGCTCGATGTGGGGGCCCAGCTCAACACCTGGCGTATTCTCACGGTCAGTGAGTTGCGGGCCCAGGACCTAGCCAACCGGCTGCTGCCGGGGCTGGGCTACTTCCTGGCGGCGATGGTGATTCTGGGCGGCTTTGCCTTCAACATCGGCAACATTGCCGGCTGCGGGCTGGGCCTGAACGTGCTCACGGGCATGAGCTACGCGCACGGGGCCCTGGCGAGCTGCGCGGTGGCCCTCACCCTGTTTTGGGTGCAGGAAATCGGCAAAATGCTCGACGGCTTCACCAAAATCCTCGGCACGGTGAAGATTCTGCTCACGCTCGGCATTGCCTTCAGCGCGCACCCGCCGCTGCTGGAGGCGCTGCACCACACGGTGCTGCCGGCCAAGCTCAGCGCGGCGGCCATCGTCACCATTGTGGGCGGCACGGTGGGCGGCTACATCACGTTTTCGGGGGCCCACCGCCTGCTCGACGCGGGCATTAAGGGCCCCGGCCAGCAGGACGTGGTGACGCGCAGCGCCGTCAGCGGCATCGTTATTTCCACGTTTATGCGCTTTGTGCTGTTCCTGGCCATCGTGGGCGTGCTCCGCCACGGGGCCGTACTGGAGGCCGACAACCCCGCGGCGGGCGTGTTCCGCTCGGCGGCGGGCGAGGTGGGCTTCCGCGTGTTCGGCGTCATTCTGTGGAGCGCGGCCATCTCCTCGGTGGTGGGCGCGGCCTACACGTCGGTGTCGTTTTTCAAGACGTTCCACCCCATTTTTGCCCGGTACGAGCGGGCCTGCATCTCCATTTTTATCATCTTGTCAACGGGCATTTTCGTGCTCGTCGGCAAGCCCACGCAGCTGCTGGTGTTCGCCGGCGCCGTCAATGGCCTGATTCTACCCATCGCGCTTGGCATTGTGCTGGTGGCCGCCACCAGCCGCCGCCTTATGGGCGCCTACCGCCACCCGCGCTGGATGCTGGCCGCCGGCTGGGTGGTGGTGCTCATCATGGGGGCCCTGAGCGTGCCCGTGCTGGTGGAGCAGGTGGGGGCCCTGCTGCGGTAGCCGGCGCCAGGCCCCCGCGCAAAAAGCCCCGTCGCATACTCTGGGCTTAACGGGGCTTTAACTAAGGACGTCAAAAACTGACTAAACTTTAGGTCTT
>NZ_MDZA01000411.1 GCF_001816125.1 Hymenobacter coccineus | reverse complement strand
CTGCCCTGGCCCGCCTGGCGGCGGCGCGGCGGCCCGCGGCCCCGTGGCTGCTGGCCGACTTTAGCCGGCCGCGGCGGGGCTGGCACCGGGCGCTGCTGGTCGAGTTTCGGGTGGGCACCGAGGCGACGCTGGGGCCCAGCGAGCAGTTCGATGCGCTGGTAACGTTTTTCGTGCTCGACTGCTTTCCGTTGGCCGCGCTGGGGCCTGCCCTGGCCCGCCTGGCGGCGGCGCGGCGGCCCGCGGCCCCGTGGCTGCTGGCCGACTTTAGCCGGCCGCGGCGGGGCTGGCACCGGGCGCTGCTGGGCACCATGTACCGGTTTTTTGGGGCAGTGGCGGCCTTGCGTGCCCAGCGGCTGCCCGACCTGCACGGGGCCCTGGCTGGGCTGGGGCTGCGCCCGGGGCCCCCGGCCTACTTCTTCGGTGGGGCGGTGGAGGGCACGGTATTTCGGCCCGCGGGACCCGCGGAAACGGGCGCGTAGGAGGGGCCGATTATTTTCCTACATTTGAGGATTCGATAACGGAAAATACTTATTGCAATGGCCTTGCGAACCGCCTTACGCATTCCGCCCTTGTTATTATACCAAAATCCGCCGCACCTTCTCCCCGTCCTTGCCGCATGAGTAACCTGAAGTACGCCCCGCATTTGCTGGCACTGGCCTTGTGCGCCGCTTGGGCCCCCACCACGCTACGGGCCCAAACGGCGCCTCCGCGGCCACGCTTCGCCCCAGCCAAACCGGCGTATAAACCAGCGGCCACGGCCAAGTCGATTGCCCCGGCCAAGCCCGCCGCCAAGGCTCCTGGGGCCCCAGCCAAGGTGGCCCCGGTGGGGCCCGCGGTGCGCTACGCGGTGGCGTTTCCGAACGCGGCGCACCACGAGGCGCGCGTCACGGCCACGTTTGCGGGGCTGCCGCCGGGGCCCCTGCGGGTGCGCATGGCGCGCAGCTCGCCGGGGCGCTACGCGCAGCACGACTTCATCAAAAACGTGTACTACGTGGTGGCCACCGACGGCGCCGACCACCCGCTGCCCACGACTAAGCCCGACGCCTACGGCTGGGACGTGACGCCGGGCCCCGACGGCACGGTGGTGTTCCACTACACGCTGTACGCCAACCGCAGCGACGGCACCTACGCCGGCGTGGACCTGCAACACGCGCACCTGAACGCGCCGGCCGTGTTTTGCTACGCGCTGGGGCTGGAAAGCCGCCCGGTGGAAGTGCAGTTCAATGCCCTGCCCGACTGGAAAATCGCTACCCAGCTGCGGCCCGCCGGGGAGAAAAACACCTTCGTGGCGCCCAACTGGGCCTACCTGATGGACAGCCCCGTGATGCTGGGGGCCCAGCAGGTGCGCACTTGGGAGGAGGATGACCAATCCATTACCCTGGCCGTGATGGGCACCGATGCGCCCGCCGCCGTGGACGCCTACCAGCAGCGCGTGCAGCAGGTGGTGAAGGAGGAAAAGGCCATTTTTGGCGAGCTGCCGACGTACGATTTCGGGCGCTATACCTTCTTGGCCAACTACTTGCCGCAGGCCACCAGCGACGGCATGGAGCACCGCAACTCTACCTCGCTGACGGCTCCGCGCGACTTGCAGGGGGCCAATGCGCTGCGCAACCTGCGCACGGTGGCCCACGAGTTTTTTCACGCCTGGAACGTGAAGCGCATCCGGCCCAAAGACCTGGAGCCCTTCAACTTCCAGCGCACCAACATGAGCGACGCCCTGTGGCTGGCCGAGGGCTTCACGCAGTACTTCGGCGAGCTGACGCTGCGCCGCACCCGCGACTACGACGACGCGGCGTTTTTTGATAAGGTGAGCGACTGGGTGAATGAGCGCCTCAACAGCCCCGGGGCCCGCTACACCTCGGCCGTGGGCATGAGCCAGCAGGCCGTCTTCACCGATTCGGGCGTGAGCATCGACCCCGTGAATACCGACAATACCTACCTCAGCTACTACTACTACGGGGCCGGCCTGGCCTTGGCCCTCGACCTGGAGCTGCGCCGCGACCACCGCGCCACCCTCGACCAGTACATGCAGGCGCTGTGGCAGCAGTACGGGAAAAAGCAGGCCAACTTCGCCGCTGCCCGCCCCTACACCCTGCCCGACTTGCAGTGGGTGCTGGGCGAAGTGGCCCATGACACGACCTACGCCGGCCAGTTTTTCCGGCGCTACGTGTACGGCCACGAGCAGCCCCGCTTTGCCGAGGACTTGCAGGCCGCGGGGCTGGCCGCAGTGCCCACCCACCAGCTGGCCTTGGCCGAGCAGGTAGCCTTCGACCCGCAGGGCCGCTGCCTGGTGGCCGGCAACGCCCTCATCGGCTCGGGCCTCTACAAGGCCGGCCTCGACGTAGGCGACCAGCTACTAATGCTGGACGACAAGCCGTTGCGGGCCCCCGCCGACCTCGACGCCGTGCTGAAACGCCACGCGCCCAACCAGATAGTGAGCGCCCAAGTGCGCACCCGCGCCGGGGCCGAGCGCGCCGTGCAGCTGCTGCTCAACGAAACGGCGAGTGTGCAGGTGCAGCCCGCGGAGGCCGGCGCCAAAACGCCCCTTACCCCCGCCCAGCAGACCCTGCGCGACGCCTGGCTGGCTAGCCAGGTGCGCTAGGGGCCCATGCCGGGCAGACCGGAGCCCGGGTGGTGGCGGCTACAGGGACAGCAAGGTTTTCAAAAAATCCTGGGTCATTTCGCCGTCGAGCATCTTTTCAAGCTGGGGGCCCGCCGCTGCCATCGTAGGCGTTTGCATGTGGGCGGCCAGCGCGGCCTCGTCGCGCCAGGCTTCGTAGGTCATGAACCGGCCGGGGCGCTTAAGGTCCTCGTGCAGGGCGTACGAGAGGCAGCCATCTTCCTGGCGGAAAGTTTTGGTGGCCGTTAGCAGCAAGTCGCGCAGGGCATCTTCCTGCCCGGGTTTAGCGCTGAGGGTGGCGACGATGTACAGGTCTTCGGGCACGGAATGCACTGTTGAAAAAGTGAAGAATGTTGCGGGCCAGCCGCTTAGAGCATTTCGGAGTCTGTGCGCCTTGGCATCCTGGCGTGCGCCTCACCAGCCCTTTGCAGAGCCGGCCCCCTCTCCAAAAAGCAGGGGGTGACGGTGGCAAGTCTTGGCTACCTGGCGTCCGAAACCGATCCGAAACTACTTGTACGCGGTGCTTGTGCGAAGGGCTGAAATGCGGCAAACCCACCGGCAACTGCTCGCACAGAAAGGGCCTGCCATCGGCTCGCGGCTGCAACCCCGAAATATGGGTTTGGCAGCCGCTCAACCCAGCTATTCGGGCGGCCAAGCACCTTTAGTTTTTGAAAGCCTGGCGGCTCGGTTACGAACAAAGAACAGGTACGCGCTGGCTGCTGGGAAACATTAACCTGGCTGGCCACCTGCGCCGGGGGCCCTAATTTTTCCTGGCTCCGGAGCCCCGGGGCCCTACGCGGCGGGGCGCTTTTGCGTATGCCCGGCATGGCTTCTGTTTCGTACCTGAATAACCCCGCTCTGCCCACCGTGCGCCCCGGCTACCCGGGCAACAAGCGCATCGGCCACCAATTTGCCAACGGCGAGCACCTCTACTCTCCCACCGCCGGCGATGTGCTGAAGTGGCAACTGGCCACCAACCCCCAGAAGGAAGCCAAAAAGCATGACCACTGGGTGCCCCGCGTGGTGGACGCCACGGCGGCCCTGGCCGGCACCGACGACGTGCTGCTGTGGCTGGGGCATTCGTGCTTTCTGCTGCGCATCGAAGCCACCACCCTACTGTTTGACCCCGTGCTGTTTAGCTCAGTGGGGCTGCGGCACCGGCACCCCTTGCCTTGCGCGCCCGAGGCAATTCAGAACATCGATTTTTTGCTGCTCTCCCACGGGCACCGTGACCACCTGGACGAGCGCTCCATCAAATTACTAGCCGAGCAAAACCGATTAATGCAAGTGCTAGGGCCCCTGGGCGTGGGGCCCGTGCTGCGCGGCATGGCCCCGGGCCTGCCCGTGCAGGAAGCCGGCTGGTGGCAACAATTCGACGTGGGCCCCGGGGCCCCATTCGAGGTGTACTACCTCCCGGCCAGCCACTGGCACCGCCGCGGGCTGTTCGACGTGAACACGGTGCTCTGGGGCAGCTTCCTCATCAAGGTCCTCGCCACGGATAAGCTCATCTACTTCGCCGGCGACACGGCGTTCGGCGACCATTTCGAGCAGATTGAGCGGCAGTTTGGGCCCCTGGATATCGTGCTGATGCCCATCGGGGCCTATAAGCCGCCCTACATGATGACCAAGAGCCACGTGAACCCCCACGAGGCCGCCAAGGCCGCCAACGTGCTGCGCGCCGGCCACCTGGTGCCCATGCACTACGGCACCTTCGACCTCAGCGACGAGCCCGCCGCGGAGCCCCTGCAACACCTGACGGAAATAGCGGCCGGCGGCATGCTGCGCGGCGAGCTGCACACCCCCGCCGTGGGCGAGGCGCTGCCCTGGCAGGATTGGGAGTGACCTAGCCTGACTTCTTCTGGCCTATTTCGGCCAGCAAATCGGTAGCCTCTTCGGGATTTTTCTGGTCCTTGACGGCCTGTGCCACGGCCTCCTGGGCCACGCGGGTAGCTTCTGGGTCGCGGCCCAGCTTGTGCAGCAGCTTGGCCCGCGTGCAGAGGTTGTAGTAGTTGCGGTCAACGGCCAGGGCCTGCTGGATGATTTGGTTGGCTTTGGTTAACAGGGTTTTATCATCTTTAATGAGGCCTTCCATTTGAGCAGCAGCATCGTAGAGGGTGTGGCTGTCGCGGGCACCGTATTTTTTGCCATAGGCCAACGCTGCGTCGGCAAAGGCAGACCAATTTCGCTGCGGCTGGCCAAACAGGTAGTACGTTCGGGCCAGCATATTCCACTGGGGGGCCCCGGCGGGGGTGGCCTTGGTAATGGTTTGTTGCAGCTTGATTAAATCAGCTTGGTTATTAGCCTCTCCCGCATTCATTGCCTCCCACCTAACAATTCCTCTAATCTTTTGATCAACTGCTTGCCCGCCGAACTGAGCTACGAATGCTGGTTGGTGTGCTAGGAAATATTGGGTCGTTGGGGAATAGAAGCTCGTACTCAGCTCGAAGAGGTAATCCAGGTTTTTCTTCGAAGCCAGCTCCGCCGCCGTTTGGCTTTTCAGGTAGTCAGCGCTCACTTGGTCGTTCAAAGCCTCCTGTTGCCTCAGTGCTGGCGACGTGCCGAACGTGTATAGAAACGGCGCGCTGCGGTCGCCGGCTTCGTAGCGCTCTTTGAGCGTGAAAAACGCTTTACCCGGGTCGAAGGCGTCTTTGCCGTCTTGCAGGAAAGCGGTTGGCGGCTTGTAGCTATTGCTCATGTGCAGCAGCTTGCCTTCGGGGCTGAAGTATAGGTACGTGGGCATGGCCCTGATTTCGTAGCGCTTGGCTAGCTCCTCCCCTTCGCCCTCGTCGATGTTAATTTTGTAGCTCAGGAACGTGGCATTGTAGTAGGCGCTGACGGCGGGGTCTGTGAACACCTCCTTTTCCATGGGCTTGCACCAGTGGCAGCCCGGTGACGACGCGTACAGGAAAATGCTTTTGTGTTCCTTTTTGGCCGCTGCCTGGGCGTCGGCCCAGCTGCCACCGGCAAAGGCAATGGGTCCACTTTGGGCCTGGGCCAGGGCGCTGCCCAGCGAAAGAAGGACGGTAAAAGCGTGGCGCATAGGTGAGCAAGGGAGGTGAGCCGCTGGGCGCGGCGGTGCGGCCAGCAGCGGGGTGCTGCCCTAAAACTACCACGGCACGCCGGATAAAACCTTGGGCCGCACGCCCGTAGGGCCCCCCGAGCGGCGGGGTGGCGCCCGTTGCCCGGGGGCCCTACCTTTGCGCCCATGTCGCCAACCCTCGTTTTGAGCCTCATCGCGGGCTACTTCGCTGTTCTAATTGTCATTGCAGTCCTCACCTCGCGCAAGGTCACGAGCGAAAGCTTCTTCGTGGCCGACCGCAACGCGCCGTGGTACATGGTGGCATTTGCCATGATCGGCACCTCGCTTTCGGGCGTCACCTTCATCTCGGTGCCGGGCAACGTGTACGGGAAAAGCTGGAGCTACCTGGCGGTGGCCCTGGGCTTTGTGGCCGGCTACCTGGTCATCGGCACCGTGCTGCTGCCGCTCTACTACCGGCTGCGGCTGGTGTCCATCTACTCCTACTTGGAACAGCGGTTTGGCTACTGGAGCTACAAAACGGGGGCCCTGTTCTTTCTGATTTCGCGCTCCCTGGGCTCGGCGCTGCGGCTGTACCTGGTGGCCGGCGTACTCCAACTGGCCGTGTTCGATGCCATGGGCGTGCCGTTTGCTGTGACCGTCGTGGTCAGCATCCTGTTCATTTACCTCTACACCTTCAAGGGGGGCCTCAAAACCATCCTCTGGACCGATACTTTCCAGACGCTGGCCATGCTGAGCTGCGTGGGCCTGAGCATCTACTTCATGGCCGACGAGCTGAACTACTCCTTCAAGCAGCTCGTCAGCTCGGTGCGCGAGAGTTCGATGTCACAAGTGTACTTCTCGGATTTCCGCGACGATAAGTTCTTCTGGAAGCAATTTGCCTCGGGTATGTTCATCACCATCGTGATGACCGGCCTCGACCAGGACCTGATGCAGAAAAACCTGAGCTGCCGCAGCCTCGGCGAAGCCCAGAAAAACCTGTTCTGGTTCACGCCGGTCATCGTGTGCGTCAACATCCTGTTCCTCACGCTGGGCGTGCTCATGTACCAGTACGCCGCTGCCCGTGGCCTGCACCTCAGCGAGTTGCCGCAGCTCCTCAACCTGAAGGGCGGCCTCGACACCGACAAGGTATTTCCATACCTGGCCACCACGCAGTTTTCGCTCGTGGCCGGCGTCATCTTCATTTTGGGCATTATCGCCGTCACCTACGCCTCCGCCGATTCGGCCCTCACGGCCCTTACCACGTCGTTCTGCGTCGATTTTCTGGACATCCAAAAGTACCCCGAGGCCCGGCAGACGCGCCTGCGCCAGCTCACCCACCTGGGCTGGTCAGCGGTGCTCATCGTCATCATTCTCATTTTCCGGGCCCTCAACGAGCAGAGCCTGATTGACGCCGTGTATAAGGCGGCGGGCTTTACTTATGGGCCCCTGCTGGGCCTGTTTGCGTTCGGCATATTCACCCAGCGCAGCTTGCGCGAGCGGCTGGTGCTGCCCGTGTGCGTGGCCGGAGTGGGGCTTACGCTGCTCATCGTGACGCACTCGGAGGAGTGGCTGAACGGCTACAAGTTCGGCTTCGAGATTCTGCTCCTCAACGGGGCCCTGATCTTGCTGGGCCTGTTTGCCATTTCGCGCCCCGCCCCGCTGAACCCCGCGCCCGTACCGGCGGTTTAGTTCGTGGGGGCCCTGGTTTTGCTTGCTAATGTTCTGTTAATGAAATCCTCACTGTTGCTGTTGCTACTTGCCGGCCCCGCGGCCCGAGCGCAAACGGTGCCCGCGCCGGCCGCTGCCCCGGCCCCACGGTGCTGCGCGCCGGCCGCATGCAGGCGCAGGCCCACGGCGGGGCGGCCAACCGGCCCGACAAAGCCCCGCAGTACCCCGGGGGCCCCAGGCGCTGGGCACGTTTTTTCAGGAAAACCTAAAGTATCCCGAGGCCGCGCGCGTCAAAAGCATCACCGGCAACGTGCTGCTCAATGCCACCGTGGGCCCCGACGGCCGCCTCAGCGGCTTCAAGGTGGCCCAGTCGCTCTCGCCCGAGTGCGACGCCGAGGCGCTGCGCGTGGCGGCGCTGCTGCCGCCTTGGCAGCCGGCCACCCGCCTGGGTGTACCGTTGCCGGTGGCCATCCAACTGCCGGTACCGTTTGGCAACGGCGCCACGCTTCAAGTATTAAAATAGGGCCCCCGGGCCACTATCCTACCCAGTTTATTCATCTTACGGCGCACCCCGATACCTGCGCCACCAGCTATGGCCCGAAGCGGACTTAACACCAGTGGTGCCGGCCTTGTGCCCGACGCCCCCAAGCCCAAAGTAACCAAAGAGTCGTTCAAGCGCAGCCTGCGGATTTTCCGGTTCGTACTGCCTTACCGCACCAAATTCCTGGTGGGCCTGTTGATGCTGGTGCTCAGCAGCAGCACGTTCATGGCGTTTCCGTGGGTGGCGGGCAAGCTGGTGGACGCGGCCAACAACAAGCCCTACGTGCTGCCCGGCGGCACGGTGTTCGACATCAACCGCATTGCCCTCACGCTGTTTTTGGTCATCGTGCTGCAAGGGTTTTTCTCGTTTGGGCGCGTGTGGTTTTTCACGCAGGTGAGCGAGTTTGCGGTGCGCGACCTGCGGCAGGCCATCTACGCCAAGTTCGTGCAGCTGCCCATCCCCTTCTTTGAGCAGAACCGCGTGGGGGCCCTAATCTCGCGCATCACCTCCGACGTGGCCCAGGTGCAGGACGCCTTTTCGCTGACGCTGGCCGAGCTATTCCGGCAGGTGTTCACGCTGCTGGGCGGCATCGTGTTCATCATGGTGGTGTCGGTGAAGCTCTCGCTGTTCATGCTCGTCACGTTCCCGCCCATCGTACTGGTGGCCGGGCTGTTCGGGCGCAAAATCCGCACCCTGGCTAAAACCACGCAGCTGGAGCTGGCCAACGCCAACGTCATCGTGGAGGAAACCATCCAGTCCATCAACTCGGTGAAAGCCTTCACCAACGAGCGGTTCGAAATTGGCCGCTACGACGCTTCACTGGGGCGGGCCGTGCAGGCGGCACTGCAAAGCAACCTCTACCGAGGCGGCTTTATCTCGTTTGTAATCATTGGGTTGTTCGGCGGCATCATCTTGGTGCTGTGGCGCGGGGCCACCCTGGTGCACGCCACCGGCCCCGACCACCTGGAAATTGGCCAGCTCGTCACGTTCATCATCTACACGGCCTTCATCGGGGCTTCGGTGGCGGGCCTGGGCGAGCTCTACGGCAAGGTGCAGAGCATCCTGGGGGCCACCGAGCACATCCGCGAAGTGCTGGACGAAACGCCCGAGCCCACCCACCTCGCGCCGCCCGTTGGCCTGGTACCGGACCAGCTCGCCGGCGACATTCGCTACGAGCACGTGGCCTTCCACTACCCCACGCGGCCCGACATTGCGGTGCTGCAAGACATTGATTTCCACATCAAGCCGGGCGAAAAAATTGCGCTCGTGGGCCCCAGCGGCGCGGGCAAAAGCACCATCGCCAGCCTACTGATGCAGTTTTACCAGCTCAGCGGGGGCCGCATCCTCGTCGATGGCCAGCCCGTGGGGGCCTACGACCTCACCGCGCTGCGCCGCCACATCGGCATTGTGCCGCAGGAAACGCTGCTCTTCGGCGGCACCATCCGCGAGAACATTGCCTACGGCAAGCCCATCGCCACCGACGACGAAATCATCGCCGCCGCCCGCCAGGCCAACGCCTGGCAGTTCATCAGCTCCTTCCCCGAGGGCCTCGACGCCGTGGTGGGCGACCGCGGCATCAAGCTCTCGGGCGGGCAGCGCCAGCGCGTGGCCATCGCCCGCGCCATCCTGAAAAATCCCGCCATCCTCATCCTCGACGAAGCCACCTCGGCCCTCGACAGCGAGAGCGAAAAGCTCGTGCAGGGGGCCCTGGACGAGCTGCTCCAGCACCGCACCAGCATCATCATCGCCCACCGCCTCAGCACCATCCGCAAAGTCGATAAAATCCTGGTCATCGACGGCGGCCGCATCGTCGAAGCCGGCTCGCACGACGAGTTGAGCGAGCGGGAAGGAGGGCTATACGCCAACTTGCTGCGCTTGCAGTTTGAGCTGTCGTAAATACCTTGTCAGACACTAGCGCTGCAAATTTTTAACCCACTATCAAGAAGTGGTTATAGTAGTCATCATTCATTGTAAAAAGTTTAGCTTCAGGTATTAGGGCGCTTGTAGTATCGCTAAAACTTATTTCACTACCATTAGTTATTGAGAACAGTCGTTTATAATAGTGAACCAACAAAATATGCAGCGCACCAACAGCGTGCATAGCGTTTTTTAAGTTTGCCTTTGCAAAATCAGTATTCCTGTGATGTTTTACTTTATTATTGGCAGTCCACCAATCTGGTGTTTTATTATCAGAGCCCCAGTTAGACCAAGGCTGTAAATCGATAGAAAAACGAGTCATATGAATGACTTCATCTATCATTCCAGGATAATGGTCTTGTACTACTTTCCGATATTGAGGTTCCTTGTCTGCGTTAGCAGTTGGATTAAGAATTTTACAAAATTCCTTGAGAACCACGTCTGTTTCAGAAGCTGCAGAAAGTAATATTCTAGCAAACTCTATCGAATATGTTAAAGAGTTGGATTGGGTGAATTCAACGTACCGCGATGTATTCTCTAATTGACTTTCGATAGCCAAGTAATAACTCCACTGATGGTTGTAATCTGAAAAACTTGCCATTTTGAATTAATTACGAATTATGTAAGTAGATCTGACTGAGCAAGCACGGCTCTCTCAAAACTACAAAACCCGCGCCCCTGGCGCGGGTTTTGTAGTTTTGGGGTATCAACCATACCTTTTTCCAAGTTCGATGAATTTTCAACTGCTCACTTTCTCTGCCGCTGCCGCTACGGCCATTACCCTGCTGGGGGCCCCCGCGGCTCAGGCTCAAATTAATACCCCGCAGCCCAGCCCCAAAAGCACCGTGATGCAGCGCGTAGGCCTCACCGACGTGACCATCGTGTACTCGCGGCCGGGGGTGAAGAACCGCGCCATTTTCGGCACTGTGCTGCCTTACGGCAAGCGCTGGCGCACGGGCGCCAACGCCACCACCAGCATCAAGTTTTCAGACGATGTGACCATTGAGGGTAAAAAGGTGCCCGCCGGCGAGTACGGCATCTACACCATTCCCGCCGCGGCAGAGTGGACGGTGGTGCTCAACAAAAGCCTGAAGCAAGGCGCTGACGTGGAAGGCTTTAAGGACGCCGACGACGTGGCCCGCTTCACCATCAAGCCCTACAAGCTGGCGGAAAAGGTCGAAACCTTCACCATCGACTTCGCCGACGTGACGCCCGCCACGGCCAACGTGGAAATGACCTGGGCCAACACGGGCGCCAAGTTCAAGATCGTGACTGATGTGGATGGTAAAATCACCGCCCAAATCGACGAGAAAATCATCAAAAACGCCAACCCCGCCCCTGCCGACCTCGCCGCCGCGGCTGTGTACTACAACGACAACAACAAGGACCCCAAGCAGGCCCTGACCTGGATTCAGAAGGCCAACGCCGCCGAGCCCACCAAGTTCTGGAACCTGAACACGGAGGCCAAAATGCGCCTGAAAATGAAGGACTACAAAGGCGCCATCACGGCCGCCGAAGCCTCGAAGAAGGCCGCAATGGCCGCCACGCCCGCCAACGCCGAGTACGTGAAAATGGACGAGGAGCTGATTGCCGAAGCCAAGAAAATGGGCAAATAGGGCCCCTGACCTCCTTAAGCCGTCATGCTAAAAACGGGCAAGGAGGGTCTTACTTGCTTTGTTAGGCCGTCATGCTGAGCGCAGCCGAAGCATCTCTCCCGTTGAGTACATCAATCGCCAAACGATTCAGATTACTCAGCGGGAGAGATGCTTCAGCTGCGCTCAGCATGACGGCCTATTTTGTGCGATATCTCTGCTTTTCTTCCTGCCAAACACCTCTCTCGCCTGCGCCCCATGAACCCAGCCGCCCCCTCCCCCAGCCCCACCGGGGCCCTAACCCTGGCCCAGGAAAAGCAAGTGGCCGCCGCCGCCGCCCTGCGCTGGGTGCGCGACGGCATGCTGCTGGGCTTGGGCACGGGCAGCACCTCGGCCCAGTTCATCATCCAACTGGGGGCAGCGGTGCAGAACGGCCTGAAGGTGCAGGGCACGGCCACCTCCATGGCCAGCGAGGCCCTGGCGCGGCAGCTGGGCATCCCGCTGGTGGAGCCCCGGCGCGGCCTGCGCTTCGACCTGGCCGTGGACGGGGCCGACGAGTTGGACGGCCAGTTGCGCCTGATAAAGGGCGGCGGTGGGGCTCTGCTTCGCGAAAAAGTGCTGGAAACCGCATCCAATTACCTGCTGGTCATCGGCGATTCATCGAAGCTGGTGCCGGTGCTGGGCCGGTTCCCGCTGCCGCTGGAAGTGGTGCCGTTTGCCCTGCCCTGGGTGCTCGATGCGGTGGAGGCCCTGGGTGGGGCCCCGGTGGTGCGCATGGCCCAGTCGGGCGCGGCCGACTACTATTTATCAGACCAGAAAAACCTGATTGTCGACTGCCACTTCGGCCAGATCACCGATGCAGAGCAACTGGCGACGCGGCTCAAAACCATCCCCGGCATCGTGGAACACGGCCTGTTTTTGGGCCTGGCCAAAGCCGCCATCGTGGTGCGCGATGGCGCGGCGCTAGTGCTGCGCCCCGGCGAGGCAGCGCGGCCGGCGACGGAGTTTTCGGAGCTGCCGTAGGGGCACCGGGGGAGGGGTTTCGCGGAATGAGTCTCCCCCAGGGCCCCAAGAAGCAAAAAAGGCCTTGCCACTACGGCAAGGCCTTTTTTGCTTTATCCCGGCTCACTGCTTACTTCAAATCAGCAGCCGCGGCCTCGTCCAGGAACCAGTGCACGTTGCCGCCGGCGGGCGCAATGAGCTGGGCGGGGTACTGGTCCACGTCGCGGGGGCCCTCCAATATTTGCTGGACGGCAATGGCCTTGCCCGCGCCGTACACGAGGAAGGCCGTGGCCCGTGCCTGGTTGAGCAACGGGGCCGTGAGGGTGATTCGGGTCGTGTTCAGCTCGGCCACGAACACGTCCTTCACGCCCACCGCCGCATCGTGCAGCACGGGCGTGTGGGGGAAGAGCGAGGCCGTGTGGGCGTTGTCGCCCAGGCCCAGCAGCACGAGGTCGAACCGCGCGGGCTCATCGCCGAAAAACTCCTCGATGGCCACGCCATACTGCGCCGCCGCCTCGGCCGGAGCCAGGGCGGTATCGACGGCAAAGACGTGGGCGGGCTTGATGGCCAGCGGGTCGAAGAGGGCCTTCTTGGCCATCAAGTAGTTGCTCTCGGGCGAGGTGTGGGGCACGGTGCGTTCATCGCCGAAGAAAAAGTGCACCTTGCCCCAGGCTACCTGGGCGCGGTAGGCATCGGAGGCCAGCAGCTCGTAGAGCTTCTTGGGCGAGCTACCGCCCGACAGCGCCACCGCGAAGCGCCCGCGGGCGGCAATGGCCTGGTTGGCGGTGGCCACAAAAAAGTCGGCCAGGGCCCCCAGCACGGCGTTTTCGGCCGGGAAGATGTGGAGTTCCATGGGCTATTTCTTGCCGTTGAGCGGGAGCGTGAACCAGTGAAAGCCGTCCTTGGCCACTAGGGCTTCGGCGTCTTCGGGGCCCCACGAATCGGCCGAGTAGTTGGGGAAGTTCTGGCTGGTGCGGTTCTGCCACGAGTTCAGGATGGGCATCACCAAATCCCAGGCTTCTTCCACTTGGTCGGCGCGCATAAACAGCGTTTGGTCGCCGAGCATCACATCGAGCAGCAGGGTTTCGTAGGCCTCGGGGGCCTCGCTCACGTAGGTGCCTTTGTAGTCGAACACCATGTCCACGGTGTTCAACATCATGTCCACGCCGGGGCGCTTGGCCTGCACTTGCAAGCGAATGCTCATCTCGGGCTGAATGCTGATAATGAGCCGGTTCTGCCGCATGGTTTCCGCCGTCTCGGGCGAGAAAATCAGGTGCGGCACGTCCTTGAACTGGATGGTGATGACCGAAGACGAGCGGTGCAGGCGCTTGCCCGTGCGCAGGTAGAACGGCACGCCCTGCCAGCGCCAGTTGTCCACGAAAAACTTCACCGCGGCGAAGGTTTCGGTGTTCGACTTGGGGTCGGCGCCGGGCTCCTCGCGGTAGCCGGGCACCTGTTGGCCCTCCATCCAGCCGCTGGCGTACTGGCCGCGTACGGCTTGCTCGCGCACCGTGTCGGGCGTGAAGCGGCGCATGGCGCGCAGCACATCTACCTTGCGGTTGCGCACTTCCTCGGCCGAAAAGCTCACCGGCGGCTCCATCGCCACGATGCAGAGCAGCTGCAACAGGTGGTTCTGAATCATGTCGCGCAGGGCCCCCGAACCGTCGTAGTAGCCCGTGCGCTCGCCCACGCCGAGCTGCTCGGTCACCGAAATCTGCACGTGCTCGATGCTGTTGCGATTCCAGAGCGGCTCCATAATGGCATTCGCAAAGCGGAAGGCCATGATGTTTTGCACCGTTTCCTTGCCCAGGTAGTGGTCGATGCGGTAAATCTGCTTCTCCTGAAAGATGCGGCCCAGCAGCGCGTTCAGCTCTTTGGCCGAAGCGGCGTCGTGCCCAAACGGCTTTTCAATCACGATGCGCGTGCACCCAGCATCTTCCGTCAGGCCGGCCTTGGCCAGATTTTCGGCGATGATGGGGAAGAAATTGGGGGCTACCGCCAGGTAGTAGATGACGTTGGCCGTGGCCTTCCACTCGGCTTCCAAGGCCTTTATTTTCTTGCCAAAGTCGCGGTAGGTTTTGGCGTCCTGCACGTCGGCCGCTTGGTAGTAGATGTTGGGCGCGAAGCCCTGCCACTGCTCGTCGGTTACCTTGCCGCTGCGCGAAAACTTGTTCACGTCGCCCAGCACCCGGGCCCGGAAGTCGTCGTCGGTGAGCTTGGTGCGGCCCGTGCCAATAAAGGCAAAGTGCTCGGGCATCCAGCCTTCCAAGTACAGGTTGTAGAGGGCCGGGGCCAGCTTGCGGGCGTTCAGGTCGCCGGTGCCGCCGAAAATGACGAACACCGTCGGCTGCGATTTTAGGAGGGCGTTCATTTACGATTGTGTTTTAGCGGGCTCCACGTTCGACTCTTTGGTGCCGGCCACGGGCGGTGTGGTGGGCTTTTGGTTAGCTTCGTGCCCGGCGGGGGCTTCCGCTTTGGCGCGCAGGCCGGTCCACTGGGTGTGGAACACGCCTTCCTTGCCCACCAGCTCGTAGGTGTGGGCCCCGAAGTAGTCGCGCTGGGCCTGGATGAGGTTCGAGGGCAGTCGCGCCGTGCGGAAGGCGTCGAAGTAGCCCAGCGCCGAGGTGTAGGCCGGCACGGCCACGCCGGCCGCCACGGCGGCGCCCACCACGGCGCGCATACCGGGCACAGCGCCCTGCACCAGGGCAGCTACGCCGCCGTCCAGCAGCAAGTGGGCCAAGTTGTTGTCGCGCTCGAAGGCGTTGAAGATGTCGTTCAGAAAGGTGGAGCGGATAATGCAGCCGCCGCGCCAGATTTTGGCGATGGTGGCCAGGTGCAGGTCGTACTTGTACTCGGCCGAGGCCTGGGCCAGCAGGTGCATGCCCTGGGCGTAGCTCATAATCATGCTGAAGTAGAAGGCCTGCTCCAACTGCTTGATCAGCTCGTCCTTATCGCCAGCCAGGGCCCCGGCCGCAGGACCGTACTGCTCAGCCAGCTGCCCGCGCAGTTGCTTGTACTTCGAGAGGTCGCGCATCGACACGGCCGTGTCGATGGTCGGGACGGGGGCCTGCAAGTCCATGGCCACCTGCGAGGTCCACTTGCCGGTGCCCTTCGAGCGGGCTTCGTCCTTGATGTCGTCGAGCAGCAGGTGGTCGGTATCGGGGGCGTTGAAAGCGAAAATATCCTTCGTGATATCGACCAGGAACGACTGCAAGCGGCCTTCGTTCCACTGCGTGAACACCTGGCCGATGGCGGCGTTATCCAGGCCCAGGCCGGTTTTGAGCACGCCGTAGGTTTCGGCAATCAGCTCCATCAGGCCGTACTCGATGCCGTTGTGCACCATCTTCACGAAGTGGCCGGCCGCGCCGGGGCCCATGTAGGCCACGCAGGGGGCCCCGTCCACCTCGGCCGCAATGGCCTCGAACACGGGTTGCATGGTTTTGTAGGCGTCGGCGTCGCCGCCGGGCATCATGCTGGGGCCAAACCGGGCCCCTTCTTCGCCGCCCGACACGCCCATGCCGAAGAAGTGAAAGCCTTTGGTTTCCAAATCCTTGGCCCGGCGCTCGGTGTCGGTAAAGTGCGAGTTGCCGCCGTCCACGAGGATGTCGCCGGGGCTCAGCAGCGGCAGCATGTCGGCAATCACGCTGTCCACAATGGCGCCGGCGGGCACCAGCATCATGATGGCGCGGGGCGTTTTGATGCTCTGCACGAAGGCCTTGGGGTCAGTGAAGCCCCGCACGGGCTTGCCTTCGCCTTCCTGGGCCAGCAGGTCAATCTGCTTCTGATTCTTGTCGTAGCCGGCAACGGCAAAACCGTGGTCGGCCATGTTTAGCAGCAAGTTGCGGCCCATGGTGCCGAGACCAATCATGCCGAACGTAAATTCCGTGGGGTTGGGGCTCATCAGGTGTAGCGAAGGTTAAGGGTAAATACGTGCCCGTCTCAGCCGGGCGTGAAAAACAAGCGAGACACAAGCCCTGGTATACGCCCAATTGGGCCCCAAGGCTGTCCGCCGGCCGCAATTGCGGCCGGCCGCAACAAAGAAAAGCCCCACCTTAGGTTGTGAGGCCCTAATCGGGAAACGCTACGGCAGCACTTTTACCGTCAGCTGCGAGGCGTGCTCGGGGCTGAAGTAAAGGCGGTGCGTCGCGGCCTGGAAGTCCGACTCGCTGGCCTCGAAGATGTTCTCGACGTACGTCTGCGGGTTGCGGTCGACGAGTGGGAACCACGTGCTTTGTACCTGCACCATCAGCCGGTGGCCGGGGCGGAAGGTGTGCATCAGGTCCTGCAACGTGAAGGGCACGGGGGTGACCTGCCCCGCCACGAAGGGCTTGGGCTGGCTGAAGCTCTCGCGGAAACGGCCGCGCATGACCTCGGAGCGCACCAGCTGCTGGTAGCCGCCGAGGTGCACACCGGGCGCGGTGCGGGGGTCGTCGGGCGTGTCGTCGGGGTACACGTCGATGATTTTCACGACCCAGTCGGCGTCGGTGCCGGTGGTGGCCACCTGCAGCAGCGCCTGAATGGGGCCGGCCAGCGTGAGCGGGTTCGTGAGCACGTCGGTCTGGTAGGTGAGCACGTCGGGGCGGCGGCTGGCGAAGCGCTGGTCGTCGGTCATGTACTCCTTAGTCATGGCCAGGACGGTGGCTTCGGTGTAGGGCACGGGGTGTGCCGGGTCGCTCACGAACTGGCGGAAGCCGAAGCCCGTGACGGCGCCTGGCTTCTCAAACCCAATTTTGCCGCCGGGCTGGAAGTAGAGCGTGCGCTCCTGCGCGGCTTTGGGCGGCCAGGCATCAAAAGTGCGCCACTGGTTGGTGCCGCTCTCGAATACAATGGCTTCAGGCAGCTGGGCAGCGGCCGTGGGCTTGTCGTCTTTCAGGTAAGCCTTGAAGAAGGGCGCTTCCACGTATTGCTGGTACCAGCGCGAGGGCGAGGGGCCATAATTCACGTTGCCCACTATCTCCCCGGTGTAGGCGTGGGCCCAGCCGCCGTGCACCCAGGGGCCCATCACGAGGCGGTTGGACAGGCCCGGGTTTTGCTGCTCGATGGCCGCGTAGGTGTGCAGGGCCCCGAACAGGTCCTCGGCATCGTTGAAGCCGCCCACGGTGAGCACCGCCGCTTTCAGGTCGTGCAGGTGCGGACGCGGGTTGCGGGCCTGCCAGAAGGCGTCGTAGTTGGGGTGCGCCACTAGGTCGTTCCAGTGCTTGACCCGGCCGTGGAAGAGCTGGGCGTTGACGTTTTTCAGCGGGCCCAAGCGTTGGTAGAACGCGTAGCCGTCGTTGCCGGGAATTTGCATGCCCTCGTGCCACTTGGCGGTGGGCTGCGGCCGGGGCTGGCCAAAGAGGTCCCAAAACCATACCTGCTCCGCCAGAAAAAACGCGCCGTTGTGGTGGTCGTCGTCCCAGAACCAGTCCGTGACGGGGGCCTGCGGGCTGGCCGCCTTCAGAGCGGGGTGGCGGCTGAGCAAACCCACCGTGGTGTAGAAGCCGGGGTACGAAACGCCCCACTGCCCCACGCGGCCGTTGTTTTTGGGACCTTTCTGGAGCAGGTACTCAACCGTGTCGAAAGTGTCGGTGCTCTCGTCGATGCCCTGCTTGCCGCGGTACTGGTCCTTCTCGGGGCGCACGTCCTCAAACACGCCTTCCGACAGGAAAGCGCCGCGCACGTCCTGCAAAGCAAAAATATAGCCCTCGTGTAGCATGGTGCTGTTCGGGCTGACGCTGTGGATGACGGTGGTGAGGCCCCGCCACGCGTAGGGCCCCGGCCCGTAGGGGCCCGCCGAATACGGCGTGCGGTTAAGCAGGATGGGGTAGCGCACCCGGTCGGCATCTTTGGGCACGTACACCACGGTGTGCAGCTTTACTCCGTCGCGCATCGGGATTCGATACTCCAGCTTGTTGTAGTGCGCGCGGGCGTAGAGCGTGTCGGCCATTAATCGGGCCCGCGCCGCGGCGTCGCTCACGCGCACGGTATCGGGCGGCAGCACAGGCGACTGCGCCCGGGCGGCGGAGGCCCCCAGCACCAGCAGAGCAGCGAAGCATAGGTATTTTTCCATGTTTCAAATGTAGCGTGGACTTTGTAGTCCGCACCGCACGCTTCGTCCGGTCGTAAACCGGGCCGCGGCGCGGACTACAAGGTCCGCGATACGCGGCTACCCATCGGCCAAGCTCTGGTTCAGGGCAATGATGGCCGCCTTGTAGTCTTCGCGGGCCACGATGAACTGGATGTTGACCTTGCGCAGCGCGAAGCCGGCGCTCCTGATGTTGACGCCCGCTTCGGCCAGGGCCCCGGCGGCCTGGGCCAGCAGGCCGGGCCGGTCGATGTTGGAGCCGATGAGACAGACCATGGCCGTTTTTTCCACGGCTACTTTCTCATACTTGGCTTCGAGGCGCGGCACCAGGGCGTTTTTCAGGTCCTTCTCCCAAATCAGCACCGAGATGCTGTTGGCGCTGGTGGCCTTGAAAGCGTAGCTGATGCCCAGCTCAAAAAAGATCTGCATGATGTGCAGGTCGAAGCCGGCCGTGCCCACCATCTGCGGGTCGTACACGTCCACCATCACCACCTTGTCGGTGCCCGTAATCACCTCCACCCGCGTCTGGGCCGACACGTAGTCCTTGGTAATCAGGGTACCGGCGTGGGCGGGCTCGAAGGTGTTCTTGATGCGCAGGTTGATGCCGTTGATTTCGAGCGGCTTCGACGCCTTGGGGTGGATGGCCTCCATGCCCACGTCGGCCAGCTGGTCGGCCACGTCGTAGTTGGTGGCCCCCACCGGGCGGCAGTGGCCCAGGCCCACCAGCCCGGGGTCGGCCGAGCACAGGTGGTACTCCTTGTGGATGATGGCCTCCTGGGGCCGCACCGCCACGGCTATCTTGCTGAAGGTCACCTCCGAATAGCCGCGGTCAAACTCCCGCATAATGCCCTCCGTGCCCTTGGTGTAGCCGGTGGCGATGCAGATGGTTTCGGCGAACGTGATGCCCTTGAACGCTTCACTGATGCGCTCGTCGATGGTGTAGGGCTTGTGGTCGTGGAAGCCGCTCAAATCCACCAGCGTGGCGTGCACGCCCTTGTTTTGCAGAATGTTGACGGAGTTGAACGCCGCGTGCGCCTCGCCGATAGAGGCCAGGATTTCGCGGGCCGCTTGCAGGATGTTTTCGCTGCTCACGTAGCCCGAGGCCAGCACGTTCACCAGGCTGTCGAGGTAAGTTTTGGCGTCCTGCATCCGCTGCTCGATGAAGGCGTCAGCGGCGGCCAGGTCGAGGCCCAGCGGCACGTACTGCTGGTTCAGGGCCTTGAGCTGGGCCGTCACGTCGCGCAGCGATTCGTGGAACTCCTTAAACTCGCTGATGCGGTGGTACACGCCGGGCGCGCCGGTTTTCTTGTTCTCCAGCAGCCAGTTGGTCACGCCCGCGTAGGCCGACACCACGAAGATGCGGTTGTACAATTCGGGGCCCCGGCGGTTATAAAAGATGATGTTGTTGAGCACGTCGCCAAAGGCGCTCATCGACGTGCCGCCGATTTTTTCTACTGTCAGCACTGGGTTTTGCAGAATGGATGAGCGGCAAACTTAGCCACGGGGCCCCGGTAGCGGAATGAAATAGCCAGCGGAAACGCACAACTGGGTGGTCCGGCGACTTTTTCAGTCGTCGGGCCACTCTTGCTATTGAACAGCTCTTGCTACCGAACCGCTCTTACAATTACCGAACACTGGCCCCAGGCAAACGCCAGAGTGGCCCGACGACTGAAAAAGTCGCCGGACCACCCCGCTTCATAGCCGCTCCACTGATCAGTACAATAGGGCCCCAGCCCCATCAGGCAGTGTTTGCAGTAGCAAACAGCGCATTTCAACAGGGTCGGCGGGGAGGTCCAGCAACTCAGCCGCCAGTGGCCGGGCGCACAATTGGCCGCTGCGCAGCCCTGTGTAGTCGCGAAACGAAGACCAGGGCCAGGTGCCCGGTTCTGCTTCTAGTGCAGCCCGCAGCGGGTTTTGGTGGACGTAGCAGAAACATTGAAGCAAATATTCTGGCGAGGCCAGTTCCTTCGCTTGGTACTGCTGCTGAAACAGTGAGCCAGTGCGCGTCTCCTGCTTTTGAATGGCCCGTGTGTAAGAGCTAAAGAACGTGCCCAGGTCTTGCGCCAACCGGGCCCCAATGGCCCCATCTTTCACTCGCACCAGCCAATGGTAATGATTTGGCATTAGGCACCACGCCAGCACATCAGCGTGCGGCAGCAGATGCTTGCGCATCTTTCCCAGAAAATACCGATAGTTATCCTTATTAAAGAATATCGGCTCCCGGTTATTGCCCCGGTTGTAAATGTGGTAGATACCGCCGGGCTGAAACTTCATAGCAAGCGTAAAATACACTGATAACCGGGTGCAGTGGTCCGGCGACTTTTTCAGTCGTCGGGCCACTCTGACGCAATAACGATTTGGATTAAAGCAACAGACTCGGAGCTTAGTATCTACTTATTAGTTTCTCTCACCTACCAACGCCGCCGTTGGGGCCCCTATTCGCCTCCTAACGCCAGAGTGGCCCGACGACTGAAAAAGTCGCCGGACCACTGCACCCGGTTACTCCCCTACTTGCCCAGCGACACCATGTTGGTGAGGATACGGTAGGCACCGGGCACGCCGGCGGGCAGCTCGCGGAACAGCGAGAGGCCGGTGTAGATGTAGTGGCCCTTGCCGTAGTCGGCCACCAGGATGGCGCTTTGCTTGGGCGTTTCGCCGGGGTCGCTGCTGGCGATGATGGGCGTGTAGTGCGCGTCCCAGGCCGAAGGGTAGTAGAGACCCTGCTCCTGCACCCAGCCCTCGAAGTCCTTGGCCGTGATTTTGTTGGGCACGTTCAGCAGCGGGCTTTTGGGTTGCAGGAACGTGACGGGGGCCCCCTCCACCGTCACCCGGTCGTTGGAAAGCGTGAGTGGGTAGGGCCCGATCTGAGGCAGCACAGTGCCGCGGTTCACCACGTACTGCACCACCAAGTTGCCGCCGTTTTCGACGTACTTGAGCAGCTGGGGCTGCTGGGTTTTGAGGCGGTCGAGCACGTTGTAGGCCCGCACGCCGAGCACCACGGCATCGTAGCGGGCGAGGTGCTCGGCGGTGAGGTCGGTGGCGGGGTTGAGGAGCGTGACGGTGTAGCCGAGCTGCCGCAGGGCCTCGGGCACCTCGTCGCCGGCGCCCATTAGGTAGCCCACGTTCTGGCCCCGGCGCTGCACGTTCAGTTTCACCAGCGGCGCCACGGCCTCCGGGAACAGCGTTTGGGTGGGGATGTGCGGGTAGTCGATGGTTTGGATGCCGCGGGTGTAGGCCTGGCCGTCCACGGTGGCCACGGCGCGCACTTCGGCCTTGCCCTCGGGGGCCCCGGGGCCCGGGCGCAGCGTGAAGTTGACGGTCTGCTCATCTTCCTTGTTCTTCAAATCGAAGGCCGCCGTAGCCGGCTCGACCTGCCAGCCGGTGGGCACCTGCAAGGCCAGGGCCCCACGCACCCCGGCGCGCCCGGCCCGCAGCGTCACGGGAACGGTTTTGGGCTGCTGGTCGGCAAACACGTAGGCGCGGGCGGCGGGGATATTCACCATCACCGGCGGCACCACCACCAGCGGCTGGTACAGTTCGCCCAGCGTGGGGTCGGTGTGCTTGTATTGGACGGGAATTCTATACCCAATCTGCGTACCTGCAACTCGTAGATTAATGGCAATTTCAGTAACCGAGTAGTTCTCAGGTTGACCTATTATCTGTTGTCTGTTTATTCCACCATCATAGTTTGCGCTCCACGCATCACCGCCAGAAGTGCAAGCAGGTTTCACAATGTCAGGAATAGCATACATGCCAATGCTGCCGGTTTTCCGTAACCAGTAAGGTTGGGAAACAGATTCATTGCTTGGCACAAACACGTCCACTGTTTGAATAAAGGAAGTATTCGGAAGCAAAGTCTTGCCGATTTTAACGCTACGCCGAGTAGTAAGGCATAACGCTAATTGAGACTCCCCCGGCTTCTTTATTGTCGAATCAGCTGGAATATCATAGCTAATTCCATCAAGTTCGACCGGAATTAACGAACGTGAAAGCCCTTCGAATTTCACAGCAATTGTCTTTCCTGGCGTGGCCGTAGCTTCGCTAGCAATAGCTTCGAAATTCAATCCTAGGCTAGCTACTATTAGTTTTTGTATTTCGTTCAGCTTTTCAACAGCCCAGAAACTCTGAGCAGGAAAGTATCTCACCCGCTCATCTGCTGGAGCTTTTGGCATAGCCATGCGCTGCAACAACTCCCGCACCTTCAGTAGCCCCGCCACGCTGGCACTTGGGTTGCTGGGGTTGTATTTCCGAATCACCTCGTCAATCATCTTCCCAATGGCTGCGCCGCCGGGCACGCGGTTCCAGGTTTGGTCCACGCCATCGAACAAATCTTTCGCCGCCGGGGCCCCTTTCACGGGTTGGAAATACTCCAGCGCCTCGCCGCGGGTGGCGGCCGAGCCGAAGCCCTGGCTGCGGTGGCTGGAGCGGCTGCGGGCCGCAATTTCGCCGTAGCTCTGGCCCAGCAGCGGGTTATAGCCGCCCGCGTCGAGGCCGAGGTAGCCGCTCATGTTTTCGCCGGGCTTCACGAAGAAGCTGCCGGTGTTCCAGAGCAGGCGCTTGGGCTGCCAGGCTTGCACGTACTTCAGCTGCTCGGGGAAGCGCTTGGGGTCGCCGGCGGCGTCGAAGGCTTCGGCGGCCAGGATGGCGCTGGCCTGGTGGTGGCCGTGGCCGGCGCGCGGGTCGGGCGGGAAGCGGGTGATGAGCACGTCGGGCCGGCGCTGGCGGATGACCCACACCATGTCGGCCAGCACCTGCTCCTTGTCCCAGATGGTGAAGGTTTCGGCCGACGTTTTGGAGAACCCGAAGTCATTGGCGCGGGTGAAAAACTGGTGGCCGCCGTCGATACGCCGCGCCGCGAGCAACTCCTGCGTGCGGATGACGCCGAGCTGCTCGCGCAGCTCGGGGCCGATGAGGTCCTGGCCGCCGTCGCCGCGGGTGCAGCTCAGGTAGCTGGTTTCGAGCAGGCGGCCGTTGGCGAAGTAGGCGATGAGGCGCGTGTTCTCGTCGTCGGGGTGGGCGGCGATGTACATCACCGAGCCCAGCACGTTGAGCTTTTTCAAGCCCAGCAAAATATCGGACGATGTGTAGGTTTTAGGGGCCTGGGCCTTGGTTTCAGTTAACAAGGTGCAGTTAACAACAAGCAGGGCCAGGCAGAGGCGGGCAGCGGTGCGGAGCGAGAGGGGCATAGAAGAGCAAACCGGTTCGGGGCGCGAAGTTACCGGCCGCGGGCACGTCGGGCGCTTTTCGCGCCGGGCTGCCGGCTTTTCCGCCGGCTGCCCGGTAATCGTTGTGGGCCTGGTGAGCGGGGGCCCCATGGACGGCAACTTCCCAGGGGCTGCTACACTTCTGCAACGATTAGCGGGCAGCCGGCGGAAAAGCCGGCAGCCCGCCCCGTTCAATATAGGCGTTGGTGCACCCGGTCGGGATCAATAAGCTGCGCCGATTCCGTTAAAAAGTGCTTGCCATCGGCTGGTAAGTCCAGCAGTTCGCGGCCTAGCTTTTGGTCGCACATGGTGCCTTGGCGCAGGCCCGCGTAATCCGGAAATGAACTGTAAGGCCAGGCGGCCAATTCGTGCACGAGGCCGGCCCGCACGGGGTTTTGGTGGATGTAGTGAAAACACGTGGCCGGGTACTCGCCCGCGCCCACCAGCTTGGCTTTGGTGCGGCGTTGGAACCACGAGCCGGTGCGGCCAAACTGCTGGTTCATGCCCTGCGAGAACGAACTCAGTACAGTACCCAGGCCCGATGCCAGCGGCGAGCGCAACGCCCCACCCTTACCTATCGCCGGGACCACCGCCACCGATCCGGGAAATACTAATAGATGGAAATGATTCGGCATTAAGCAATAAGCCAGAATGGGGCAGATCGGCCGCAGGTGCTGCCGCAGCTTGGCCAGAAAGTAGTGGTAGTGCGCGGGCGTATGAAACAGCTGCTGCCCGTTGTTACCCCGGTTGTAGATGTGGTAAAGCGCATCAGCCTGGTAATCCATGCAGGCAAGCTACTGCGCAAGGCAAATATTTGGACGCTCTGCCCGGCCCGGGCTGCCGGCTTTTCGCCGGCTGCCCGGTAATCGTTGAACGGGGCCGGTGAACAGGATAATTGAACAGAGGCAGTGAAATGGGCCGGTGAACAGCAACTTCCCAAGGATGCTACACTTCTGCAACGATTAGCGGGCAGCCGGCGAAAAAGCCGGCAGCCCGCCCCCGGGGCCCCTGACCTTTTCGGCCCCGTACCACCCGCAACGTTTGGGGCCCCGGGCACGTCTTTCGTGCGCTTGCCGTTCCTTTGCCTGTGGCCGCACCGCCGCGGCGTTTTCCTCCCCGCATGACCGTTTTCACCTTCCGCCCCTGGGCGTTTGCCCTGTCCGCCCTAGCTTTCTCGGCTTGCACCCGGGCCGTACCCACCACCACTGCCCAGGGCAACCCCAGCCCGGCCACCGCCACCAGCGTGGCGCTTGCGCCAACCCCGGAGGCCCCGGCCGCCACGCCGCCGCCTGCCACCGTCCTTCCAGGGCCCACGGCCGCCGAGGCCGCCGCCGCCCAGTGGTACCTCAAAGACCCCAAGCTCGACGGCGTGCCCGGCGTGGGCGACACCCGCGCCTACGCCGAGCTGCTGAAAAACCGCGCGCCCACGGCCGTGATTGTGGCCGTGATTGACGGCGGCATCGACACGGCCCACGTCGATTTAAAACCCATTCTGTGGACGAACGCCAAGGAAATTCCCGGCAACGGCCTCGACGACGACAAGAACGGCTACATCGACGACGTGCACGGCTGGAACTTCCTGGGCGGGGCCGACGGCCGCAGCGTGGGCGACGAGTCGCTGGAAGTAACGCGCATCGTGGCCAAGTACCGGCCGCGCTTCAAGGGCAAGCTGCGCACGGCCGTGCCGGTGGCCCAGCGCCCCGAGTTTGACCTGTACACCAAGGCCGAAAAGGCCTTCACCACCCGCACCAAGCAGGAAACCGAGCGCGCCGCCCAGGTGGAGGACATGGCCGGCCCGCTGAAAATGATGGTGGGGGCCCTGAAAAAGGACCTCGGCGTGGAGCGCCTCGACACCGCCACGCTGCGCAAGGCCCAGTCCAGCAACGAAAACATGCGCAACCTGAGCCGGGCCCTCGACCAGAACCTGCGCCAGATGGGCCTGGCCGATACCGATGCCTTGGAAAAAGAGCTGGAAAGCGGCGCCAAAGAGGAGCGCAACCTGCTCGACAACTCCTTGAACCTGAGCTTTAACCCGCGGGCTGAAATCGTAAAGGACAACCCCGACGACGTGAACGAGCGCTTCTACGGCAACAACGACCTGCACGGACCCGACCCGCTGCACGGCACCCACGTATCGGGCATTATTGCCGCCGTGCGCGACAACAACCTCGGCGTGCAGGGCGTGGCGGGGCCCCTGGTGCGCATCATGACGGTGCGGGCCGTGCCCAACGGCGACGAGCGCGACAAGGACGTGGCCAACGGCATCCGCTACGCCGTGGATAACGGCGCCAAGGTCATCAACATGAGCTTCGGCAAGGAATTCTCGCCCGAGCGCCCGGCCGTGGAGGCCGCCTTCAAGTACGCCGCCGCCCACGATGTGCTGTTGGTGCACGCCGCGGGTAATGAGAACGATAACCTCGACGTGAGCAACCATTACCCGGCCGCCCTCACCCTCGCCGGCCAGCCCTTCCCCAACCTGCTCACGGTGGGCGCCAGCAGCGCGAAGGACGACGCCAGCCTTCCCGCCGAGTTCTCGAACTACGGCAAGAAGCAGGTCGACGTGTTCGCGCCCGGCGTGGCCATTTACAGCACCCTGCCCGGCAACACCTACGGCATGGAAAGCGGCACCAGCATGGCCTCGCCCGTGACGGCCGGCGTGGCGGCGGTCCTCAAATCGTACTTCCCCACCCTTACCGCCGTGCAGCTCAAGGACATCATCCGGCGCTCGGCGCAGGTGCACCACACGATGGTGAGTGTGCCCGGCACCGACAAAAAAGCCGATTTCACCACGCTCTCCATCACCGGCGGCGTGGTCGATTTGTACGAGGCCATCAAGCTGGCCGAAACGGTGGCCAAGTAAATAGCTTGTTCTTTGGGCGGGCCTCAAAGGCCGTCATGCTGAGCGCAGCCGAAGCAACTCTATCGCAGCAGTAAATAATTGCTCAACGGGAGAGTGCTTCGACTGCGCTCAGCATGACGGCCTTTATTATTTCGCTGCTCCCACGCCTTTGAGGCCCCAACGTCGCCCAGCGCCTAATTTTGCGCCATGCCCGACGCCTCCCTCACGCTTTCGCAGCTCCTGATTTACCCTATCAAGTCGCTCGGCGGCGTGGCCGTGGCCGAGGCCAAGGTTACGCCCCAGGGGCTGCGCCACGACCGCCGCTGGCTGCTGGTGGACGCCAAAAATCAGTTCCTCACCCAGCGCCAGCACCCCGAGCTGGCCCTGCTGGCCGTGGCCGCGGCCCACAACGGCTGGCTGCTCACGCACCGCCAGCGGCCCGAGCTGCTGCCCCTCTACATCCCGTTCGAGGCCACGCCCGAGCGCACGCTGTTCGTCACGATTTGGGACGATTTGGTGTGGGCCTGGCGGGGCCCCGCGGTGGCCGATGAATGGCTAAGCCGGGCCCTGGACCGCGAAATCCGGCTGGTGTACATGTCCGACATGGTGCGGCGCGACGTGGAGCCCGAGCGCAACCCCGAGGGCCAAGTCGTGAGCTTCGCCGACGCCTACCCGTTCCTACTTATCGGCGAAGCCGCCCTGGCCGACCTCAACCAGCGCCTGCCCGCGCCCGTGCTCTTGAACCGCTTCCGGCCCAACCTGGTGTTCAGCGGGGGCCCCGCCTACGACGACGACGCCTGGGCCGAGTTCCGGGTGGGCGAAGTGCCCTTTCGGGCCGTGAAGGGCTGCGCCCGCTGCGTAATGACCACCATCGACCAGCAAACCGCCACCAAAACCCCGCAGGGCGAGCCCCTGCGCACGCTGGCCAGCTACCGCAGCACCGGCAGCAAAGTATTGTTCGGCCAGAACGTGACGGGCCCCGGCCACGGCCACCTGCGCGTGGGCGACGCCGTAACGGTGCTCCGCCGCCGGTAGCGGGCCGGTGGCTGTCGGAAAGCAGCCCGTGCCATGCGCCAATCCAAACAGCTAGCGGCGGCCTAAAACGGGGATGGTCCGGCGACTTTTTCAGTCGTCGCACTCTGACTAAAGAACAGGGGCCCCGGGGCAATGATCAGAGTGGCCCGAACGACTGAAAAA
>NZ_MDZA01000410.1 GCF_001816125.1 Hymenobacter coccineus | reverse complement strand
CTCGGCCACCAGCTCCAGCGTGGCCGACGAGGTGGAAGCGGCCCCGTCGCGGAAGGCCGTTTCCTGGTGCACGCGCTTGTGGGCCGCAAACACGGCGTGTAGCAAGCGGTGTAGATACGGCCCCGCCACGTCGGCCGCGGCCGAGCGCTGGTACGCCCGCTTCACCTGGTTGCCGATTTGGGGGTCGCCCACCACCTGCGCATCCAGCCCCAGGGCTACCTCAAACAAGTGTTGCGCCGCGGCCCCCGCCGCATCAAACGCCGTGAAACAGGCTTGATATTCCTGCACATCGGCCACGCCCGCCACCCGCCCTAGGGCCTGCACAATGGCTAGTTCTTGGTTGGCGGCGGCGCTGTAATACACCTCGGTGCGGTTACAGGTGCTGATTACCAGTAGGTTATTCAGGTCCAGGTCGTGGTGCAGCGCGTGCAGCAGCTGGCCACACGCCGTTTCATCCAGGGCTAGCAGTTCCCGCACCGCTAGGGGCGTTTTGTGGTAAGAAAGGCTGATTGCCCGAAAGGGATATTTCATGTAGAAGGGCTGGCGGGGAGCACCGGTAAAAAGCGCCGGCGCGGGGTGCTACTGCCCGCCGCGCCAGAAGCGGCGGCCGGGCCACCGGGCTGGCGGCCTCAAAGGTCCCCCAGCCCAGTGGCCACGCGCGATGCGCGCGCTCAAGGTGCGGGTTGATTGTGCTTAACTTCAACCCGATTGGTCAGCGTTAGCCGGCTGACTAGCCGTCGTTGAAGAGGAGCCAGTTGGTTGGTGAAAAGGAAAAACGGGGTAGCCGAATCAGCCTTATCCAAGTCAAGTGGCTGCCCTAACAAGTTCGACCCTTGCCAAGGTACCCCACTAGAGTGGCCGCGTCAGGCGCACGCCGCCATAGGCGTAGCCGTTCACGTTCAGGCCCTGTATGGGGGTGAGGGACAAGCCGGTGCCGTGCAGCTTCTTATAGAAATGCAGCACCGCTACCCCCGCCGTAGCGCCTACCGCGCAGCCGATGAGCGCATCGGCGAAGTGTTGCGGGGGGAGGGCCGCGCCGTCGTAGCCGGCCGCCGTGCGGTGCAGGCGGGGCACCAGCACGCCCACCGTGGCCCCCACGGCGTAGCCCACCAGGTTGTCAGAGAGGAAGTGCTTGCCGGCCCGGATGCGGAAGTAGGCCACCACCGCCGGCACGGCCGCTGCCGCGCCCCACACGTAGGGCTGCGCCCGCGAGCCGGGGTTGAAATCGTGAAAAACCTGGGCCGCAAAAAACGTGGCCGTGGCCGTATGGGCCACGTGCCCGCCAAAAAACGAGTCGGCCGCCACGGCCCCGCCGCGCAGGCCGCCGCCCTCAGTCCCGTAGAGGTAGGGCCGGTAGCGGTACACAGTGCCGACGGTGAGCGTGAACAAGGCCGCTGTGGTGGCCATAGTCTCCAGGTAGAGGCCCGCTACCTGGCCGTAGCGGCCGTGCACCGGCGCGTCGAAGGCCAGCAAGGCGGGTACCAGCGCTAGGGTGCCGTAGCAGAGCGCGTCGCTGGTAGCCTGGGCGCGGACGCTGTAGGTACCGGCCGAAAACCGGTCGAGGGCGGGCACGCGGGCGCGGTCCAGCGCCGCCAGCTCGGTGGCCGGGGCCACGCGCTTGTGCTGTACCAAGTACAAGCCCGTGGCGCTCAGGCCGGCCAGTCCCAGCGTGAGGGATGCGTCCATGGCAAACTGGGTGTGGTAGGGCGAGGGCACTTGCTGGGCCAGGGCCGCCGCGTTTGACCCTAGGGCCAGCAGCCCGGCCAGCCCGAATACCGCGAAACGCTGCATGGGAAAATAAGAAAAAAGCGGGCGTAGTACGCGCCCAGAAATAGCTGGCAAGTACCGCTGTGAAGCCCGCGCTTATGCTGGTAAAAGTTCCGGATTTGCCTGATTTATGTCAGGTTTTGGGGCGAGCTATCCCGGTAGCTTTGGGCTCGCCCAAATCCCAATCAGTCCCCAGAATATCTTACCACTTCGGACAGCCCTAGCCTTCTTTAGTGTCCTCAAAGTCAGAGGTACTTTCTGTTTATGCCATGCGCCACCGCCTTTTAGCCGAATCTCCCACGCTTGTGCTCGACTACGACGCGGTAGACGACCTGCTGCACGCCCGCTGGGGACCGGCCCAAACGCTGGCCTCGACCCAGGCCGGCTATGAGCAAATACTGACGGTGCTGCCGGCCCAGCACTGCCATCGGCTGCTCGACGACCGCCGCCAATCGCACCTGATGTGGGACGAGCTGGCCACCTGGGTGGCCACTGACTGGTACCCGCGCGCCCACCAGGCGGGTCTGCTGCGCCACGCCGTAGTATTTGCCGAAGACTTTTTTGGGCACCTCGCCACCGAGCTGGTGCTGGCGCGGGTCAACGGTAATGGCCAGCTTATGGGCTTTAGCTCGGAAGCCGCTGCCCGCCAGATGCTGCTAGTCCCGTAGGCCACGCGCCCCCTGCCGTTATGCTGCTTGATACCAAGCTCCCTGCGTCCTATCTCTTCCGAGGCATCCGCCCCGACTTGGTGCGGGTGCTGCTGATTTCCAGCTTCTTCCACCTGCTTAAGCTGTCGATTGGGGTCTTTTTGCCGCCCGTGCCGTTGCAGCTGCCCACCATTCTGGGAAGCCTGATTTCGCTGCTGCTGGCTTTCAAAACTAACCAGTCGTACGAGCGCTGGTGGGAGGCCCGCAAGGTGTGGGGGGCCATCGTCAACGACTCGCGCACGTTGGTGCTCCAGGCCAGCGGCTTCGTGCCCGATGCTGTTCTATCGGCCGCCCCGAGGCCGCTGCGCGCGCTGGCCCACCGCCAAATAGCCTGGTGCTACTGCCTGGGCGAAACCCTGCGGGGCCTCGACAGCACCGCCACCCTCACCAAGTTCCTACCCCCCGCCGAGCTGGCCTACGCCCAGGCCCAGGCCAACCAGCCCCTGGCACTATTGGCCCTGCACACGGCGCAGCTCAAGCAGCTCTACGCGCAGAGGGCCCTCAATGCCTTCCAGCAGGTGCAGCTCGATGCCACGCTGGCGCGCCTCTGCGACGCGCTGGGCCAGGCCGAGCGCCTCAAGAGCACCGTGTTTCCGGCCAGCTACCGGCGGCTGGTGCATTTTTTCATCTACCTGTTTCTGCTCACGCTCTCGCTGGGGCTGGTGCAAACCATCGGGCTGTGGGAAATTCCGGTGCTGCTGACCACCGCCTCCACCTTTTTCCTGCTCGAACGCACCGCCCGCCAGCTGCAAGACCCCTTCAGCAACCAGCCCACCGATACGCCGGTCACGGCCCTGGCCCGCACCGTCGAAATCAACCTGCGCCAGCTGCTGCTCGAAACCGCCGTGCCCGCGCCGCTCGCCCCCGAAGGGTTTTATCTGCTGTGAGGCGGCGGCTGGCTTTTCGGGACGCTTTTTCTTTTCTCTCGACTACTTAACTACTTCGTAAGAGAATGTAGAATGAATGCAAATTATTGGTGAATAATTTCCTACCCGTTTGCCGTCTCGTGGTCAGCCACAAAATCCAGCAGCAGCGCCAACAGTTCGGGGCGCACGCGGGGCTGCGGGGCAAACAGTACCAAGTCGGCAGGGGACCCTACGGCTAGCAGCGCGTGCAGCTCCGCGGCATTGGCCACGCGGAAGCCCATGTTCCAGTCGGCAAAGCTGCGCTCGGGGCAGGGGCCGGCCCCGAGCAGGCGGCAGCGGTGGTGGCGCGGGTCGGCCACGATGCGGTCGTAGTAGAGCGCCCGCACTACGGTTTCCTCGCCCTCCAGAATCTGGAAAAACCGGCCGTCGGGCGTGTGCAGCAGCAGACCCGAGAGGTGATGCGCGCGGTTGTAGGCGCGGGACTGGTGCAGCAGGGCCGTCAGCGCCGCCGCATCGAAGGGCTGTCGTGCCTGGCTTTGGTAGAAGAGGTGGTACAGGCCCATGATGGCAAGGAGTGAAGAAAAGCCCGCCGCGGGCGGCACCCTGCCGGGCCAAGGCAGCGCTTCCGGTCAGTGAAGCTACGCCGTAAGGGTTGATAACCAATCCATTTTAACCAGATTAAAGTCCAGCTAGCCCCGGCAACTAGCCTAACTGGCGGGGGGTAGGGCGAGCCGGGCCAGCAGCTGCGCCGCAATAGCTTCGTCCTCGGGCAGGCCCTGCTGGCGCCACAGTTCCACGCCCCGGCGCACCAGCACGAAGGCCGGCAAGTCGGCCGCGTGGAAGCTGCGCACCACCGCTGGGTGGGTAGCCTCATCTACCGACAGCACTTGCACCGCGCTGCCCAACTGCTGCTGCAAGGCAAGCAGGGCAGCCAGCGTGGCCGCCCGCACGGGTGCGCCGTACCCACCGGCGGCAGCAGCACCAGCAGCACCGCGGCATCGGCATCGGCGGGCAGGGCGGGCGCGGAGGGGAGAAAGGGCATGGCGGAAGGGGGGTAGGGGCATGAAATACGAGCAAAGGCAAAACTAGGCCAGGGCCGCCCGGCTCCGACATGCAATTCGCCGCCTAAGTAGTTGACATATATCAGGCTACTTGGCCCGGGGCCCTTGCCCGCCGGCCTAGCTGCCGGGCCGCGGGGGCCCTGGGTGGGCCACCGAGTCGGCGGCGGCGCGGGCTTTTTGCTTGGCCTGCTTCTTAAAATAGCCGCGCAGCAAGAAGTTGTGTTGCAGGGCCGTCATGCTTTGGTCGAGTTTTTGGGTGCTTTGCTGCACGCTGCGCAGGCTTTGGCGCACCTGGCGGGCGGCGGTGGTGTCGGCCAGCAGCGTGTGGGCGGGGCCCCGACCGGCCAGCAGCTGGTGCCGCAGGCCGGCCACGGTAGCGGCCAGCGTGTCGGTGGTGCTGGCCAGTTGCCGGCCGGCGTGCCCCAGCTGCGCGGGCAAGGCCTTGTCGGTCAGCAAGTACCCCAGGGGGCCCCGGCCCTGGCGCACGCCTTGCGTGAGCTGCGCGGCATCGGTAGCGGCGCGCTGCAGCTGGGCGCTGGCAGCGGCCACGTGGCCCAGGCTTTGGCGCACGTGGGCGGGCAGCTGCTGGTCATTCAGGAGCTGCCAGAGGGCGCTGGTGTCGAGCTTGGCCGTCATCTGACGCAGGCTGCGGGTAATGGCCACCAGGTTCTTGTTGGAGATGTCGAGGGTGCCGAGCATGGCATCGAGGGCCAGCGGGGTCTTGGTGCGCAGCACGTCGCCCGATTGCACGGGCGGGGCGGGCGCGGCCTGGGCCGTGAGGTTGATAATGGTGTTGCCCACCAGCCCGTCGGTGCCGATGGCGGCCACCGCGTTTTGGCGCACGAAGCCCTGGGCATCTGTACTCAGGCTCATGGATACGCGCACGGTGCTATCGTTCAGCAAATCAATGGCTTTGACATTGCCCACCGCGATGCCGCCCAGCCGCACGCTGTTGCCGGTGAGCAGGCCCGACACGTTGCGAAAATCGGCCCGCACCACCAGGCTGCGGCCAAACAGGTTTTGCTGGCGGCCCATCAGGTAGAGCAGCCCCAGCAGAAACCCCACGCCTAGCACCGTAAACAGGCCCAGGCGCACGGTATTACCAGGAGAATTTTGGGACATGAAGAGGGGGGTAGGAAAATGAATACGAGGTTGTTCGGCCCCGGTCCGCCGACGCGAGCCGGCCGACTGGTTGTCGTTGCTAACGTTGTTAAGCAGATTCAATCGGTCTGCCTTAACTGCGCAAGCGCTTTTCCTGGCGCGGGCTGAATAACATCAGCAACGACAACCGGTCGGCCTGCTCGCGCCGGCGGACCGGAGCCTTTAAATGAAAAAGTCGTGCACCCTGGGGTCCTCGTTGGCGCTCAGCTCGGCGTAGGTGCCTTCGGCGTAGCAGCGGCCCTCGGCGAGCAGGACCACGCGGTCGGCGGTGAGGCGCACGCAGGCCAAGTCGTGCGAGATGATGAGGGCCGAGGTGTTGTATTTGGCCTGCACGGCCCGGATGAGGTGGTCGATTTCGCGGCCCGTGATGGGGTCGAGGCCGGTGGTGGGCTCGTCGTAGAGGATGATGTCGGGCCGCAGGATGAGCGTGCGGGCCAGTGCGATGCGCTTGCGCATGCCCCCCGACAGGGCGGCGGGCAACAGCGCGGCCGTGTCGGCCAGGCCCACGTCGGTGAGGGCCTGCTGCACCAGCTCGTTTTCCTGGGTCGGGGTATGGGCCAGCCACTGGCGGCGCAGCGGAAAGAGCAGGTTTTCGCGCACCGTCATGGAGTCGTAGAGGGCGTTGCTCTGGAAAAGGAAGCCCAGCTTGGTGCGCAGCCGGTCGAGGCCGGCGTGGTCGAGGGCCCCCACGTCCTGGCCCAGCACCGTGATGGTGCCCGCGTCGGGCTTCAGCAGGCCAATGATGCACTTGATAAGCACCGACTTGCCTGCTCCCGACTTGCCCAGCACCACGATGTTCTGGCCCCGGTTGAGGGTCAGCGAAAAGTCTTGCAGCACGTGGTTGTCGCCGAAAGTCAGGCTGACGCCGGCCACCGTGAGCACGGCCTCGGTGGGGGCGGGTAGGGGCGCCGCAGCGGCCGGGGCGGGGGTAGGGAGCATGGGTTTCACCATCAGATAAGCCCCAGCGCGGTGCTCACCAGCACGGCCACCAGGTCGAGCAGAAAAACGGCCAGCGAGCCGGCCACCACCGCTGAGTTGGCGGCGCGGCCCACGCCGGCCGTGTCGTTGCTGGCGTAGTAGCCCTTGTAGCAGCTGATGAGGCCGATGGCGAAGCCAAAAAAGAAGGTTTTGGCCACCGCCGGCAGCACCTGGCCGTAGGTGAGGCGGCCCAGAATGTGGTTGACAAACAGCATCAAAGAAGTAGAGCCCTGCATATTGACGCCCACGTAAGCTGAAAACAGCCCGATGGCGTCGGAGAGCAGCGTGAGCACCGGCACCATGAGCGTGGTGGCCAGCACCCGCGTGACCACCAAATACTTAAACGGGTTGGTACCCGACACGTCCATGGCGTCAATCTGCTCGGTCACGCGCATCGAGCTGAGCTCGGCCCCGATGCTGGAGCCCACCTTGCCGGCCACCATCAGCCCCGTGATGATGGGGCTCAGCTCCTGAATAATAGTGAGCCCCACCATGACCGGAATCCAGGACTCGGCCCCGAACTGCACCATGGTGGGCCGCAGCCGCAGCGTGAGCACCAGCCCCATGATGAAGCCCGTGATGCCCACCAGCGGCAGCGACTGGTAGCCAACGGCATAGCACTGGTAAAGCAGCTCCTGCCACTCGTAGCGCGGCCGAAACCCCTCCCGGAAAAACCGCCCCGCAAACCGGGTGATGGTGCCGGTTTCGGCAAGTAAAGTGGTGACGGACACGGAGAATTAGGGTAGGAGGGCGTGGGGGTAGGAGCGTAGGAGGGCGCGTTGTCATGCTCATCTGGTGTCCGCTTGTCGAAGCATCACTACCGCTTCATTGAACGGCCCTGATGAAGCGGTAGTGATGCTTCGACAAGCGGACACCAGATGAGCATGACGACCAAAGGCTATTTGGGCCAGCGCCCAGCGGAATGCCTAGTAGGGAAGCTGCAAAAGTATCGGGACCCACCCGCCGCCCGGCATGACGTAGCGCGGCCCAGCTACCTGATTTTTATCAGGTTTTACAACCCCCAAAAGGCCGACCTTTACCGGGAATCCTGCCCTAGCCGGCCACTACCCCGCCCATGCTTGCCGCTGCCTACACCACCATCCTCTCCGACCTGCTCTACACCCACTCGCAGGAGTTTGTGGGCATCTATGATATTGACCTAGGGTGGTTTACGCAGGTAAACCCCCGGGCCGTGCAGCTGCTGGCCTACGCCTCGGAAGCCGATTTCCTAGCCGACCCCGACCACTCGCTGCGCACTCCCCCCTGGACGACCAACGAGTGGACGGCCCTGTGCGCGCTCACCCGGCGCGAAGGCCACCACGAGCTGGAAGCCACCATCCGCCGCCACACCGGCGAGCCGTTTTTGGCCTATTTGCGGCTCACGCACTTTGAGGCCGCGGGCCGGGCCGCGTTGCTCGTGTGCCTCACCGAGCAAAGCCCCCTACAACGCGCCGAGCGCGCCCTGGCCCACAGCGTGCGGCGCTTCGAGGCCGTATTCACCAATGCCACCATCGGCATTATCGTCTGCGACAAGGCTGGTATTATGGTGTCGGCCAATGAGTTGGCGGGGCAGCTCTTTGGCTATCCGCAGCCCGCGCTGCTGGGCCAGCGCATCGAGGCGCTGGTGCCCGACGCCGCCGGGCGCCGCCACGAGCAACTGCGCGACTACTTCAACCAACACCCGCAGGTGCGCAGCATGGGGGCCCACCGCGCCCTGCTGGGCAAGCGCCAGGACGGCTCCGTGTTTCCGGTCGAAGTCAGCCTGAGCTACTTCTACCTCGACGAGGAGCTGTACGTGGTGGCTTACATCCTCGATACCAGCCTAAAGCAGGCCGCTGAGCAGGAGCTCATCACCCAGCACCAGCACGTGGCCCGCCTCAACGCCGAGCTGGAGCAGAAGGTGGCCGACCGCACCCACGCTCTGCTCAGCACCCTGGCGCAGCTCGAAAAGCGCGGCCAGGAGCTGGCCAAAGCCCTGGCCGCCGAGCAGGAGCTGGGCGAATTAAAATCACGCTTCGTGAGCATGGCCTCGCACGAGTTTCGCACCCCGCTCACGGCCGTGCTCACCTCGGCTACGCTCATCGGCAAGTACGCCGGCGCCGACCAGCAAACCCAGCGCGTGCGCCACCTAGTGCGCATCGAAGCTTCCGTGAACCACCTGAACGCCATCTTGGAAGAGTTCCTCTCGGTGGGCCGCATTGAGGAAGGCACGATGGAGGCGCGGCCCACCACCCTCGACCTAGCCACGCTGCTCACCGAAACCCTGGCCGACGTGCAGAGCCTGCGCAAGCCCGGCCAAACCATTGTGCGGCTGGTCGATTGCCCCGCCCCGTTTCGGCTCGATTCGTCGCTGCTGCGCAAAATCCTGGTCAACCTGCTCTCCAATGCCCTCAAGTATTCGGGCGACAACTCGGTGGTGACGGTAAGGGCTACTTGCCAGGATAATCAATTAATAATGAGCATTGAAGACCAGGGCGTGGGCATTTCCCCGGAAGACCAGACGCACCTATTTGAGCGGTTTTTTCGGGCCCGCAACGTCAGCACCGTGCCCGGCACCGGCCTGGGCCTCTACATCATCGCCAAGTACCTCGAGCTGATGGGGGGCACCATTGCCCTGCGCAGCGCCCTGGGCCAGGGCACCACCGTCACCGTCACCATTCCTTATGAAAACGATTCTGCTGATTGAGGACGACGTCTTTATCCGGGAAAACACGGCCGAACTGCTCGGCCTGACTGGCTACACCGTGCGCACCGCCGAAAACGGCAAGCTCGGCGTGGAAAGCGCCCTGGCCCAAAAGCCCGATTTAGTTATCTGCGACATCATGATGCCCGTGCTCGACGGCTACGGTGTGCTACACATCTTCAACCAAAACCCCCAGCTGGCGGGCGTGCCTTTTATCTTCCTCACCGCCAAAACCGAGCGCACTGACCAGCGCCGTGGCATGGAGCTGGGCGCCGACGACTACCTCACCAAGCCCTTCAGCGAGAACGAGTTGCTGAGCGCCATCAGTGGCCGGCTTGCCCGCTTCCAGCACCTCAAGCCCGACTACGACTTGCAAGCCGGGGGCCTAAACGAGTTTCTGGACGATGCCCGCGCCGTGGGCCAGCTGGCCAGCCTCTCGGCCGACCGCCGCGCCCACCCCGTGCGCCGCAAGCAGGACGTGTACCTCGAAGGCGACGAGGCCACGCGGGTGTATTTCGTGCAAACCGGCCGCATCAAAACCGTGAAAACCACCGAAGCCGGCAAGGAGCTGATTACCGGTTTTTACGGCCCCGGCGAGTTCTTCGGCTACCTAGCCCTCCTAGGCCACACCCCGCACCCCGACTCGGCCGTGGCCGTCGACGACTCAGAGCTGGTCTACATTCCGCAGGACGATTTTTCGCAGCTGCTGCTGCGCAACCCGGCCGTGGGCCAGCAGTTCATCCACCTGCTGGCGGGCCGCGTGCGCGAGCGCGAGCAGCAGCTACTCGCGATGGCCTACAACAGCATCCGCCGCCGGGTGGCCGACATGCTGCTGCGCCTCTACGAGCCCACCGCCGCCGACCCGGCCGCCACCATCCAGCTCCTGCGCGACGACATGGCCGCCCTAGTCGGCACCGCCCCCGAATCCCTGATTCGCACCCTGAGCGAGTTCAACCAAAATGGCCTAATTGAGCTGACCCCCAAGCATATTCGCGTACTAGATCCGGAAAAGCTGCGCCGAGCGCACTGGTAAGCTCGGGGTTTGCCTGAGCCGCATAGCGCCGGTCAAACCAGTGAGTTACCCCCGCCCGGCTCGCCCCGAGTCGCTACCCACAGGCAATGCCGTTAGGGCCGTTACCTGTTTTGGTCAGGGCCCCACCCTAAGCGTTGGCAAACGGGTCTTTCAAGTGCTGGGCCGCTGGCGCGGGTAGGGCGTCGCCGTGGCCAAACACCGCGCGCTGGAACGGGTACTCCGCCGCGCGCAGAATGCTCTGCTGGGCCAAGGCCCGGTCCTCGTTGAGGGTACTGTAGGTGAGCCCCGCCACGTTCGAGCAGAGGTCGCCGGCCACCAGCACGCCGGCTTGCCGCAGGAGCAGGCAGATATGGCCCGCGCTGTGGCCGGGCGTATAGATGACTTCCAGGCCCCCCCGCCAGGGGCAGCACGTCGCCGTGCTCCAGCAACTGGTCCACGGGTAGGGGTTCGTAGGTGGTGCCGGCGTACTTGATAAAGAACAGGTGAACCAGCCGGTTGACTAGGTTGTACGGACGATTAGCGCAGCCACAACAAGGCGGAGACAAAATGGATCATTCCCAAAAAGCGGCTGGCCGTTTTATCGTAGCGCGTGGCCCGCCGGCGAAACTGCTTAAGGCGCCTGAAAAAGCGTTCGACTTTGTTGCGGTCCCGGTACAGATTTCGGTCAATCACCCGTTGAACGAGGCGGTTTTTTTTGCTGGGAATCACGGCCTGGGCACCCAGGGCGGCCACCTGGGCCAAAACGGCGGCTGTGTCGTAGGCTTTGTCGGCCAGCACGTTGCCGGCCCCTTCCGCGGCCGCGAGCAGGTCGGTCACGCGCCGGCCATCGGCGTGCTGGCCGGGCCCGAGCACCACGCGCAGCGGGTTGCCCAGCGCATCGACTACGGCGTGAATCTGGGTCGTCAGCCCGCCGTGACTCCGGCCGCGGGCTTCGTCGCCGACGCGGCTTTTTTTCGGCTGCCGGCCGCTTGGGCGTGCGCCCGCACCACGGCCGAGGCGAGCAGCACCCCGTCCAAATCGGGCGCCTGCACCGCCTCGAACAAGCGTTGCCAGATTCCCTTTTGGGCCCAGCGCCGGCTGCGCTTGCGCAGCGTGTCGTGCTTGCCAAAGCGAGCCGGCAGTGTGCGCCAGGCGCAGCCGTGGCGCGCCACCCAAAATACTGCGTTGAGAAAGAGCCGGTTATCGACACCTGTCCGGCCCACATCGCCGGCTTTACCTGATAAGTGAGGCGCCAAAGCGGCCCACGCACGGTCACTGATTTCGTCCAGATTGCTCACCAACGCAAAGATAATTGTCCGTACAACCTAGAGCAGTTTCCAGGTTAGTGTACAGCGCAACGGGCAGTAGCGCGAACTTTGTAGTTCGCGTCGCTCGCTTCGTCCGGGCGATGGCCGGGCAGCGACACGAACTACAAAGTTCGCGCTACTAGCCACTGACTCCGAAACCGCTCTAGTGTAGCAGCACCGTGAGGCTACGAGCCCCGTGAGCACCAATAACCAGCGACTGCTCAATATCAGCCGTTTTGGAGGGCCCGGCTAGGAACACGCCGTAGCCGCCCACGTCAGGCAGCTGAGCGTAGGCTTGGTGCATGGTGGCCACGATGTTGCGCTGGTCGAGCACCAGCACCAGGTGCTGCGTGACGGTGGGCAGGGCCCGGTGCAGCATATGGGCTTCGGGCAGCCACACGGTCCCATTCTCGGCCACCCCGAATTCAGCGCGCAATACGGCTAGGTCGATGGGGGCCAAGCGGTCGATGGGCGTATTACTGGCTACCGCCACCGTGGCGGGCAAGATGGCCGAAGCCAAGCGGTAATCGGCTGGGAACAGCTGGCTTACCGCCGCGGCCAGCGCGTGCCAGCCCTCGAGCACGACAACTCGCCCGCTAATGCCAGTCAGTGCCGCAGTGAAACGTGCCACCGAAGCCAGCCCGGTGAACGCTGGCACTACTGGCAGGGGAGTGGCAGCGGGCTGGCTGGCCCGGACGGCGGCCAGCATTTTTTCTCGGGAAGGCATGCTCATGCCTGGTTAGGGCGCTGCTGGGCGTACCACGCGCGGAAGCTTTGCTGGGGGGGCGCGGGCAGCTCGCGGGCAATGGCCCAGGGGTTGTAGCCCGGGGCGTGGCTCAGGGCGTGGGGCACGAAACGCAGCCCGAACCGGGCAAACGAGCCGCCGGCGGCGAACAACCCGGGCCGCGCGAGGACGCGGCTCAGCAGCTTCATGCTCCACTTCTTGCTGGCCGGAATCTCGCCGGCCGCGCCCAGCACCTGCCGCCACTTGTAGAGCTGGGTGTGGATGTCAATCTTCACCGGGCACACGTCGGTGCACGAGCCGCAGAGCGTGCTGGCAAACGGCAGCGAGGCGTGCTTGCGCATGTCGATGTTGGGCGAGAGAATGGCTCCGATGGGCCCCGGGATGGTGAAGTCATAGCTGTGGCCGCCGCTGCGCCGGTACACTGGGCAGGTGTTCATACAGGCCCCGCAACGGATGCACTTGAGCGAGGCCCGGAAGTCGGGCCGCCCCAGCTGCTGGCTGCGGCCGTTGTCGACGATGACCACGTGCAACTCCCGGCCTGGCAGCGGCCGGGTGAAGTGCGAGGTGTAGGTGGTGATGGGCTGGCCGGTCGCGCTGCGGGTTAAAAGGCGCGTGAACACGGCCAAGTCGGAGAGGCGTGGAACGAGCTTTTCCATCCCCATGCAGGCAATGTGCACGCGGGCCAGGCCAATGGCCAGGTCGGCGTTGCCCTCGTTGGTGCACACCACCACCGACCCGGTTTCGGCTACTGCGAAGTTTACGCCAGAAATGGCCACCTCGGCGGCCAGGAACTTCGCGCGCAGGTGCTGGCGGGCAGCCTCGGTGAGCTGCTGCGGATCGGTGAGGCCCTTCTCAGTGCCCAGGTGCTGCCAGAAGGTTTCGCCCACGTCTTCTTTTTTGAGGTGGATGGCGGGCAGCACCACATGGCTAGGGGCCTCGTCGCGCAACTGGATGATGCGCTCACCCAGGTCGGAGTCAATCACTTCCACGCCGTGGGCTAGCAGGTGCGGGTTGAGGTGGCACTCTTCCGTGAGCATGGACTTGCTTTTGACCACCCGCGTGGCTCTGGCCTGCCGCACAATGTCGAGCACGATGCGGTTGTGCTCCTCGGCGTCGGCGGCCCAGTGCACATGCACGCCGTTGGCCAGGGCCCTCGCTTCGAATTGCTCGAGGTACTCAGCCAACCGGCTCAGGGTGTGGTCCTTGATTTGGGAGGCCAGCTCTCGTAATTCCTGAAATTCAGGCGTGGCGTACACTGCTCGGTCGCGCTTCTGGCGAATAAACCACAGCGTTTCGTCGTGCCAGGTGGTACGCTCTTCGTCGAGTAGGAACCGTTCGGAACGGTCGGCGTGGTTTGGGGCTTGGCTCATAATTCAGGCTAGGGCCCCGTTAAAGATTTCAGCGGCGTGTAGCACCCGCATGGGGAGTTGGCGCCGGCGCACGAGGCCTTCCAGGTGCATCAGGCACGACATGTCGCCCCCGGTCAAGACGCGGGTGCCGTTGCGCACGTGGTCGGCCAGGCGGTCCTGGCCCATGCGCGCGGAGATGGCCGCTTCCGACACGCAAAAAGTGCCGCCAAAGCCGCAGCACTCGTCGTTGCGGTCCAGCTCGGTTAGCGCCAGCCCTTCCAAGCCCGCGAGGAGCCGACGCAGGCGGCCGTCGCGCACGGGTGTCATTTCCGATTCGTTGGCCTGGTGTAGGCCCCGCTGGCCGTGGCAGCTTAGGTGCAAGCCCACCCGGTGGGGGTAGGCGCCCGGCAGCTCCGTAATGCCCAGCACCTGGGTGATGAAGTCGAACAGCTCTACCGTAGCCGTGCGCACGTGTTGCACGGCGGGGGTTTGGTCGATGATGTCGAAGTGCTGGCGCACGTGGTAGACGCAGCTGCCGGCGGGCCCCACCACATAGTCGTAGTCCCGGAACGTATCCACGAAATGGTGATAGACCGGCTTGGCATCCTGCTCGCAGCCGCTGTTGGCCATGGGCTGCCCGCAGCAGGTTTGCTGCTTGGGAAAAGCCGCCGCCACCCCCAGCTTGGCCAATAGCTGCAACGAGGCAATGGCCACCTGGGGGTAAAATTGGTCGACGTAGCACGGGACGAATAAGGCGACTTTCATGGGTTGCGCCCGCGGGCTACCGTTGGGTAGGCAGCGGGCAGTAAGGAGGTTAAGGGAAAAGCGCTTCGGTCTTTTTCTGCGCCACGCCCTGCTCCAGGTACAGCAGGGCCCCCAGGGCCGTGGCCTGGGGCACCTCCAGGGTGTGAAGGGTAACGCCAGGAAAGGCTTCGGCCAGGAGCTCCCGAAACAAGGGGTTGCGCGCAAAGCCCCCGTCCAGAAAGATGGTGGACTCCTCCTGCCACACCAGCTTGATGGATGTGACCAGCACCTCTACCAACCCGCTCATTAAGTGCTGGTAGGCATCGCCGGCCGTGCGAAAGCCCGCCAGGTCCCATACTTGGGTTGGCTGCTCGGGATAGGGCCCCGTGCCGTGCATGCACCACGGCTGGAAGGGCGCGGTCGCCGGGTCAAGCGGCTGGGCTTTTACCTGCGACTTGTAGAACTCGTTACGCAATTCGGGTTCGATGCGGAAGTGCTCGGCGATGCGCTGCACTTGATAGTCGTGCTCGTGGCCCAGAAACACGCGCGCGGCCAGCACCCCTTGGCCCTTGGGCGAGAGGAAGCTGAGGCAGTCGCGCCGCAGTAGTTCGGTGGTGAGGGGCTGCTGGTTGAAGGGGTTGAAGGTGACGGCCCAGGTGCCAGTCGAAACGAGCAGAAAGGGCTGGGAGTGCGCGCGCAGGTAGGGCAGCACCGCCGCCGACGAGTCGTGCAAACCCACCCCCACCAGCACGCCGTCCACCACCGCCGCAATGGGGTCCTGCAGCAGCGGGGCCAGCTTGGCGTCGAGGCCCTCGCGGCGTACCCAGGCGTGGTAGTCGTGCCGGGCAAAGTCCCAGAGCGCCGTGTGGCAGCCCACGGAAGTATAATCGCTGAACTTCTCGCCCGTAATCAGGTAAGACAAGTACTGCGGCAAATGCAGCGAGGTGTGCACCTGCGCGTATAGCGCGGGCCGGGCGTGCTTGAGCCAGTAGAGCTGTAAGCTAGAGTTCAGCATCCCCAGTCGGGGCGAGCAGGTGGCCGTGGCAAACTCTTCCACGGGTTCGCCCAGGGCGGCGTAAAACTGCGCGGCGATGCGCTCGGGTAGCGGCTTGAGGTAGTTGTAGAGCGGGGCCACCGGTTGCCCGTTGGCGCCCAGGTGCACGAAGCTGGCGCCGTAGGCCGTGAAATTGACGCCCTTGAGCAGGTAGTTGGGGTGGTGGCGCAGCTCGTGCCAGTTGCTGAGCACCCAGTGGCTGAGGCGTTCCAATGTTTCGCAAGGGAAGCCGTCGTCGTCGACCGTTTCGAGGCACACGTGCTGGCGCTCTTCTAGCAGTTGGTGGTCTTCCCCGAAGAGCAGGATTTTTTTATTGGTCTTGCCCACGTCGAAAATGGCGTACACCGGCTTTCTCATAGCCCGGTGGCAAGCGCGTGGCGTCCCCGCTGCGCGATGAGGCCGGCCCGGTGCGTGGCCTGGCGGTAGGCCGCGACCGGGCGCAGGGCCCCGCCGCTCTGGCGGTAGGCTTCGGCCACCAGCGGCCGCACATCGGTGAGGAAGGCGTCGCGCAGCAGGTCCTCGGCCAGGGCCGCGTCGTTGGCTGCCTGGGCGGCTTGCAAGGCCGGGCGGTCCACGAGCAGCGCTTTGGCGTAGGCCGTCAGGATGTTGTCGGTCGATTGCAGCAGGTCTTCGAGCGGGTCCTTGGTGTTGTGGCTGGCGTCGATCATGTAAGCCACGGCGGGGTTGTGCACGGTGGCGTCCTGGGCACTGTCCACCAGCTCGTTGAAGATCAAGAACAGCTGAAAGGGCTTGATGCTGCCGGTGGTCAGGTCGTCGTCGCCGTACATCGAGCCGTTGAAGTGGAAGCCCCCCAGCCGCCCGAAGTGCTGCAAGCGGCCCGCGATCTGCTCGATGTTGGTGTTGGGCAGGTGGTGGCCCAGGTCCACGAGCACCTGCGCCTGCTGGCCCAGGGCCTGGCACAGGGCATAGGAAGTGCCCCAGTCGGGTATCACCATCGAGTAGAAGTTGGGCTCGTAGGGCTTGTACTCGATAAGCAGCGTCCAGTCGGAGGACAGGGCCTCGTAGATGGCGGTCAGGCTCTCCTGCGTGCGCTGGTAGGCGCCGCGAAAGTGCTGCTGGCCCGGGAAGTTGGAGCCGTCGGCCAGCCATACGGTGTGCACCTGGGCCCCCAGCTGCTGGCCATAGCCCAGGCACTCGATGTTGTGCTGCACCGCCTGCGCCCGCACCGCCGCATCGGTGCTGGCAAGCGAGCCAAACTTGTAAGTCTGCGCCTGGCCGGGCTGGTCTTGAAAGGTGTTGGAGTTAATTGAATCAATGCGCAGCCCGGCGGCCGCCAGTTGCTGCCGGGTGCCAGCCACGTCGGTCGGGATGTCCCAGGGAATGTGCAGCGAAATGGCGTTCGAGGAGCCGTTGAGCTGGTGCAGCAGGGCCACGTCGGCAATTTTCTCTTCCAGCGAGCGAGGCTCGCCCCCGCCCGGAAAGCGCCCGAAGCGGGTGCCCCCCGTACCCAGCGCCCAGCTGGGGATGGCCACCTGAAACTGCCGCAGCTGCGCGACCACAGACGCCGCGCCGGCCGCGCCGCGCCGGTTGAGCTGGTCGCCCAGGTGGTGGTAGTTGGCCTCGTGGTCGGCCACCAATGGCGCGTTCAGGTCGTGGAGTTGCTGGGCGGGAAGCATCGGCTGGGCAGTATGGAACGTAAAAAAAGTATTGGAGCAAGGTGGTGGGGCCAACTGCTGCCGCGAGGTACCAGCTAGCCTCTGCCAGCTGCCTCACAAAGGACTAAGGTGTCGCTGCGGCAACCTTTCTGCACTCTCCTGCCTGACTAGGCCCCGGTGGTGGGGCCCCCTAAGTTTGTAGTTGTAATAGGGCCCCTGGGTTGTGTAGTGCGGGCCGCGGGCCAGCGCCAACCGCCTTCAAATGGAGCCCCGGCGAATCATGTAGAAGGGGTTGCGCACCTTTTCGCTCTTGCCCTCCAGCAACAGCTGGGCTGCCGTGCGGCCCATCTGCTGGAAATCGGTGGTAATGACAGTCATGCCCAGGAGTTCCTTTAGGGGCGTTTCGTTGAAGCTGATAATGCCAATTTCGCGGCCCAGCAAGTAAGGTGTTTGGCGGATTTTTTTGACCAACTCCACCAGGTCGGTTTCGCGCAGCACCACGTAGCAGGTGCCGAATTCCAGCACTTCTTCGCGGGCATTTTCGCGCACCGCGTAGTCCTTGTCGTTGTAAGTGCAAAACTGGCGGAAACCCTGGTCGATTTCAATCGGAAAGTTCTCGTCGCTGGGCAAAATCATCCGCATGCGCGGGTACTTCTCCAGGTCGCGCGGCCGAGTCCAGGGCCCCCCCGATGTCGAGGGCGAAGTCCTGGTACACCGCCAGGCTGGGGTACTGCGGCTCCAGCACGTTCTTGTCGAGCAGCACCAGTTGCGCGGGCGGAATGCTGCGCAGCACGCGCAAGTATTCTTCCGGGGGCGTGGTGTACGTGAAGTGAGGCATGACCACGTAGTGGCTGTACTTGCCCAGGTTGGTGGCAATGATCTGCCGGAAAAGCTCCGCGCTGTAGTGGTGAATTTCCAGGTGCACGGTGGCCCGGCTGCCCAGGGCCTCCAGAAAGGCGTAGTAAATCTCCTTTTTGTAGGAGCTGAGCTTGTTGAATACCAGCAGAATCTTCAGTTTGTCAGGCTCGCGCGAGAGCACGTAGTAGCCCTTGCCCTGCACCGAGTTGATGAAGCCCCGCTCGCGCAGCTCCCGGTAGGCTTTTTCCACCGTGTCGCGGGCCAGGTAGTACTCCTCGCTCATTTCGCTGATAGAGGGCAGCTGCACACCCGTTTTCAACGTCCCGCGCTCAATGTCCCCGATGATGGACTGTACAATCTGCTTGTACTTGGGCATCTGGTCAAGCGGGTCAAGCTGCAAGTGGTACATGGGAAAAAGCCAGCTGGTTGATCAAGTCCGCAAGCTTACCGATTTCTGGCTTAGCCGAAGCACTTTGTTACTTAGAAATGATATAAAAACTAAGCGAATAATTCAGCCCGCCAGGTAATTGCCGTACCCCACCACTACCGTCGATAGGATGACGATGCCGATGCCCAGCGTGATGGTGCGCCGCGTCAGGCGGTTGGCGCCGCGCCACTCGTGCAGCAGCAGGCCCCACATGCTGCTGAAGGCGATGATGAAGGCCATGTGCAGCGTCCAGCCCGAGAAGCGGTAGGCGCCCATCTGGCTGTCGCCCATGCCGTAAAAGAAGAACTGGAAGTACCACGTGAGCCCGGCCAAGGCGCAAAACGCCACGTTGCGCAGGGCCGGAAACGACGGGTTGCGGTAGTCGCTGAACGTGTGGTTTTTCGCGTTCAGGTACAGGCACCACATGGCGTTGGTGGTGAGGCCCCCCAGCAGGATCACCACCAGCACGGCGTTATTCACGAACAGCGGGTTGGTGCCGTTTTGGGCCGCCAGGGCCGCCAGCGGCTGCCCAGCCGTGAGCCCAAACGACATGCAGGCGCTCATGATGCCGCTGAAAACGGCCACCGCCAGCCCCTTGCGCAGGTCAAACTCCGCAATGACCGAGCGCTTCTCAGCCTGGGTTTGCGACTTTTCCTTCAGTAGCCCCGCCCGGCCGCACACCAGGATGCCCAGCACGCACACCCCCAGCCCCAGCAGCACGAAGCGGCCCGAGGCGGTGCCCACCAGCGTGCCCAGCGTGCCGGCCCACAAGGGGGGCACCAGCGTGCCAAACACCGCGCACAAACCCAGCGTGACGGCCATGCCCAGCGACAAGCCCAAGTAGCGCATGGCCAGGCCAAACGTGAGGCCCCCCATGCCCCACAGCACGCCCCACAGGTACGTCCACAGCAGGGTGCTGCTCGGGGCCTGGCGCAGCACCGCCAGCAGGTGGGGCACGGTGAGGGCCCCCAGCACCCACGGCGCAATCAGCCACGACACCACGCCGCCCACCAGCCAGTAGCTCTCCCACGCCCAGCCATTTACTTTCTTATAGGGCAGGTAAAAGCTGCCCGAGGCAAAGCCGCCCAGCGCGTGAAACAAGACACCAAGAAAAACCAACATGGGGCGGGGTGGGAATGAACGGGACCGTGCGCAAAGCTGCGCGCTGAAACCATTGAATCCATCCTGTACCCTCCTGCACTTACCCGTACTCTGCTGGTTAAAGCACAAGTTGTTCGTTTCATAGTGCTACGGAACTGGCAATCGAAGAACAGTTTCCTAACCCTGGGGCCCCACCGGCCACGCGTTGGGCCCCACGGCCGGCGGCGGGGGGCCACCCGGGCCGAGGCGTGGGCCGCCGGAGCAAACGCAACGGTACGCTGGGGCCCCGAAAAGGAACACGCGCGCCGGCTGCGAAAAAAAATGGCTCGGAGCAGGAGAGTACAGGAAGTCAACCCCATGGCGGACGGCAACATTTGCCAACGCTGCCACCCACTGGCTGGGCGCCCCGGCCCGTTCCCCTCCGTTTTCATTGCTACATCCCTATGAAAGACACTCTTACCTTTCAGCACGTCAGCTACCTCTGGGACGAAGCCAAAGCGGCGGAATTGGCCGGCGACGAAGTAGCGCTGTTCCTGTACCGCTCCAACCTGCTGGGGGCCGACCTGCGCCTGACCAACTATGCCGGCGGCAACACCTCGTGCAAGGTTGCGGCAGTGAACCCCGTCACGGGCGAAGCCGCCGAGGTGATGTGGGTGAAGGGCAGCGGCGGCGACATCGGCACGCTCACCAAGGCCGGCTGCGCCAACCTCTACGTCGAGAAGCTGCACCAGCTCAAGAAACGCTACCGGGGCTTGGCGTTTGAGGACGAGATGGTGGGCTTGTTCGACTACTGCCTCTTCGACCCCAAGTGCGCCCCGCCCAGCATCGACACGCCGCTGCACGGCCTGCTGCCCTTCAAGCACATCGACCACCTGCACCCCGACGCCCTGATTGCCATCGCGGCCAGCGCCGACGGCGAGCGCATTATGCACGAAATCTGGGGCGATGCCCTAGGCTGGCTGCCGTGGCAAAAGCCGGGCTTCGACCTGGGCCTGCAGCTGGAAAAAATTGTGGCCGATAACCCGGGCCTGCGCGGCGTCATCCTCGGGGGGCACGGCCTGTTCACGTGGGGCGATACCAGCTACGAGTCGTACCTGAACACCCTGGAGGTGATTGAGCTGGCGGCCACCTACCTCGAAGCCAATTACGGGAAGAAAGGCCCAGTGTTCGGCGGCGAGCAGCGCCTGCAAACCCTCGACGACGCCGCCCGCGCCGCCGCCGCCGCCGCCGTCATGCCCGTGCTACGCGGCCTGGCCAGCAGCCAGCGCCGGATGCTGGGCCATTACACCGACGATGCCCGGGTGCTCGAATTTGTGAATTCGCACGACCTCTCCCGCCTCGCCGCTAAAGGCACCAGTTGCCCCGACCACTTCCTGCGCACTAAAATCCGTCCGCTGGTGCTCGATGCCGACGTGATGATGGGCGACGCGGCCAGCGTTCAACCCTACCTCGAAGGCCAGTTTGCCGCTTACCGGAAGGATTACGCCGCTTACTACGAGCGCAGCAAGCACTCCAATAGCCCAGCCATCCGCGACGCCAACCCAGTCATTATCCTGTGGCCCGGCGTGGGCTTGTTCTCCTTTGCCAAGGACAAGCAGACGGCCCGCGTGGCGGCCGAGTTCTACACCAACGCCATCAACGTGATGAAGGGCGCGGAGGCCGTGAGCACCTACCAGGGCCTGCCCGAGCAGGAAGCCTTCAACATCGAGTACTGGCTGCTCGAAGAAGCTAAATTGCAGCGCATGGCCCCCGCCAAGGCCCTCGCCGGCAAGGTAGCCTACGTGACGGGCGGCACCGGCGGCATCGGCAAGGCCATCTGCGAGGAGCTGCTGCGGCTCGGCGCCTGCGTGGTGGCCGCGGACCGCGACCGGCTGGCCGAAACCCAGGACGACCTGCGCCAGCACTTTAGCCCGGACAGCGCCCTCGCCGTGCCCATCGAAGTGACCAGCGCCGAGAGCATCGCCGCGTCGCTGCAAGCCGGCGTGTTGCAGTTCGGGGGCGTCGACATCGTCGTGAACTGCGCGGGCTTGAGCATCAGCAAGCCGCTGGCCGACACCACGCAGGCCGATTGGGACCTGCTCAACGACGTGCTCGTGAAGGGCCAGTTCCTGGTGAGCCAGGCGGCCGTGGCCATCCTGCGCCAGCAGGCACTGGGCGGCGACATCGTCAACATTGCCAGCAAGAACGGGCTAGTTGCGGGGCCCAACAACGTGGCCTACGGCACGGCCAAGGCTGCCCAGCTGCACATGAGCCGCTTGCTGGCCGCCGAATTGGGCCCCGACAAAATCCGCGTCAACACCGTGAACCCCGACGCCGTGCTGCGCGGCTCCAAAATCTGGGAGGGCGACTGGGCCGCGGGCCGGGCCAAAGCCTACGGCATCACGGTGGAAGAGCTGCCCGCCCACTACGCCAAGCGCACGCTGCTGGGCGAAGAGCTGCTCGCCGAAGACATCGCCAAAGCCGTGCGCGTGTTCGTGGACGGCTCCTTGAGCAAAAGCACTGGCAACGTGCTCAACGTGGACGGCGGCGTGGCCATGGCCTTCGTGCGCTGATGCCCTAGCGGCTGACGCCCCGGGGCTGCTGCTAGTTGCCACTAGCCCGCTACCGGCATAATCAATCAATTAGGATTAGCAATCGATTGCCGCAATACCCATTGCCCAAGCGGTACCTGAGCTAGGCTGCGTAACGCAATGAAGGCAAGGTATTTACTGCCAAATCCCAGCCATTTTTTCTTTCCTTTTTCTCCTTTTCTTCAAACTACCCATGAAAAGACAACGCCTCTTTTTTCTGTGGCTGCTGCTGCCCCTGTTGGCACTCGCCAGCCGCGGGTTGGCCCAAATGGGGCCCCTCACGGGCAAGGTGCTCGACCCGAAGGGCGGGCCGGCCATCGGTGCCACCGTGGTGGTGAAGGGCACTACCCTGGGGGCCTCAGTGGGCGTCGACGGCAGCTTCACCGTTGGCAACGTGCCCAACGGGCCCCATACGTTGGTGATTTCCTCGGTGGGCTACACCGGCCAGGAAGTGGCCGTGACGGTGCCCCAGGCCCAGCCGCTGCGCGTGGCGCTGGCCGAAAACGCCACCAGCCTCAACGACGTGGTGGTGGTGGGCTACGGCACCCAAAAGCGCGAGGACGTGACGGGGGCCCTGGCCACCGTGAACCCCAAGGCCTTGCAAGACTTGCCCGTGGCCACCGTGGACCAGCGGCTGACCGGCCAGGTGGCGGGCGTGCAGGTCAGTAGCACCACCGGCTCGCCGGGCGGTGGGCCCACCATCAAGATTCGCGGCTCGGGCTCGATTGGGGCCGGCGACCAGCCCTTGTTCGTGATTGACGGCTTCCCGATTGCCAGCTCGGCCAACCAGTCGGAAAACCCGCTCAACCTACTCAACCCCGACGACATCGAATCCCTGACCGTGCTCAAGGACGCCTCCTCAACGGCCATTTACGGCTCGCGCGGCGCCAACGGCGTGGTGGTGATTACCACCAAGCACGGCCGGGCCGGCGTGACCAGCCTCGACGTGAACGCCTACACCGGCATCCAGCAGGTGCCCCAGAAGGGCCGCCCCAACATGCTGAACGGCCAGGAGTTTGCCCAGTTCCGGCAGGACATCATCACCGATGCCTTCAAGGCCCGCGGGGCCACGCCCACGGCGGCCGACATCCCGGTGGAGTTTCAGAACCCGGCGCAGTACGGGGCGGGCACTAACTGGTACGACGAAATCGTGCACGTTGCGCCGCAGCGCAGCGCCAACGTGTCGCTCACCAAGGGCACCGAGGACTTGCGCGCCTCGCTCTCGCTGGGCTACCTCGACCAGGAAGGAACCGTGCGCTACACCGACTACAAGCGCTACACGGCCCGCCTCAACGTGGAGGGCAAGGTGGGCAGCAAGGTTCGCCTGGGGCTGAACCTGGCACCAACCTACGGCATTCAGAAAGGCAACGATTACGAAAGTGGCTTCACCGACGTGCTCTCGCGCTCGCTCTGGCTTTCGCCCCTGGTGCCCGTGACGGACGCCGCCGGCGTGCGCACGCCCTACGTCACCTCGCCGGGCATGTATTCGGGGCCCAACCCGCTCAACAGCCTGGAGTATTCTTACGGCACCACCCGGCGGCTCCAGGGCATCGGCGGCGCTTTTGCCGAGTACACCATTATTCCGGGTTTGCGGGCGCGCTACAACCTGAGCATCAACTACAACAACAGTAATAATTTCAGCTTCAACCCCTCCTTTGTGGGCGGGGTGAACTCGCCGCCGCCCAGCATCCCGAACTCGAACAGCTCCAACGACCAGCGCTTCAACTGGCTTTCGGAAGCGCTGCTGTCGTACGACAAGAAAATCGGCGACAACCACACCATCAGCGCCGTGGCCGGCTACAGCGCCCAAAAAGAGCAGTACCGGTACCAGTACATCAACGCTACCAACTACGCCAGCGACGACGTGCAGACCATCAACGCCGCCTCGCTGATTCCCAACTACAACGCCGACGTGCAGGAGTGGTCGCTGATTTCGTACCTGGCCCGCGTCAACTACGCCTTCAAGGACCGTTTTCTGCTCACCGGCACCATCCGCTCCGACGGCTCGTCGCGCTTCGGGGCTAATAAGCGCTACGGCACGTTCCCGTCGGTGGCCGCGGGCTGGAACATCATCAACGAAGGGTTCATGCAGGGCTTCAAGTCCATCAGCAACCTCAAGGTGCGCGCCAGCTACGGCCAGACCGGCAACTACAACATCGGCAACTACACCACCATTGCCAACGTGGACGCCAGCAGTGCGGCCTTCGGCGGGCAGCTGGCCCCCGGCCGGGCCCTTTCCTCGCTGGCCAACCCCAACCTGACCTGGGAAAAGTCCAACCAAATTGACGCTGGCCTCGACATCAGCTTTTGGGAAAACCGCCTGGCCTTCACGGCCGACGTGTACCGGCGCATCACCAACGGCATCCTGCTCAACAACCAGCTGCCGACTTCCTCGGGCTATTCCAACGCCATTATCAACTCGGGCAAGGTGCTGAACCGCGGCCTGGAGCTGGCCCTGAACACGCGCAACCTCACCGGGGCCTTCACCTGGAACACGAGCCTCAACATTGCCTTCAACCACAACGAAGTGCTGGCGCTCAACGACGACAACGCCCCGATTTACAGCGGCCGCAGCGGCGAGGGTAGCCCGCAGCACGTCACGCAGGTGGGCCACCCCATCGGGGAGTTTTTCGGCTACGTGGTGGACGGCGTCTACGCCACCCAGGCCGATTTCGACAACTCGCCCAAGCACGTAACCTCGGTGCTGGGCTCGATTAAGTACCGCGACGTGGACGGCAACGGCGTCATCGAGGCCACCAAGGACTTCGCCGTCATCGGCCACGCCCAGCCCAACTACACCTGGGGCGTCACCAACCAGTTCAGCTTCAAGGGCCTGGACCTGAACGTTATCTTCGTCGGCTCGCAGGGCGGGCAGGTGCTCAAAACCGCCAACCAGTACCTGCTCAACATCGACGGTATTTTCAACGTCGACCGCAAGGTGCTCGACCGCTGGCGCTCGCCCGAGCAGCCCGGCAACGGCCACATCCCGACCACCAACGGCGCCCGCGTCATCTTCCGCGACACCAACTCGGACTGGGTGGAGAGCGGCACCTTCGCCCGCCTCCAAAACGTGACCTTGGGCTACCACCTGCCGGCGGCGCTGCTCACTCGCACGGGCTTCATCAAGGGCGTGCGCCTCTACGCTAGCGGCCAGAACCTCTTTCTGTTCAGCAACTACAGCGGGGCCAACCCGGAAGCCAACCGCAACGGTAGCTCGGTGCTGACCCCCGGCGAAGACTTCCTCAATTACCCGCTGGCCCGCACCATTGTGTTCGGCACCAACCTGAGTTTTTAACCGCGTCCTTCCCATGAAAAAGAATCCTATCCTTTGGCTAGCCCTGGGCGGCACTTTGCTAGCGGGGTGCAAAAAAGACTTTCTCGACCTGAGCCCGCAGGCGACGAGCAGCGCCGCCAACTTCTTCCAAACCCAAAGCCAGATCGAGCAGGCCGTGAACGGTGCCTACGTGCCGCTGCGCGACCTGACCAACCTGGAGTACTGGGTGTACGGCGAGATGCGCTCGGACAACACCAGCTTTCAGTACAACAACACCGACCGGGGCCAGGAGTCGCAGCGCGAGTTCGTGGACGAGTTTCTGGTGAGCGCCAACTCGGAATCAGTGCTCAGCTACTGGCAGGGGTCGTACCGGGGCATCAGCCGCTGCAACGACGTGCTGGGCCACATCGACGCCGTGACCATGACGGCCGACAAGAAAGACCAGTACACCGGCGAGGCGAAATTTTTGCGGGCCTGGTACTACTACAACCTGGTACGACAGTACGGCGGCGTGCCGCTGCGCCTGGAGTCGGTGGCCTCGCCGGCGGAAGCCAAGTCGCAGGGCCGGGCGACGCTGGAGGCCACTTACACCCAAATTGTGGCCGACCTGACCGACGCTGCCGCCAAGCTGCCCACCAAGGCCGCCTACGCCGCCGTGGATGCCGGCCGCGCCACCAAGGGCGCGGCCACGGCGCTGCTCGCCTCGGTGTACCTCACCCGCAAAGACTACCCCAACGCCCTGACCCAGCTGCGGGCCGTGCGCAGCGCCGGCTACAGCCTGCTCTCGAGCTACCGCAGCGTGTTCGACCCGGCCAACAAGAACAACGCCGAGTCCATTTTTGAGGTGCAGTACCTGGGCTCGCAGCCCGCGCTTTCCAGCAGCTTCACCTACACGTTTGCGCCCTACACGTCGAGCAACTTCGTGACCGGTGACGCGGCCACGCGCAACCTGAACGGGTCTTCGGGCTGGAACACCCCGACGCCGGAGTTGATCAACGCCTACGAAACCGGCGACCTGCGCAAGGACGCCTCCCTGCAACTTGGCTACAAGGACGCCACGGGCACGTTCGTGGCGCAGCCTTACGTCTCAAAATACAACTTCGGCATCGTGGCCCCCGGCCGCACCGACACTGACTTCCCCGTGCTCCGCTACGCTGACGTGCTGCTGATGCAGGCCGAGGTGCTCAACGAGCAAGGCTACGCGGCCGGCGGCGAGGCTTTCGACCTGCTCAACCAGGTGCGCCGCCGCGCCGGCCTGCCCGACAAAACCGCCGCCGCGGTGAGCAGCCAGGCCGCCTTCCGCGACGCCGTGCTGCAGGAGCGCCGCGTCGAGCTGGCCTTCGAAAACAGCGCTGGTACGACTTGGTGCGCACCGGCCGGGCCGTGAACGTGCTCAATGCCCAGGGCGTGCTCGAAAAGGCGCGCAAAACATTTCTGCCCGCCTCCGCCTACCAGGTCACGACCAACAATCTTCTCCTGCCCATTCCACAGTACGAGCTGACGCTGGACAACCTTACGCAGAACCCGCTGTAGGGCCCCCGCGCCCGGCGCCGTTTAATTATTAATCTCCACCTTTCGCCGCGAACCGCGGCCCCCGAACCGGCCTGGGGCCCCACCCGGGCCGGGGCGCGCAGAGGGTTGCCTTCTTTGCTTCTTTATGAAAAAACTGCTCATTCTTCTGCTCGCGGTGGGCCTGCTGCGCAGCCCCGGGGCCCTGGCCCAAGTGCGGGTGCAAAACCTGCGCTGCGAAAACCTGGCCGACCCCATTGGCCTCGACGTGGCCCGGCCCCGCTTCAGCTGGCAGCTGCTGGCGGCCAAGGACCGGCGCGGCGTGCGCCAAACGGCCTACGAGGTGCGGGTGGCCGCCTCGGCGGCCGGGCTGGCCCAAGGGGGCCCCGCCACGGTGTGGAACTCGGGCAAAGTAGCGTCCGACTCGTCGGTGAACGTGACCTACGCCGGCCCGGCCCTGCAACTAAACCGGCGCTACCACTGGCAGGTGCGGGCCTGGGACGAGGCCGGCAAGGCTTCGGCCTGGAGCGCGCCCGCCTTCTGGCAAGTGGGCCTGCTGGCGCCCGCCAACTGGCAAGCCTCGTGGATTGGCCCCGGCTACGCCGAAGACTCGGTGCGCCGCCCCAGCCCGCTGCTGCGCAAAGAGTTTAAGATCAGCAAGAAGATAACCTCGGCCACGGCCTACGTCACGGCCCACGGCCTGTACGAAGCCCAGATTAACGGCCGGCGCGTGGGCGACGGCTACCTCACGCCGGGCTGGACGAGCTACAACAAACGGCTCGCCTACCAGGCCTACGACGTGACCAACCTTGTGAAGGCCGGGGCCAACGCCGTGGGGGCCACGCTGGCCAGCGGCTGGTACCGCGGCTACATCGGCTTTGATCGGGTGCACAACATTTACGGCCGCGACGCGGCGCTGCTCTTCCAGCTCCACCTCGCCTACAGCGACGGCACCAGCGAGGAAGTAGTGTCGGACGGCAGCTGGCAAACCACCAGCGAGGGCCCCATCCGCTTCGCCGAGCTGCAGCGCGGCGAAACCTACGACGCGCGCCTGGAAAAAACCGGCTGGGCCCAGCCCGGCTACGACGCC
>NZ_MDZA01000409.1 GCF_001816125.1 Hymenobacter coccineus | reverse complement strand
CCCACCTGCGCGTCCCTGCCCGCGCGCCTCACCGCCCGCACCCTCGACGTCACAAACTGCCCCCAGCTGCAGCAGCTGCCCCCCGGCGTGCACCTCACCCACTGGCTGGAGGTGGCCGGCAGTGGGCTCACCGGCCTGCCCGCCGGCCTGCGGGTGGCCCTGCGCTGGCAGGGCACCCCCGTCGACGAGCGCACGGCCTTCCGGCCCGACGACCTGCGCGCCGCCGATCTGCTGCTGGTGCGCAACGTCACCCACCGGCGGGTGCTGCTCGAGCGCATGGGCCTGGAGCGGTTCGTGCACGAGGTGGGCGGGCTGGTGCTCGACCGCGACCGCGACGCCGGCGGCGAGCGCCAGCTCCTGAGCGTGCCCCTGCCCGACGACGAGCCGGTGCACGTGCTGCGGGTGGTGTGCCCGTCCACGGCCCACGGGTACCTGCTGCGCGTGCCGCCCCACGTGCGCACCTGCCGCCGCGCCGCCGCCTGGCTGGCCGGTTTCGAGCACGAGCGCGACTACCAGCCGCTCATCGAGACGTGAGCCGCCCGCCGGTTCCGCAACTGGTCCTTGCGCCAGTGTAAATCGTTTTCCTTCTTCGCAATACCTTGCCTTCCTGCCCGGCCCGCGCCTGGCTAGTGGCCCCCTCATCCCTTTTTTTTCATACCCCGTCCATGCAGATCACCCAGCAACCCGCCCACGCCGTCCTGCTCGCCAACCTGGCCGACACCACCAGCCTGCTGCTCAACTTCCGGGAGGAAGTGCTCAACCCGCAGCGCCGGCCCCTCAACGTGGCGCTGGTCATCGACCGCAGCGGCAGCATGGCGGGCGCCCCCCTGCGCTACGCCCTCAAGGCCGCCGCCGACTTTGTGGACCGCCTCCTGCCCGCCGACCGGCTCAGCATTGTGGTGTACGATGATAATGTGGACACGCTGCTCGACGCCCAGCTGGTGGCCGACAAGGCAGCCATCAAGCAGGTGCTGGCCGGCGTGCGGGCCGGCGGCCTCACCAACCTGAGCGGGGGCTGGCTGCGGGGCTGCGAGCTGGTGGCGCGCCACCAAACCGACCAGCACGTAAACCGGGTGCTGCTGCTCACCGACGGGCAGGCCAACGCCGGCATCGTCAACCCCAAGGTGCTGATCAGCACGGCCGCCAGCAAGGCCGAGGCAGGCATTGCCACGACCACGCTGGGCTTCGGCGAGCACTTCGGGGAGGACTTGCTCATCGGCATGGCCCGGGCCGCCGGGGGCAACTTCTACTTCATTCAGTCGCTCGACGACGCGGCCGACGTGTTCGGGGCCGAGCTGGACAGCCTCAAGGCCATCGCGGGCCAAAACCTCACCGTCACGCTGCATCCCCTGGGCGAGGTCAAGCTGGCCGACGTGCTGAGCCTGGCCCGCACCGGGCCCCACCCCGCCGGCCACTTGGTGCTGCGCCTGGGCGACGTGTACGAAAACGAGGACAAGCCGCTGGGCTTGCAGCTCCACTTGCCGGCCCTGCCCACCGGGCCCCACAACCTGCTGCAAGTCAGCTACCGGGTGGACGTCGTCCGCCACGGGGCCGTGGAAACGCTCAGCGGCGACTACACGGTGCACATCACGGCGGGCTCCGTCGAGGCCGTGGCGGCGGCCACCGACCCGCGCGTGACCCTGGACCTGGCCCTGCTGCGCATCGGCCGCGACAAGGAGCGCGCCGTGGACCTGGCCGATGCCGGCCAGCACGCCGAGGCCGAGGCCTTGCTCCGGCGGGTGGTGGCCGACCTCACCGCCGCCGGCCTGCACGAGCACTTCGAAATCGCCGAAGAAATCGACCAGCTCACCCACTACGCCGAGCGCATCGCCCGCCGCCACCTCGACAACGCCAGCCGCAAGGAACTGCGCGACCAGGCCTTCCAGGGCCGGCAGTCCCGCAGTGCCCTGGCCGGCCGGGGCGTCAGCGTCGACGCCGCCGCCTACGCCCTGCCGGTGGTCAGCGACGCCGGCGCCGGCGTCGAGCTCGTGTGCTTCCGCGAGGGCGGCAAGCTGCGCATGAAAGTGGTGTCGCCCGGCTACGACGACCTGAACGTGCAGTTTCCCCGCGACATCCGCGCCGAGGGGGCCCACTACCTGGCCGAGTCCCTGGAAACCAGCCTCGACGGCAACTTCTACCGCGCCAAGGGCCCCATCACCCGCCTCGTGCGTCCCGGCGAAACCGACCCGCTCGCCGCTGGCCAGCCCGGGGCGGGCAGCCGCCGCAGCGCGGCCACAGGGGCCCCGCGCCCCGCCCGCACGCCCACCACGCTGGCCGACTTGCAGGAAACCGACACCGTGGGCACGGGCGTGCTCATCCAGTGCGTCAAAGACAAAAGCAAGCTGCGGGCCCGCGTGGTGAGCGACGGCTTCGACCCCAACTGGAACATGCGCTTCCCCCGCGACATCCGCCAGGAAAACGTGCTCTACGTGGTTGACCAGGTAAACCCTGGCCCCGGCAACACCTACATCGCCAGCGGCGACATCAAGCGCTTCGTGCAGCCGGTGTAGCCGGGTGCGGCGCCGCTACGCCGGGGCCCAACCGGGTGGCAAGCGGGCCCGGACGCTTTTTTAAGGCCAGCACCAGCGTTTCGCCGCGGTGGCATGGCAAAGCCTGGACGGTCAGCAGAAACGCCGCCTACCGGGAGGACCGATTGGCACGGCGACCAGGCCAGCCGGAAATACCGCGGCGCATAAAATAATCTTAACCCATTAGCAACCATCAACATGCGCAAGATCCGAATCATGGAACACGTCTCGCTGGACGGCGTGATGCAGCACGAAAACGACGACAACTTCGCGCACGGCAACTGGACAACGCCCTACCGCACGCCGGCGGGGCTGGCGGCGGTGGTCGAGGCCTACGGCACGCGCTTCGACCTGCTGCTGGGCCGCCGCACCTACGACGCCTGGGCCGGCTTCTGGCCGCAGGCCGGCGACAGCCCGATGGCCAACGGGCTGAACGCGGCAACGAAGTACGTAGCCACCCACCGCCCCGATAGCCTCGCCTGGGGCCCGGCCCAGGCCTTGGGCGCGGACATCCTAGCGGGTGTGCACAGCGTTAAGGCGACGGACGGCCCGGACCTGCTCGTCTGCGGCAGCTCCACGCTCACGTCCGTGCTGCTGGAGCAGGGCCTGGTCGACGAGGTGGTGCTGCTGGTTTACCCGGTCTTGCTGGGCCGAGGCAAGCGCTTCTTCTCGGACCGGGCCGCCCCGTGCGAACTCGCCCTCGTCAGCACGCAGGCCACGGCCACGGGCGTGCTCCTGAACACCTACCGGCACGTGGGGGCCCTGCGCGCCTAAGGCGGTCGAGCTGCGTGGACAGTAAGTAACCAGGACGTCCTTGCTCGCCCCCGCCTAAACGACTAGTTGGCCAAGAAGCCCATTTTACCCCGCAATGCTGGCCACATTCCGCAAGAATCTTTTTCAACTTCTGGCAACATGCCTGCACAACCCCTCTCTATCCGTCCCTTTATCGGAGCCAAAGACTTCGCCGTTTCGCGCCGTTTCTACCGCGCTTTCGGTTTCACCGAAGTGGTTCTTTCACCGGTTATGTCGTATTTCTCGCTACGGAGTGTAGGCTTTTACCTGCAGGACGCCTACGTGCAAGACTGGGTTGACAACACCATGCTGTTTTTGGAAGTTGCGGATGTGGAGCAGCATTGGGCGGAACTAGCAGCGCTGGACTTGCCCAGTAAGTACGAGGGTGTACGAATTATGCCTATTCGGCAGGAGGCCTGGGGCAAGGAGGGTTTCGTCCACGACCCCTCCGGCATCTTGTGGCACATCGGCGAGTTTAACAAAGAATAGTGGGCTAAATTCCGTTTGATGTACTCAGCTGTGCCGACCTAGTTCAGAAATGCTCGGGTGTCGCCGCTTTGCTTGCAGCCCCTTAAAAAAGGAACAGTGCTTCGATTCGGTCTTGTAAGCCGCGGTGCTGCTCAAGTCCACGTCCAGGTGTCGCGCCCTGGTTCCATGCGCCATTCCTTTGCCTTTTGCCTGAGTGTTCATTATTCTTGAGCGTTCATAAATAGTGAACGCTCAAGAATAATGAACACTTTAGCTGTCCAGCGCGCCGCGGCCAGTACCGTTGGCCGAGCCGCTTACGCGCTCGAGCAGTTGATTGGGCAAGTGGTGCGCTTAGGTTCCTGGAACGGGTGAATGGCTTCGAATTGGTAGTGCCCGATGGCCATCTTCAGCAGCGGGTGCAGCGGATAGGCCTCGTCGTCGTTGAGGAACGCCACCAAGTTGTGGAGCTTGGCTTCCGCCACGCCCGCGCCCCGGGCGGCGTGTAGAGGGCCTTGACCGCGCGGGGCCGCTGCCGCCCTGGCGAATGACCACGGCATTGGCATCAAAACAAGTCGAATTAAAGGTTAGCTCCCCAACCTGGCCTCAAAATTACCCCCGAATAACGTCCTACCTTCAAAACAAGGCTGATTCAAGGGTAGCTGCTTTAAGGTTGGCTGCGACTTGGGTCCCAAAGGGCCGCCCCAACCTGTGCCGGCCGACCCCCTGCGTGGGGTACCCAAGTAAAAAGCCCGGCGTTGGCCGTTGCCAAGCCGAGCCTTTCCGTTCTGGGTGCGTGTTTACGCCACCGCTGCCTCAATCACGCAAACCGGATTGGAGTCCGCCGCCGGTACCGGTGTTGCATTTCCCTCCCAAATCCGCCGCATTTCCTGGTGCTGAAAGTCTTCGACCACCTTGGCGTAGAGCATCGTGGTTTGAATTTTGGCGTGGCCCAGCACCTTCTGCAGCACGGCCACCGGCAGCCCGCGCATCAGCGAAAGCACCGCGAACGTGTGCCGCGCCGTGTGCATGCTCACCAGCTCGTGCTTGGGCTGCTGCCGCTTCACCACCTTGCCTTCCTCGATGGTCACCACTTCCACCAGGTCCCGCAGCCCCGCCAGCTGGCCGATGCGCTTCAGGTTGCGGTTCATCACCTGGTTCGACGTCGCCGGCAGCAGGTGGGCCCGCGTTCCGTCGTACTTGTCGAGCAAAGCCGCCGCTGGGGGCGTGAGGTAGATGCTGACCGCCGTGCGCGTCTTGGTTTGCGTCAGCCGCAGGATGCGGCTGCCGTCCCAGGTTTGCACGTTGGCCTGGCTCAGCTCCGTCAAATCCGAGTGCCGCAACCCAGTGTAGCAGCAGAACAGGAACGCGTCCCGCGTGGCCACCAGCGAAGAGGGCAGCAGGGCTTTTTCCAGCAAGCTCAGCTCCGCGGCGCTCAGGTACACCTTCTCCACCTCGGCCCAGCGGATTTTCATCTCCCGCGCTTCCACGGCCACCGGCAGGCGCCGGTCTTCGCGCACGTAGCGCAGAAAGGCCTTGACGTGCTTCACCGTTTTGCACACCGTGTTTTGCCCCAGTTTCCGCGTCCCGCGCAGGTAGGCCAAAAACTGGTCGTGCAGGGCCAGGTCGTAGTCGCCGAGCAGCAGCCGGCGCTTAAGCACCTTTTCAAACCTGTTTAGGTGGGTGAAGGTGGTGGCCACCGATACCATCGACTGCACCAGGTTGCCCCGCGCCTTCAGCGCCGCTTGGTAGTCGGCGTAGAGGTCCGTCAGGAATATTGGGGCCGGCTCCTCCACTTTTGGGGCCTCTACCGGCGGGGCCAGCGCCGCTTTGAGCGCCTCAATTGTCACCGCCATCCCTGCCGAACGCAGTTGCCGGTACCGGGCCTGCATCCGTTCGGCCAGCGTTTCCAGGTACTCGTTGGCCTCGGTTAGGCCCGGAAAGGGCTTCTTGAATTTGCCCTTGTCGGCGTTCCAATCGGTGGCAAGGCACTTTTCCCGGGTGGCCACGCGCAGCCGCAGCCCGTCGAAGTACGCCCGTAAGTGGATGGGGCAGCGCCCCGCGGCATCCGGGCGGTCGGCCCGGCGGTCAAACTGAATGGTCAGCATAAAACGGTTGGTTTTGGGGGTGCAATTGGGAGCCAAATCCAGCCAAATCGGGGTATAAATGCCAAATCGTCCAAAAGCAAAAAACCCCTAAAAAGCGCTTCTGTTACCAGGGGAGCGACTTTTAGGGGCTTTCGTTACAAACGGAAGCGGTCTGGACGGGACTCGAACCCGCGACCTCCGCCGTGACAGGGCGGCATTCTAACCAACTGAACTACCAAACCGTTTACCGCGCTGGAAAAACCGTGTGTTTTTCCGTTTTGGTGATGCAAAGGTAGGGAAACGAAATGGGCGTTTGCAAGCTGGGGGGCATTTTTTCTCTGCAAAGGGGCCCGTTTGGGAGCTTGTGGGTTGTTTTTCAGGCTCATTGTTTTTTGGTGGGCGTCCCAACGATGGATGTTTTACCTTTGCCAACCGCTTTTTTAGTGGCGCAGGGTGGGCCCCTGGGGCCCCCTGCTACCGTATCCTCCTGCCTCTTTCTCTACCAGCCGTGTCCGCAATGCTACTCGATTTTGAACAACCCATCGCCGCCCTCGAAGGCAAGCTCCAGGAAATGCAGCGCCTGGCCGCCGATAGCGACGTGGACGTGACCAACGCCGTGGCGGCGCTGGAAACCAAAATCAAAAACCTCAAGAAGGAAACCTACGCCAACCTCACGCGCTGGCAGCGGGTGCAGCTCTCGCGCCACCCCGAGCGCCCCTACACGCTGGACTACATCGGCGGCATGGCCGAGAAGTTTGTGGAGCTGCACGGCGACCGCACCGTGGGCGACGACAAGGCCATGGTGGGCGGCTTTGGGGAGATTGACGGGCAGCCGGTGCTGTTCGTTGGGCAGCAAAAGGGCCACAACACCAAGCAGCGGCAGTTCCGCAACTTCGGCATGCCCAACCCCGAGGGCTACCGCAAGGCCCTGCGCCTGATGAAGCTGGCCGAGAAGTTCAACGTGCCCATCGTGACGCTGATTGACACGCCCGGCGCGTTTCCGGGCCTGGAGGCCGAGGAGCGGGGGCAGGGCGAGGCTATTGCCCGCAATCTCAAGGAGATGTTCATGCTGAAAGTGCCGGTGGTCTGCGTCGTCATCGGCGAGGGCGCGAGCGGCGGGGCCCTGGGCATCGCCATCGGCGACCGGGTGTTGATGCTGGAAAATACCTGGTACTCGGTGATTTCGCCCGAGTCGTGCAGCAGCATCCTGTGGCGCTCGTGGGACTACAAGGAGCAGGCCGCCGAGGCCCTCAAGCTCACGGCCACTGACATGCAGAAAGCGGGCCTCGTGGACGGTATTGTGAAGGAGCCGCTGGGCGGGGCCCACACCGACCCGGAGGCCATGATTGCCACCCTGAAAAAGACGCTGCTCAAAACACTGAAAGAGCTGGCCGCCATCCCCGCCGCCGAGCGCATCTCGCAGCGCATCGACAAGTTTTCGGCCATGGGCGTGGTGGTGGAGTGAGAATTAAAAATTATGAATTAAAAATTAAAAGTTGGTAACGACGACCACTTCGGCGCTGGCAATGATTTTTAATTTTTCACTTTTAATTTTTAATTAAAAAATGAAAATTCACGCCATTGATACCGGGTTGTTTAAGCTGGACGGCGGGGCCATGTTCGGCGTCGTGCCCAAGTCGATGTGGCAGAAGGTGTACCCCGCCGATGCCAACAACATGTGCACCTGGGCCATGCGCTCGTTGCTGATTGAGGACGGCAACCGGCTGTTGCTCATCGACGCCGGCCTGGGCGACAAGCAGGACGCGAAGTTCTTCAGCCGCGTTGATTACCAGCCCGCCGGGGTGCTGGACCGGTCGCTGGGGGCCCTGGGCTTCGGCCGGGCCGACGTGACGGACGTGTTTCTGACGCACCTGCACTTCGACCACGTGGGCGGGGCAGTGGTGCGCCGGCCCGACGGGGCCCTGGTGCCGGCCTTCTCCAACGCCACCTACTGGAGCAACCCGGCCCACTGGGACTGGGCCACCCACCCCAACCCGCGCGAAAAAGCGAGCTTCCTGACGGAGAACATTCTCCCGCTCCAAGAGAGCGGGCAGCTGCGCTTCCTCGACCCCGCCGCGGGGGCCCCGGCCGCGCTGCCGCAGTTCCGCGAGCTGCTGTTTGCCGACGGGCACACCGAGAAGCTGATGGTGCCCGTGCTGGAGTACAAGGGCCGTACGCTGGCGTTTATGTCCGATTTGCTGCCCAGCGCCGCCCACCTGCCGCTGCCCTACGTGATGGGCTACGACATGCGCCCGCTGGTGACGATGGCCGAGAAAGAAGCCGTGCTGGCCCGCGCCGCCGCCGAAAACTGGGTGCTGCTGCTCCAGCACGACCACCTCACCGAAGCCTGCACCGTGCAGCAAACCGAGCGCGGCGTAGCCCTAGCCGAGCGCCTGCGCATCAGCGACTTGTAATTTAGCTGTTAGCTCTTGGCTGTTGGCTGTTAGCTTTTTGTGAAGAATCCGGTGGTTGAAAAGCTCGCACAATGGAACAGCTAACAGCTAACAGCCAACAGCTAACAGCCAATCCAAAGGCAGCTGACCTAAGCCTGGCCCTGTCGGGCGGCGGGGCCCGGGGCATTGCGCACCTGGGCGTGCTGGCGGCCCTCGACGAGCTGGAATTGCCCGTGGGGCGGCTGGCGGGCGTGAGCTCGGGGGGGCATTGCGGCGGCGTTTTACGCGGCCGGCTTTGCACCGCGCGAGATTTTGCGGCTGCTGCTGGCCACCAACGTGGCCCGGCTCACGCGCCCGGCCTTTAGCCGGCTGGGGCTGCTGGGGCTCGACGCCGTGGAGGCGCTGCTGGCCAGCCATTTGGGGCCCCAAGTGCGCTTCGAAGATTTGCGGCTGCCGCTTACGCTGGTGGCCACCGATTTGCTGGCCGGCGAGTCGGTGTACTTCAGCACGGGGCCCCTGTTGCCGCCGCTGCTGGCCTCGTCGGCGGTGCCCATCGTGTACCGGGCCGTGCAGTACCAGGGGCGGCAGCTAGTCGACGGCGGCCTGCTCAACAACCTGCCCGTGGAGCCGCTGCTGGCCTTTGGGGGCCCCGTGGTGGGCGTGCACTGCAACCCTATCAACCGCGCGGCGCACATTCCCACGCTGCGCCGGCTGGTGGAGCGCACCCTGCAACTGGCCATCAACGCCAACACGGCCCACCGCCAAACCCAATGCGCCCTGCTGCTGGAGCCTCCCGCGCTGCGCGACTTCCGCCCACTCGACTACCGCCGGGCGGCGGAGATTTTCGACATTGGCTACCGCTACGCGCTGGGCCAGGCCGCCGCCCTGGGGGCCCTGCTGGCCTGAGGCGGGCCCGGCGTTACCTTTGCGTTTCTTCCCAACCCCCAATTTTAGTTCGATGCCCGCCCGCAAAACGTCCACCGTCTGGTTCTACATCGCCAAATTCGTGTTCTGGACTTCGGGGTGGAAGCTGGGCCAAATCGCCAACCCGGAAATTAAGAAGAGCATGATGATTGCGGCGCCCCACACCAGCAACTGGGACCTGATTTACGCCCGCGCCGCGTTCTACCTGATGGACGTGGACCTGCGCTTCACCGTGAAAAAGGAGTGGACCGACCACTGGCTGCTTGGGGGCCTGGTGCGCTCGGTGGGCGGCCTGGCCGTGGACCGTACCAAGAACAACAGCCTTGTGGAGGGCATGGCCGAGCTCTTTAATGAGCACGACGAACTGGTAATCCTCATCACCCCCGAAGGCACCCGCAAGTACCAGCCGCGCTGGCGCAAAGGCTATTACTTCGCTGCCCTGGCCGCGCACGTACCCATCCGCCTGGGCTATCTGGACTACAAAAACAAGGAAGCCGGCATCGGCCCCGCCGTGTACCCGAGCGGCGACTACCCCGCCGACGAGGAAAAAATCAAGGTCTTTTACCGCACCAAAACCGGCCGCTTCCCCGCCCAGGGCGTGCGCTGAGCAAGTGCGCGGCCGGCGCTACCTTTAGCCGCATGGAAAAGGTGCAAACGCTGCTTTGGATTGCGCTGGGCCTCGGCGGCTTCCTGTACCGCATGGTGCAGAAAATGCGCGCCACCGCCGCCCAGGAGGCCCGCGAGCGGCCCCGCACGCCGGCCGTACCCGCGCTGCCCACCGCCACCTTTCAGGAGCTGCTCAAGCAGATGCAAGCCCGCAACGCCGACGAGCCCGGGGCCCCTAAGCCACCTGCTACCGGCCAGTTTCTGCCCGCGCCCCACTGGCCCGGCGGCCCGCCCCAGCACGCTCGGCGGCCGGCCCCATGCCCGTGGCCCGCACGCAGGAGCAACCCGCGCGCCGCCCCCCCCACGCCGCCTCACCTCGCTGGAAACCCCGGCCACGGCCCGCCCCATGAGCCCGGCCACGCCCATCGCGCAGCGCGGCGCCAACCTGCCCCGGGCCGTAATAACGGCCCAGCCCGATGCCACCTACCGGCCATTTGCCCCCAAGGCGGCCCCCGAAAGCACCGGCACCGCCGTGCGCCGCCTGCTGGCTCAGCCCGCCAACGTGCGCGCCGCCTTCGTGCTCAGCGAAATCCTAAACCGGCGGCCGGGGGCTTTTTAGTTGTTCGTTGTCGGTTGTCGGTTTGTTGATTTCCGTTGCTAGCGCTCTGCATGACGGCCTAAAGGCTTCCCTAACAACTGACAACTAGCAACTGACAACTAAAAACTAGTTCTGCGTGAGGGCGTAGCTCACCAGGTTGGCGCCCATGCGCAGGGCGGCCTCGTGAACGGCGGGCGAGTCTTCAGGGTAGGTGCCCACGTCTTCCCAGCCGTTGCCCAGGTCGCACTCGAAGCTGTAGAAGCAGACCAGCCGGCCCTTGTACACCAGGCCGAAGCCCTGGGCGCGCTTGCCGTCGTGCTCGTGCACCTTGGGCAGGCCCTGCGGAAACGGGTATTTCTGGTGGTAGATGGGGTGGGAGTAGGGCAGCTCCACAAATTCCAGTTCGGGAAACACCTTCTTCATCTCAGGCCGGATAAACTTGTCGAGCCCGTAGTTATCGTCAATGTGCAAAAATCCCCCGCCGATGAGGTAGCGCCGCAGGTTCATTGCTTCCGCTGCCGTAAAGCTCACGTTGCCGTGTCCCGTCATGTGAACGAACGGGTAATCAAGTAGTTCCGCTCCGTCCAGCTCCACAGTGGCCTCGTCGGAGGCGATGTTGGTGTGCAGCGCCTGGTTGCAGAAGCTGATGAGGTTGGGCAGGCTGGTCTTGTTGGCGTACCAGTCGCCGCCGCCGCCGTAGTGCAGCTTCGCGATGCGGAAGCTGGGGGCCCCGGGGGCCGGCGCGGCGGCCGTGGTGGTGAGGAGCAGGGCGGCGGCGATAAGGAAATTACGAAGCATGGAATTCAATGTACGAATGAAGGCTGCAAGTATTCCGCTGGCTGGAAATGGATTTACATTTGAACTCAGCATTCAACTCAACCAACAATGGCTAGGGCCGGACGACCTAATAAGACAGACCCCAGATTTGACGATGTCAATTGGCTTATTCGACAGCATGACAACGAGGGCGTCAAAAAGATTTTAGCGGAAACTGGCATTGAGGCTACGGATGGCTATTTGCGAACCGCATTGATTCTAGCAACTCTGCACAAAAATGAGGATTTGCTAGGTTGGCTTATTAAGCAAGGAGCCAATGCCAACCATCAGGATAGAAACGGGGATTCAGCCCTGTATTTTGCTGGACAGGAAAAGAACGAAGACGCGGCTAGAATGCCGTTGAAGGCTGGCGCAGACGTGAATGTGCTAGATGTGTATGGCAATGCTCCTCTCTGGAGGGCTGTTTTTAATGCCAAAGATGAACTGCGAATTGTCAAGCTTTACGTGCAAGAAGGAGCTAGTCTGAGCAGCCTGGACAAATATCCAGAACCGTTCAGAAAGGTAATAGGGTCAATTAGTAAAGACTGATTTAACAGTGTGAAATAGGCTTGCAGTATTTATAAAATAGATATTTATGACCAACGGCAAAGACCTCCTTGATCTTGGCTTCAAGTCGGGCAAATGGTTTAAGGGGGCCCTGGAGCACATCAACGCCCGCGGCCTGAGTGGCGAAACCATGCTGGCCTACCTCGCCACGGTGCAGCCGCCGGCCGAGATTCCGCTGCTGCCCGAGCCGCTGCCTTTTTACGAAAACATCAGCGCCAGCTCGGTGGTCGAGCAGCAGAACATCGACTACGTGCGGGCGTCGATGCGGCTGCTCATGCGCACGCCTACCGTGGTGACGGGCGCCATTATGCCCGATGCCTGCCCGGCGGGGCCCCCCGGCACCATTCCGGTGGGCGGGGTGGTGGCGACGCGCAACGCCATCCACCCCGGCATGCACTCGGCTGACATCTGCTGCTCGGTGATGCTGACCAACCTGGGCAAAGCCGATCCCAAGCAAGTGCTGGACGTGGCCCAGCAGGTGACGCACTTCGGCCCTGGCGGCCGGCCGCCGGAGCGGCGCTACGCGTTGCCCGCCGACCTGCGGGCCGAGATGCAGGCCAACCCTTTCCTGGACACTGATAAAACCCTCGCCCTGGCCCACGAGCAGCTGGGCACGCAGGGCGACGGCAACCATTTCCTGTACGTGGGCATTTCGCGCAATACCGGCGACACCGTGCTCGTGACGCACCACGGCTCGCGCGGAGTAGGTGCGCGCCTCTATACCCAGGGCATGAAGGTGGCCGAGCGCTTCCGCCAGCAGCTCTCGCCCGAAACCGCGCCCACCAACGCCTGGCTGCCCGCCGATTCGGCCGAGGGCGTGGCCTACTGGCAGGCCCTGCAAACCGTACGCAAGTGGACCAAGCTCAACCATTTGTGCCTACACGACGACATTGCCCAGCGCCTGGCCGCGCCTGTGCAGCAGCGCTACTGGAACGAGCACAACTTCGTGTTCCGAGCCGGCGACCTCTACTACCACGCCAAGGGGGCTACGCCGCTCGACTCGCGCTTCATGCCCGACATTACCGGCCCGCGCATTATTCCGCTCAACATGGCGCAGCCCATTTTGATTGTGGAGGGCGCCACCACGGCCAATAACCTGGGCTTTGCGCCGCACGGGGCGGGCCGCAACCTCAGCCGCACCCGCCACAAAGCCAGCCGCACCGACAAGACCAAGGAGGAGTGGTATGCGGAGGAAACGCAGGGCATCGACGCCCGGTTTTTCTTCAACCGCATTGATGTTTCGGAGCTGCCCAGCGCCTACAAAGACGCCGCCGAGGTGCAGCAGCAGATTGCGCAGTTTGGCCTGGCCACCGTACTCGACGAGGTGCGGCCCTACGGCTGCATCATGGCCGGCGACTGGGAGCAGGACGCGCCGTGGCGCATCAAGAAGCGGGAGAAGGCAAATACGGCCACTTGATGAATATGCAACATGGCGAAAAAAGCGCTGGTACCGACTGATTTCTGGGACGATTCCGACTACTTTGTGAGCCCGGGGCAGGCAACGCCGGCGCGGGTAAAGCAGGCCGAGGAGCTGCTGGGCTACCACCTGCCCGCTGCTTACCAGGCGCTGCTGCGTACCCAAAACGGCGGCACGCCGCGCCGCACCCGCTTCCCCACGGCCGCGCCCACGTCCTGGGCCGACGACCACGTGGCGCTGAGCGGCATTAGGGGCCTGGGCGGGCAGTGGGGCATCGACTCGCCGGAGCTGGGCAGCCAGTTTACGATGGCCGAGTGGGGCTACCCGGCCATTGGTATTGTGGTGGGGGAGTGCCCCTCGGCTGGCCACGATGCCATTATGCTCGATTACTCGGCGTGCGGCCCCACCGGCGAGCCACAGGTAATTCACGTGGATGTCGAAACCGAGGGCGAGCCGGTGCACACGCTGCTGGCCACCAGCTTTGGCGAGTTTTTGCAAGGCCTAGAGCAGTTTCCAGGTTAGTGTACAGCGCAACGGGCAGTAGCGCGAACTTTGTAGTTCGCGTCGCTCGCTTCGTCCGGGCGATGGCCGGGCAGCGACGCGAACTACAAAGTTCGCGCTACTAGCCACTGACTCCGAAACCGCTCTAACGCTTGCTGAGGAAGACAATACCACCGATGAAGAAACCCAGTCGGATGCGCAAAAAGTAGCCATTGGCCAATTCTCGGAATTGCCTCAGCATCTCTGCGACGCCGAGCCCACGGGGTCGCCCGGGGCCCTGATTCGGCGCATCGCGGCCGCCATCGTGGCCGATACTTCTTTGCCCTGCTCGACGATGCGCGCTCCAATCTGCTCTACGACGTGCAGTTTTGGCTCTACAGCACGCAGCGGCCGGTGCGTACCCGCGCCCACAGTACCTGGATGCGTACCCCTATATGCTGGTATTTGATGGCGAATTCAGCCTGGGTGGCTACGCCCCCGGCTTTGTGAAGGACTGGTGGGACGCGCGCGCAGCAGGGCCACTTGGCAGCGCAGGCCGGGCAGCTGCGTTTTACCCCGGCCTACGAAGCGGCTTTGCAGCAGCAGTTGGCAGCGTATAAAGCTGACTAACGGCGTTACTCCAGCATGGTACCCGCTGCGCAAGCGGATGCGTGAAGCCAGTCCATTGGCTTATCTTAAATACTAATAGATTGATGGGAAGTGATTACGCAGAATAATTCAATGCTCGACATTGCAGTAGTAATTAGGAGCCTGAGCGCCTTTTAATTATTGTGAATGCCCACCGGTAAAGTAGCTTTTATTAATTACTATTCGATAAATAATTAATAAAATTGCAATGGGATTCTGGAATTTGTTTTCTGGCAAAACAATAACAACGGGTGATGAATTTTTCGGGGTGATGATATTTATAGGAAATCCCAACGATCCAGATGAAGGCTATTTTGAGTGCAAGCGCCATTTTAAGCCGAGCGGCCAAATGATTGAATTAGGGGTTACGGCGGGGCTCAGGGGCCCTACGCAACGGCAGAAAGACTTTTTTAGCCAAATCGAAACCGATTATTTTCGGTTGGTGCCCCGTTGGAAAGAAATCATTGAGCAAGAGTTTGGTGCGTGGATGCCGCTGCCCGTTATCCAAGACTTTGCCCAGGAATTTAAGCCGGAATATTTGTCAATTCCTACCTGTGCAGTGCAGCCCATTGTATGGGAAATAGCCTTCGATACCGTCCACGATCTTAATCATATTGTCACGGTAGGAATACTTGATTACGAGCCGCAGTATGTTCGGGTGGATGGCTAGCTTCGTGCTGAAAAAGTAACTCGCTGCCCATTTATCACCTGGAAAATCTTTTGCGATTCTTGCAAAGCACGGGCAGCATTGGGGCCCCACAGGCGCCCGAAATTGCGGCGCACTTCGCGCCCAAAACGTTGGAAAAGCACGAGTTTTTGCTGCGCGAGGGGTGGGTTCCTTTGTAGTAGTCTTCCGTCAATCCCTACGCGGCCCGTAGCCACCTTACCCATTGCCCTATGCGGCACTTTTATCGGTGCTGCGCTGCTGGGGGGCTGACTTGCTTACCGAGCCGGCAATAGCTTGGGGCGCGCCAATTGTGCTTTTATAAATAATAAATAGTATATATTTACTACTTATAAAGCAGCCTCGTGGCGGCGGCCTTTTATCCCACCCATTTTTTGCGCGCTATGGCTAACCTCATAACCGACTGGAATGACCTGCTGCTCGAAGCCATCCGGCAGACCAAGCCCGGCCCCCCCATGACGGCGCGCGCCATCGCCATCGTGCACACCTGCCTCTACGATGCCTGGGCCGCCTACGACCCCACGGCCAAGCTGACGCGGGCCAACTTTGTGGCGGGCGTGCCCCATACGCCTGCCAACGTGGCCACCTCGCTGCACTACGCCGCCTACCGGGCGCTAGCCGACCAGTTTCCGAAGGTAAAAGGCCTTTTTGACACCAAGATGACGCAGCTGGGCCTCGACCCCACCCAAACGGCCATCAACCTGACTTCGCCGTTGGGCGTGGGCAACAAGGCCGCTCAGCAGGTGCTGGACTTCCGGCAAAACGACGGGGCCAACGAGGCCAGCGGCTACGCCGATACCACGGGTTACGCGGCAGTCAATAAGCCGTTGGTGCCGTTTTTTGCCACGCCCGTCGAAGACCTGCCCCGCCCCGACCGCTGGCAGCCGCTCACCTACCTCACCGACGACAGCAAGCCCGCCACGCCGCCCTACATCGCGCCGCACTGGGGCGGGGTCAAGCCGTTTGCCCTCACCAGCGGCAGCCAGTTCCGGCCGGGGCCGCCCATTCCGCTGCTCTCGCAGGCGTTTCTGGACCAGGCCCGCCACGTGGTAGACGTGCAGGCCGGCCTCACGCCCCGGCAGAAAGTAATGGCCGAGTACTGGGCCGACGGCCCCAAATCGGAGTTGCCGCCCGGCCACTGGACGCTCTTTGCCGCCTACGTGGCCGAGCGCGACCAGCTGTCGCTCGACGCCACGGTGAAGCTGTTTTTTGCGATGACCAATGCCGTGTTCGATGCCTCCATCGCCGTTTGGGACGCCAAGCGCTTCTACGACTACTGCCGCCCCATCACGGCCATTCGGTACTTATTTCGGGGCAAACTAATCCGGGCCTGGGGCGGGGCGGGCAAGGGCACCGTCGAGCTGCCCGGCGAAACCTGGAAAACCTTTCAGGTCAACACTTTCCCGACGCCGCCTTTTGCCGAGTACGTATCGGGGCACAGCGGCTTTAGCATGGCCGCCGCCACGGTGCTGCGGCTGTTTACGAGCAGCGATGCCTTCGGCTACTTCTACCTCCAGCCCAAACCGCTGGCCGCCGACCCCACCGAAAACGTGGTGGGCCTGACCATGCGCTGGAACACCTTTCGCGAGGCCGCCCTTGACGCCGGCGAGTCGCGCCTCTACGGCGGCATCCACTTCTACGAGGGCAACGTGGTGGCCCTGGACATGGGCCGCCGGGTAGGGGAGCAGGCTTTCCAGAAAGCCGTGAGCTACTGGCAGGGAACCGCCTAGCGCCGTCTCTAGGCGAATGTACGGCCCGGTCCGCTGGCGGGAGCCGGCCCACCGCTTGTCGTTGGCTAGCCTATTCTACGGTAACTGGCCAGCCGGCTCCCGCCGGCGGACCGGACCCGGAAACCGCAACAGAGCGGTCTAATCCGCGAGTGAGGTAAGCCCAGCGACCCGCAGTGCAAGTGCGTGCTGTGCATCAGCGTAGCTCCTGCACCACCTGCGCCGTGAACACGGCCGCCAGCGCTGCCGTTTCGGTGCGCAGCCGCGAGGGGCCCAACGTGACGGGCCGGATGCCGCGGGCCAGCGCCAGGGCAATTTCCTCAGGGGTGAAGTCGCCCTCGGGCCCGATGAGCACGCAGCAGCCGGGGCCGCCGCGGCCACCTGCGCTAGCGCCGTGCGCTCGCCCTCCTCCAGGTGCGCAATGAAGGTGGTGGCCGCGTCGGCGGCGGCCACAAAAGGGGCGAAGTCCACCAGCTCATCGAGCTGCGGCAGCCACGCCTGGCCCGACTGCTTGAGAGCGCTGACCGCTATTTTCTCCAGGCGCTCCAGCTTTAGCTCGCGGCGTTCGGAGCGGGCGCAGCGCAGGAAGGAAATGCGGTCCACGCCCACTTCCACAGCTTTTTCCACAAACCACTCCATGCGGTCGAGGTTTTTGGTGGGGGCCACGGCCACGTGGGTGACGTAGGGGCGGGGCGGCACGGCTTCGTGGGCGGTGAGGCGCAGCTGGCAGCGCTTGGGGTTGGCGTCGGCCACCTCGGCTTGGTAGCGGCCCCCGCGGCCGTCCACGAGGGACACGGCGCCGCCGGGGCCCAGGCGCAGCACGCGCACGGCGTGCTTGCTTTCTTCTTCGGAGAGGGTGTAGGCCGGTTGGCCGGGGTGCAGGTCGGGGGCGTAGCAGGTCAGCATGGGGCGCAAAGGTCGGCTGCTTTGGGGCCCCAGCGCGCTATTTCGGCCAGGAAATGCGGGCGGTCCGTGCGCTACTTTTGGTGCCTATGCTATTACCTTCTGCTGCCCGGGCCGCCCTGCTGGGCTTGGCCGTGGGCGACGCCCTGGGCGTGCCCGTCGAATTCCGAAGCCGCGACGAGCGCCGCCGCGACCCCGTAACCGGCCTGCGCGCCTACGGTACGCACGACCAGCCGGCCGGCACGTGGTCCGACGATGCCTCGCTCACGTTCTGCCTGGCCGAAACCCTGGCGCGGCCCGCGGGCTTGCTAGGGGCCCCAGATTTAGCCGATTTTGCCCGCCGTTGCATTAATTGGCTGGATAACGCCTACTGGACAGCCACCGCCGAAACCTTCGACGTGGGCAACGCCACCCGCGCCGCCATCGGCCGCCTGCGCAAAGGGGTGGAGCCAACTAAGGCAGGCCCCCGCACCCAAGCAGACAACGGTAATGGGGCCCTGATGCGCATCCTACCGCTGGCCTTCCACCAAACCTGGCGGGCCAAACCACTGGACCTGGACGCCGCGTGGGCCCTAACCGCCGCCGTGGCCAGCGTCACGCACGGCCACCCGCGCTCCACGCTGGGCTGTTTTCTGTACTTGCTAGTGGCGCGCGGGCTGCTGGCGGGCTTGCCGCCGGCCGCGGCCTACGCCCAAATGATGGCGGCAGCCAACCCGTGGCTGCGGCACGGCAGTATTCCTGCGGCGGTGGAAGACATTTACTACCGCCGCGTGCTCGACGGCAGCTTGCCCGCGCTGCTTGAAGCTGAAATCGAGTCCTCTGGCTACGTGGTGCACACCCTGGAAGCGGCGCTCTGGTGCCTGCTCAACCAAACCAGCTACGCCGCCACGGTGCTGGCCGCCGTCAACCTCGGCAGAGATACCGACACAACCGGGGCCGTGGCGGGCGGCCTGGCCGGCCTTGCCTACGGGGAAGTCGGGCTGCCCGCGGAGTGGCTGGGGCCCCTGGCGCGCCGTGCGGATATCGAGGAATTGGCTGAGCGTTTGGCGGCCGCCAAGTAAGTATACAGGCGGCGGGCTATGGGTGGTCCGGCAACTTTTCTGTCGTCGGGCCACTCTGGCAATAGGCTAGGGCCCCTGTTTTTCAGCAAGAGTGTCCCGACGAAGCCCTTTGGGCGATTCGCCGGACCACCCGGTTTTATATCCACGCTAGCAACCGACAACTGAATTAAGCACGGGCCCCAGCGCGCTATTTCAGCGCGTCGTTCAGCACGGCGGCCAGGCGCAGGCCGGCTTGCTGGATGCGCTGCTGCACCTGGGGCCCGTGGGCGGGGTAGTAGCGGTAGTCAAAGCCGGTGGGGTTTTGGGCAGCTTCGGCGTAAATCTGCTCGCTGAGCTGGTACGATTCCCAGAGCCACTGGGTCACGTCGTCGCGCTGCCACTGGCGCTGCTGGGCCTTGGGCACGTCGTCGTACTGCTGGCCCATTTCGGAGTAGCTCAGGCCCTGATAGTCCAGCAAGCCGCTGTCCCAGAGGCTGTGCAGGTTGGTGTCTTTGCCACGGTAGGTGAGCTTGATGCTGTTGCCGCCTTTGTCTTCGAGCCGGCCGGCGTGCAGGGGCTGGTGCACGTCGCCCACGAGGTGGATGACGAACTTCAGCGCCACCGCCCGGTCGGCCTTGGGCTTGGACTTGTCCTTCAGGATGGCTAGGTTGTCGAGCAGTGCGCGGTAGGCGTTGGGGATGGTTTGAGCCTTGAGGTCCTGCACGTACTGGTCGTGGCCGAGGCCAGCGGGGCTGTTCACGTAGTGCCAGGGGCTGGTGCCCTTGAACTCAGGCACGGGCGGGTACAGGATTTCGTCGGACCAGGTGCTCACCAGCGTCACGGTTTCGGTGCCCAGCAACTCGTGCACCGCGCGGCGCGCCTGGCTCGTGAGGTGGCGCTCGGCCAGGCGGCCCACGGCCCGGTGGCCTTCCACGCCCCAGGCCCAGAGGCGAGCGGGCACGAGTACTAACAGAAGCAGCGGCAGAAAACGAAAACGCGTCATACGAAAGAAAAAGAAAGCCAAAACTAACGCCCGGGGCCCCGGCGCCCGCCCATAGACTGCGCCCGGGGCGGGGAGTTGCGTCAAATGACTCAAGTTCCTCCTGGCCCACGCAAGGCGTGGTAAAGCGCGTATAATGACCAACCGCAGCAAGGTAATGTTGCCTAATTAATTGCTAGTAAGGTCATTCAAACGCAATTAGAAAACAACTAGCTGCTTCAAGTGCCGCGCTAGTAACCGAGTTTGGCGAACGTATGAAGTAAATTAGCGCCGCTTCAGGCGTGTTGACCCGCCAACCCGGTACCACGCCAGCGCACCCAACCCCTCCGCTCTATGTCCATCACTTCCCAAGCAGAACTAGCTGGCCTTCAGCGCATTAGCGCGGCCGTTGGCACTACCCTCAAGCAAATGCGTGACTATGCCCAACCGGGCATGACGACCAAAGCGTTGGACGAATACGGCGGGCAAATACTGGCGGCCTTGGGGGCTAAATCGGCCCCGCGGCTGACCTACGGCTTTCCCGGCTGGACGTGCATCAGCGTGAACAACGAGGTGGCGCACGGCATTCCGTCGGACCGCAAGGTGCTGCAAGCCGGCGACTTGGTGAATATCGACGTGTCGGCGGAGCTGGATGGCTACTGGGCCGACAACGGCGGCTCCTTCGTGCTCGGGGCCGATATCCACCACCACCAGCCGCTGGTCGATGCCTCCCGGCAAATCCTGCGCACCGCCCTCGGCCGCATTCGCGGCGGCGTCCGCATCGCCGACATCGGCGGGCTCATTGAAGCTGAAGCGCGAAAAGCAGGTTTTCGGGTGATTAAAAATCTGGTGGGGCACGGCATCGGCCGCAGCCTGCACGAGGAGCCCAAGGAAATCCCCTGCTTCTACGACCGCTACAACTTGAAACGCTTTAAAAAGAACTCGGTGGTGGCGGTAGAAACGTTCATTTCTACCCGCGCCACGCTGGCCCATCCGCTCAGTGACGGCTGGACACTGGCCACCAAAGACGGCAGCTTCGTGGCCCAGCACGAGCACACTATCGTCATCACGGACGGCGCGCCCATCATCCTCACGGCGGCGAACCGCATTTGGGAGTAAGCAGCACAAGTTGCTTGGAGTAGTAGGCTGTTCTGGCTTGGCTTAGCCTTCCTCCGCCTGCTACAGTCCACAACTTGAGTCAACAAAGTAATAGAAAAGCCCGGTCAATAGCTACTGACCGGGCTTTTCTATTGCTTGCTTAATGCGATGGCTTATACTGCCACGGCCACGCGGGCGCTAGGGGCCCCGGCCAGGATTTCTTCGCTGGCCGACGCGGTGAATTTCTCGAAGTTGGCCACGAACTTATCGGCCAGGACGTTGGCGGTTTGGTCGTAGGCGGCTTTGTCGGCCCAGGTGCGGCGCGGGTCCAGAATTTCGCTCGGCACGCCGGGCACGGCCCCGGGCACCATCACCCCGAACACGGGGTGGGGGGTGAATTTAACTTCGTCGAGCTGGCCGGTGAGGGCGGCCGTAATCATGGCGCGGGTGTAGCCCAATTTCATGCGGTTGCCGGTGCCGTAGCTGCCGCCGGTCCAGCCGGTGTTGATGAGCCACACGTTCACGTCGGGGTTCTCGTCCATTTTCTGGCCCAGCATTTCGGCGTACTTGGTGGGGTGCAGCGGCAGGAACACGGCCCCGAAGCACGCTGAAAACGTGGTCTGCGGCTCGGTGATGCCCATTTCGGTGCCGGCCACTTTGGCCGTGTAGCCCGACATGAACAGGTACATGGCGTGGCTCTTGTCGAGCTTGCTGATGGGCGGCAGTACCCCGAAGGCGTCAGCGGTGAGGAAGAAAATGTGCTGCGGGGCCCCGGCCACGCCCGGCTCCACGGCGTTGGCAATGAAGTCGATGGGGTAGGCGGTGCGCGTGTTTTCGGTCACCGATTTGTTGGCGTAGTCCACGGTGTGGGTGCCGGGCGCGAAGCGCGTGTTCTCCACGATGGCTCCGAAGCGGATGGCGTTCCAGATGTCGGGCTCCTTCTCCTGGCTCAAATCAATTACCTTGGCGTAGCAGCCGCCCTCGAAGTTAAACACCTCGCCCCCGGGCGTCCAGCCGTGCTCGTCGTCGCCGATGAGGCCGCGGTTGGGGTCAGCCGAGAGGGTAGTTTTGCCGGTCCCTGAGAGGCCGAAGAAGATGGCCGTGTCGCCCTGGGGCCCCACGTTGGCCGAGCAGTGCATGGGCAGCGTGGCGTGCTGGTGGGGCAGCAAGTAGTTCAGCACCCCAAAAATGCCCTTTTTCATCTCCCCGGCGTAGGCCGTGCCCCCAATCAGAATCATCTTCTTGGTGAAGTTGATGACGGCGAAGTTGGCCTGGCGGGTGCCGTCCACGGCGGGGTCGGCTTCGAAGCCCGGGGCGCAGATGATGCTGAAGTCGGGCAGCCAGGCGGTGTCGGCGCCGTCCTCGGGGCGCAGGAACAGGTTGTAGCAGAACAGGTTGTGCCAGGCCAGCTCGTTCACCACGCGCAGCCGCAGCTGGTAGGCAGGGTGGGCCCCGGCGTAGGCGTCGCGCACAAATACCTCCTTGTCGGCCAGGTAGTCCACCATTTTCTGGTGCAGCTGGTCAAATTTTTCCGGCGCAAACGGGATGTTGATGTCGCCCCACCACACGCTGTTTTCCGTGCCGGCGTCGCGCACAATGAAGCGGTCCTTGGGCGAGCGGCCCGTGAACTGGCCGGTGTCGCACATCAGGGCCCCCGTGTCGGTCAGCTCGCCTTCGCCGCGGCGCAGAGCGTGGTCCACCAGGGCGGCGGGCGGCAGGTTGAGGTGCACGGCCCCGGTGGTGGTGCCAAAGCCCAGCGGCTTCATTCGGTCGGCGGCGGGCGAGTAGGCGGTCGTTGACATAGGATAAACGGAAAAAGATGGGTGGGACGAAGTTGATACGGAAGGACAGGCACAAAATATCCCGGCCCTGGGGCCCCAGGGAGAAGCATTTCGGCGGGAGGGCCCCGGCGGCCGAGCGGCCAGGGGCACCTGCGGATAGGCGCAAATAGCGTGTAAGCGAGTAGCTTATGGGCAACGGCTGCGAAATTGACGAGCGGTTGCGGGGTGCTTTTTGAACATGACAAAGGTAGCGGGGGCCCCCTGCGGCGCACTGAAACAATTCGCACCATTACCAGGACAAATCATACCTTGCGGAGAAAATCCATCGGTTTGCGGTAAAAAAATCACCTGTTTTCTCCCCCGTCCGGCCATGCCCCAGGAAATTGCGCGCTACAACGGCATCTACGGCGACCACCAGGCCGGCGTCAGCTACGATTACCTCCAGAGCCAGCTCATCGCGCCCCGCCAGCGCCTCACCGACTGGGGCCTGAAGCCGCACCTGCACGGCAACCTGTTCCAGTTGTTTTTCCTGGAAGCCGGCCGCGCTGCCTTTGAGGCCCCCGCGCGAGCGGCGCTCATCACGCCCTGCGTGGTGGTCATCCCGGCCGGCACGGTGCACGGCTTCACGTTCAGCCCGCAGGTGCGGGGGCGCACGCTCACGCTTTCGGAGGGCCTGCTCGACACCATTTTGCAGGCCACGCCCGACGTGCTGGTGGAGCTGAACGCGGTGCACGTGCTGGCCGAGTTCAGCGCCGAGGTGCCCTATGCCGATTTGCAGGCCCTAGCGCAGCAAATCCACGCCGAAACCCACGCCGAGTTGCCCGGCAAGCAGCTCGCCCTCAACGGCCTCTTTAAGCTACTGTTCGTGAAGCTGTTCCGCCTGCTGCACCACAACCGCCGCAAGGCCGCCAGCCCCAATAGGGCCCTGCACTACTTCCGCGAGTTCCAGAAAGCCATTGCCCGGGCCGCGCCCTTCGAGAAGAAAATTGCCGATTTTGCGCAGGAGCTCAAGATTACGCCCGTGCACCTCAACCGCATCTGCCAGGCCGTGAAGGGGCGCACGGCCCTGCAAATTGTGCAGGCCCACACCCTGCGCCGGGCCCACAACTACCTGGTGTACACGTCCCTCGCGGTATCGGAAATTGCCTACGAGCTGCAATTCGTCGACCCCGGCTACTTCACGCGCTTCTTCCGCAAGCAAACCGGCCTCTCGCCGGGGGCCTACCGTGCCCGCGCCTACCAAGCCGCGGGGGCCCCGGCCGCCGCCCAGCCCTAGCGCCAGGGCCCCGGGGGCCGACTGCCGAAACTTCCCTAGCTTTACCCATCCCGTATTGCCGGCCATTTGCGCCGGTCGGTAATGCGGCCTTCTTTCACTCCTACCCCTTCTCTATGCAACCTGCTGCTGCCCAGCGCGAGCACTCCGTTCCGGACTCCACCAGCCACCCCAAGGGCCTGTACCTGCTCTTCGCCACCGAGATGTGGGAGCGGTTCAGCTACTACGGCATGCGGGCCGTGCTGGTGCTGTTCCTCACCAAGGCCATGCTGATGGACAAGGCCTTCGCCTCGAAGTTCTACGGCGGCTACACCAGCCTGATTTACCTCACGCCCCTCATCGGCGGCTTCATCGCCGACCGCTACTGGGGCAACCGGCGCTCCATCCTCACCGGCGGGGCCCTGATGGCGCTTGGGCAGTTCACGCTCTTCGCGGCCGCCTCCAACTACGGCGCCGAAGCCACCCACCCCCTCAGCCATCAGCTGCTCTACCTCGGCCTGGGCCTGATGATTCTGGGCAACGGCTTCTTCAAGCCCAACATTTCGTCGATGGTGGGCTCCCTCTACAGCGCCACCGACAAGCGCAAGGACGCGGCCTACACCATCTTCTACATGGGCATCAACCTGGGCTCGTTCTTCGGCAACACCGTCACCAGCTTGGTGGGCGACACCGGCCGGTCGGAGGATTTCCGGTGGGCGTTCCTGGCCTGCGGCATTGCCATGGTGCTGGGCACCGTCTTTTTCCAGTGGGGCAAAACCCGCTACCTGCACACGCCCGAAGGCGAGCAGGTGGGCGAAACCCCGGTGAACTCCGGCGGCATCAAGGGCGTGTTTGCCTTGCTGCCGGTGCTGCTGGCCGTCATGATTGGCATTCTGTGGCTCGATTCGGCCAAGTTCGCCACCATTGCCCCGCTGCTGGGCGTGGCCGTGGTCGTCATCGCCTTCATGATTTTCAGCGATAAGTCGCTGAGCGGGGCCGACATCCAGGGCATCCTGGTCATCTTCATCGTGTCGTTCTTCGTGGTGTTCTTCTGGGCGGCGTTTGAGCAGGCCCCGGCCTCGCTCACCTTCTTTGCCGATGAGCAGATGGACCGCCACCTCTTCGGCTACGAACTGCCCGCCAGCCTGTTCCAAAACCTGAACGGTTTCTTCGTGGTGGCCGGGGCCCCCGTCATGGCCCTGATCTGGACGGCCCTGGGCCGCCGCGGCGCCGAGCCGCCGTCCCCCGTCAAAATGGCGATGGGCCTGGCCCTGCTGGCCCTGGGCTACCTCGTGATGTGCTTCGGCGTGCACAACGTGCAGCCAGGCGTGAAGGTGAGCATGTTCTTCCTGGTGGCCCTGTACTTCTTCCACTCCATCGGCGAGCTGTGCCTGTCGCCCATCGGCCTCTCGCTCGTCAACAAGCTGGCCCCGGCCAAATTCAGTTCCCTGCTGATGGCCGTGTGGTTCCTGGCCAACGCGGCCGCCAACTACCTGGCCGGCTACATGAGCAGCCTTTACCCCGACCCCAAATCGACGAAGCCCGCGCCGGTGCTGCTCGGCTACCACATCGAAAACCTCTACGATTTCTTCCTGGTCTTCGTCGTGTCGGCCGCCGTGGCGGCAGTGTTATTGTTCGCCATCAGCGGCAAACTAGCTAAGATGATGGACGCCCGCAACCACGCGCCAGCGGCCGCCTAGGGCCCCTGCTGTTAGTTTCAAAAGCCCCGCTGGCTTAGTCAGCGGGGCTTTTCTATTAAACAATGCTCACCGTGCGCAGGCTTGCCCGGATGGCCGACGGGCGTTAGCCCAGCCGTTCCAGTAGGGCCCAGCCCGCTGGCCAGGGCCCAAAACCAGCGTCGGGGTTCACGTGCCCAGCCGGGCCGAGGTCGACCAGCTCGCTGCCCCACGCGGCGGCAAAGTGCTGGGCCCGGTCCCACGTCACCCACGGGTCGTTGGTGCTAGCGGCCACCAGGCTTCGGAAAGGCAGGGGCCCCAGCGGGATGGGCACGAAGCCCGTGGTCAGGGGAGGGTCAGGGCGCGGTGCCTCGATGTCAGCCGGGGCCACCAGCAGGGCCCCCTTGAGGACGGCCGCGCTGCGCGGGTGCGCGCGGGCCCACTGGGCAATGGCCACGCAGCCCAAGCTGTGGCCCACCAGTACCACGTTTTCCAGGGCCGCTCCCGCCAGCGCGTGCGCAATGGCCGCCACCCATTCTGCGCAATCGGGCGCGTCCCAGTCGCGCTGCTCAATGCGGGTAAAGTGCGGCCCCGCCTGCTCAAACAAGGTTTGCCAGTGCTGGGGGCCCGAGCCGCCCAGGCCCGGCACGACGAAGTAATGGGTCGGCTTGCTCATGCCCGAAGGTAGCGCGGCCGGGCAGCAGCGGGGCCCCCACGGCGGCAACTGGCGCAATAATCCACAAAAAAGCCCCGCTGGCACTGCCAGCGGGGCTTTTTCATTAGCGGAGCAGAAGGGCTCGCGGCTTGACTTACATCATGCCGCCCATGCCACCCATACCGCCCATGCCTGGGTCACCGGCACCGCCTTTTTCGGCTTCCGGCTCGTCCGAGATAACGGCTTCGGTCGTCAGCAGCAAGCCGGCAATCGAGGCAGCGTTTTCCAGGGCCAAACGGGTCACTTTAGTCGGGTCGATGATGCCAGCGGCCACGAGGTTCTCGTAGCGGTCTTCGCGGGCGTTGTACCCGAAATCGCCGCTGCCTTCGCGCACTTTCTGCACCACTACCGAGCCTTCGCCGCCGGCGTTCTGCACAATGCAACGCAGGGGAGCCTCCAGGGCGGTGCGGATGATGTTCACACCGGTGCGCTCGTCGCTGTTGTGGGTGTCCACCGCGGCCAGGGCCTCAATGGCCCGCACCAGGGCTACGCCGCCGCCGGGTACCACGCCTTCCTCAACGGCGGCGCGGGTGGCGTGTAGGGCATCGTCCACGCGGTCTTTCTTCTCCTTCATTTCCACCTCGGTGCTGGCGCCGATGTAGAGGATGGCCACGCCACCGCTCAGCTTGGCAAGGCGCTCCTGAAGCTTCTCCTTGTCGTAGTCCGACGTGGTGGTTTCCATCTGGGCCTTGATCTGGGCGATGCGGCTCTGAATCGCCGTCTTCTCGCCCTTGCCGTTCACGATGGTCGTGTTGTCCTTGTCGATGATGATCTTCTCGGCCGTGCCCAGGTACTCCAGGGTGGCGTTTTCGAGCTTGTAGCCCTGCTCTTCGCTGATGACGGTACCGCCCGTGAGGGTGGCAATGTCTTCCAGCATGGCCTTGCGGCGGTCGCCGAAGCCAGGAGCTTTCACGGCGGCAATTTTCAGCGAGCCGCGCAGCTTGTTCACTACGAGGGTAGCCAGGGCCTCACCGTCCACGTCTTCCGAGATGATAACCAGGGGCTTACCGGTCTGGAGCACTTGCTCGAGCACGGGCAGCAGCTCCTTCATGGTGCTCACTTTCTTGTCGTAGATGAGCACGTAAGGGGAGTCGAACTCCACTTCCATCTTCTCCGGGTTGGTCACGAAGTAAGGGGAGAGGTAACCGCGGTCGAACTGCATGCCTTCCACCGTCTTCACTTCGGTTTCGGTGCCGCGGGCTTCTTCCACGGTGATCACGCCTTCCTTGCCCACTTTGTCCATGGCATCGGCAATCATTTTGCCGATTTCCGCGTCGTTGTTGGCCGAAATCGTGCCCACTTGGGCAATCTCCGAGTTGTTCTCGATTTTCTTCGACTGGGTCTTCAGGTTGGCCACCACGGCGATTACCGCCTTGTCGATGCCGCGCTTCAAGTCCATCGGGTTGGCCCCGGCGGCCACGTTCTTCGAGCCAGCCGTGTAGATGGCCTGGGCCAGCACGGTGGCCGTCGTGGTGCCGTCGCCGGCCTGGTCAGCCGTTTTCGAAGCCACTTCTTTCACGAGCTGGGCGCCCATGTTTTCAATCGGGTCGCGCAACTCGATTTCCTTGGCCACGGTCACGCCGTCCTTGGTAATCGAGGGGGCCCCAAATTTCTTGTCGATGATGACGTTGCGGCCTTTGGGCCCCAGGGTCACTTTCACGGCGTTGGCCAGCTTGTTCACGCCAGCCTGCAAGCGGGCGCGGCCTTCGGTATCGAATTGGATGTTCTTAGCCATTACTAGGTAATGAGGGTATGAGGGGATGGGTTGATTGGGGACTTTCGCGGGTTAAGCCGGGGCTTACAACACGGCGAAAATGTCCGACTCGCGCATGATCAGCAGGTCCTCACCGTCAACGGTGATTTCCGTGCCGGCGTACTTGCCATACAGCACCTGGTCGCCCACGGCCACTTGGGGCTTGATGAGCGAGCCGCTGTCAGCGGTTTTGCCTTCGCCTACGGCCACTACTTCGCCGCGCTGGGGTTTCTCCTTGGCCGTGTCGGGGATGATGATGCCGGATTTGGTTTTCTCCTCGGCGGCGGCGGCGCGGACGATGACGCGGTCAGCCAGCGGTTTCATGCTAAGTGCCATTCTGGGTTTGTTAAGGTTAAAAAGGATGGGTAATCAGGATAAGCCCCACCACGTCATTTCCCGTGCCAGGGCCCCAAACCCTGACAAAATGTGCCAATTCGGCCCCGCCACCTGGCAAAAGTGGCAAGCCAAGGCCCCAAAAAAACGGCGGCCCCGCATGGTGCGGAGCCGCCGGCAAGGCTGAGCTTAAGCGAGGCCCGGGGCCCCACGGCCAGTTAGTTGGCGGGCTGGGGAGCCGTGGCGGGCGCGGCCGGG
>NZ_MDZA01000408.1 GCF_001816125.1 Hymenobacter coccineus | reverse complement strand
GAGCGGGCCCGTAGGTGCAGGCCGGGCGGCGTTGGCGGCGTTGGTTTTGCGGGCGCGTGGGGCGGCGGGCCCGCGCTGACCTGGCCTTGGCGGTGGCTTTTGCGTTTAAGCGGTGCATGAAGCAGCCCCCCGCCCAGTTTGCCCAGGCCGCCGCCGGTGGGCCGCCGCCCACCCCGCAGCAAAAGGAAGCTAAAGAGGAGCGCGAAGCGCAAGAGCGAAGCGCGCCTTCGGGCAAAATCATCTACAAAGCCATCGTCGCGGAGGGCACCGAGGAGCTGGAGCGCCCGTCGGTGGCGCTGTTCTGGTCAGGCCTGGCGGCGGGCCTGTCGATGAGCTTCTCCATGATTGCCGAGGGCCTGCTGATGCACTACCTGCCTGACGCCACCTGGCAGCCGCTGGTGGCCAGCCTGGGTTACAGCCTGGGCTTTCTCATAGTGATTCTGGGCCGGCAGCAGCTCTTCACCGAAAATACCCTCACCCCCATTCTGCCCCTGCTCCAGGAGCCCACCTGGGCGTGCCTGCGCAACGTGGGCCGGCTATGGGGCATTGTGCTGTTCGCCAATTTATTGGGGGCATTAATGGTGGCGCTTACCATTGTCTATTTGCCAGCTTTCGAGCCGGAAGTAAAGGCCGAGTTTGCCCACATCGGGCACACGGCGCTCCGCCACGATTTCTGGACGACCCTGGTGCGGGGCGTGTTTGCGGGCTGGATGATTGCCCTGATGGTGTGGCTGCTGCCGTTTGCGGAGCAGGGGCGGCTCTGGGTCATCATCTTCGTCACCTACATCGTGGGCGTGGCGCACTTCAGCCACGTCATCGCGGGGTCGGTCGAGGTCTTTACCCTCGCCGCAATGGGCCAAGCGGGTTGGGGCGAGGCCCTAGGCGGCTTCGTGGTACCGGCGCTGCTGGGCAACATCATCGGCGGCTTGGCCCTGGTGGCGGCCCTCAACCACGCACAGATCACGGCCGGTGAGGACGAGGGCTAAGTGATAGGTTGCCGGGCGTGCCCAAGTCCCGCGATGCGCAGCGCTGTTGCGCGCTGGCATTTCACCCTCCGCAAACTGGGGGCCCCCGGCGGGGCCAGCTAAGCCGGCTGCTGGTCGCGTTTCAGCCCGCGCCCGACTACCGCGACGAGCTGCTGGTGGCGCCCGCCGCTGCGGTGGCCTACGCCTGCTCGAAGCACAAAACCACGTTTCCGGTGCGCCACGACGGCGCCCGCTTCGACCTCGACGAAACCCTGGAGCAGGTGGAGGCCAGCCTCGCCCCGCGCCAGGGTTTCCGCCTCAGCCACCAGTACCTGGTGCTGCTGGAGGCCATCCGGCAGGTAAAAAAGCACTTCGACGGCAAGCGCTGGGTGCCGCTAGCCCCGCCCCCGCCCGCAAGCAGCCAAGTGGTTGTGTCTAAAAAATAATTACACTACTGCCATGTCGCTACCCGTTATCTATGGCCAGGTTTCCGAGCTGTACCGCTCGATGGGCCTCGAAAGGGCGCCGCAGGAGGCCGACATGACCATTCATGCCCTGGCGGGCCTGCAAGGGCCGGGGCTCGTAAAGTCGCCGGCTTTCCGCACCAATTACTTCGCTTTTCTTTTCATTACGGCGGGTGGGGGCATTATGTAGTCGACGACCACGAGTTTGAGTTGGTGCCGCCGGTGTTCTACTTCACCAACCCCGGCCACCTGAAATCCTTCGAGATAACCCAGCCCTGGCAAGGGTTTATGCTGACGGCCTCCTACGACTTTCTGCGCGCCCACGGCCGCGGCGAGCCCAGCCAGGAATTTCCCTTTCTGCTGGCGGCCTCCACGCCGCCCCTGCGCCTGGGGCCGGCCATGCAGGAGCGCTTGGCCAGCCTCTGCCAGCTCATGGCGCACGAGTACGCGGGCAATTCGCCGCTGAAGGAGTCGATTCTGGGCAATTTGCTGGGCTCGTTTCTGCTCTATGTGAAGGAGCTGCTGCGCGATACGCGGCTGCACATCAGCCCCCGCAACCGGCCCGAGGCCATTGTGGACCAGTTTTACCGGCTGCTGGCCGAGCAGTTTAGCAGCTTGGGGGGGCCGCGGGCCACGCGCCCGCCGAGGCGCAGCAGCTCGCCGATCAGCTGCACATCCACCCCAAGCACCTTGGGGCCATGGTGAAGCAGCAAACCGGGCGCACGGTGGGCCAGTGGGTGGCCGAGCGGCGCCTCACCGAGGCGTGCACCCTGCTGCACCGCACCGACCTGGCAGTGGCCGAGGTGGCCTACCAGCTCGGCTTTAAGGAGCCCACCAATTTTACCAAGTATTTCCGCAAGCACACCGGCCAAACCCCCACCCAGTACCGCCGCGGCCTGCCGCCAATGCCGTAACTCTGCCGGAAGTATCAGTACTTCTGCCCAATGCACCTTTTGGCCGCCCGCCCGCCGGGGGACCTTTGTATTGTTGATAAGGACGTCAACGCTAAGCCCTTCGCCATATAGAATTTGCGCAAGAATTTGCCGGCAAAGTAGCCCTCATTACGGGTGCCTCCAGCAATACGGGCCGCCAGGCGGCCGAAGCCCTGGCCGCCCGCAGCGCCAAGGTAGTGGTGCACTACCACGCCGATGCCACCCGCCCCCAGCGCGACTCCCTCGACCAGCAGCTGGTGCGCGAGGTCCGCACCCGCACCGGGGCCCTCACCGACGTGCAGGGCGGCTACCCCCACGGCACCTCGCGCGACGCCTGGCCCCTCCTAAAACCCGACCCCGCCCCCGCCGATGCCGACCACGACGGCCTCCCCGACGCCTGGGAAACCGCTCACAAGTTGAACCTCAAGGATGCCGCCGACCGCGCTAAAGTGGGCCCCGGCGGCTATCCCATGCTGGAGGTGTACCTGGCCGAGCTGGCGGGAAAGTGATAAAATACTGATTACCGAAATGTACGAACTGCTAGCCCGCAAAGAGGTAGAAGCCAAAGCAGTCATACTATCCAGTAAGTTGGAAGTGAAGCCATCAATTAAGAAGGACGGCTAGCAGGCGGGGCAAAGCAGGGCAAGTAAAGCGGCTGCCATTGAATGCTATCGACCAGTCGCTTAGCAAATAGCAAGAACGAAGGGTTAGTAAGAAAATGCACTGCGAGGCTCGTTTGGGCTTGAGCACCGTGACCAGCTTGCCCCGTTTTGCCCCGCCCAGTTGCTGGTAACACTACATAGCCATCGTACTTTTGTCGAACTCGCGCTGGGGCATGTCCCCCAGCCCTAAGCTCTTTTGCAAAAAAAGAGAAGCCCCAACTGGTGGAACAGTCGAGGCTTCGAGAAGTGGGGGTTTGAGTGCAACCCTTTCTTCTAGGCAAAATGAAAAAGGACAGCGCGAAGAAACTACTGAAAGATTGGTGGAGACCGGTCTTTTTAGAGGTTTTGAAAGGTGCGGCTAAAGCCATTGGCTTCTATCTCATCGCTCATTACCTCAGGTAGTTGGAAGGGTGTCGGCCTGTCGGCCGGCACCCTTTTTGTGCTTAAATTACGCACAAATGTAATAGTTGTTTGCCGATCTTAATCAATAATCTGTAACAAGACAATGTAAATCGACCGTCTACCCAACCGGGCCCCGGTAGATACTCTGTGCTGAAAGTGTATCTAAATGAGTTGAAAGGAAAATAGGGCCCTCAGCGCCATCCAGGGCTGTTTGCTAGCGCCGTTCTGCCAGTTGCCGCCGCTCGGGGCCCTATTTCAGCCACATACCATGAAACCCCAGCGGGATATTATGCGGTAGCCGCAAGCGGGCCAGCAGGCGCAAATCGGCCGCGTCGGCCACGATTAGATCGGTGGCGTCGTCGGGGGCTGAGTAGCGCAGGTACACTAGGTAGCCGTCGTCTTCGGCGGGTTTGGGGGCGCCGTTGGGGGCCCGGCGGGGCACTACTACGGGCTCGCTGCACAGGGTATCGGGGGCGTAGGCGTGGCGCACTTCGCCGGTTTGCACATCGAGCTTGATTAGGTGGTCAAGCAGGGGCAGGGGGTGGCCCGATGGCCGGCCGATGGTCCAGGCGTAGCGGTAGGGGCGGCCCACGCGGTCGGGGTGGATTTCGGGCAGCTCGCCCTCGCAGTCCGCGAGCGACTGCCGGGTCACGGTGCCGGCGGCCAGGTCGAGGCGGAAGCGCACGAAACGGGCCTGGGGCTGATCGTCGGGCAAGTGGCCGCTTAAGTAGGCTTTCATGCTGGCCGAATCGGGATAGTTGCCGAGCAGTAGCGCGTCGGCCACCAGTGTGCCGTCGGTGTCCTGGTAGCCGTTCACGAAGTGAAACGTGAAGCCGAAATCTGTGTGCAGCCGGTGCACGGTGCCGTCGGGGCCCACCACGATGATTTGCGTGGGTTGGGCCGGGTTCACCTTGATGGAGGCCGCCGGCGAGGTCAGCCCCGCGAAGGCCCGCAACACGTCGAAGGCTACCGGGGTCAGGAAAAAAATCTGGTGCCCGCTCTCGGTTAGCACGAAGTCGTGGGCGAAGGTGGCTTCCGGCATGGGCAGCGCGTGGGCCAGCCGGGCCTCCCCGGCGGGGCTCACCTCGTAGAGCACCAGCCGGTGCTGGGTGCCGGCCACGGTGCCGAAGTTGTGCAGTACCCCGGTGGTGGGGTGCACCTTGGGGTGGGCCGAAAACGGCAGCTCGGGCGTGATGCGCCGGTCGAGCCACGAGAACGGATTGCGCAGCACCCCACCGTAGTCGAAGCGGCCGCGGGTGGCCAGCGTGGCGGGGTCGAGGGCGTGGGGCAGGCCGCCTTCCCACAGGGCCAGCAGCTGGCCGCCGTGCTGCACCAGGCTGGTGTTGGCGGTGTTCTTGAACTGGGTTTTGAGGAAGTTGGCCCGCAGCCCGCCGGGCAGGTTGGTGCCGAAGCTGCGGTAGAGCATGCGCCCGGCCCGCTCCTCGGCCACAAACTCGTCGGTGCGCACGTAGCGGTTGCGGTAGCGCACCGTCTGCCCATCGAACACGAACCGCGCCACCATCCCGTCACCATCAAAGAGGTGGTCGTAGAGCACGCCGTGCTGCTCGAAGTGGCCATTGCCGTTGCGCAGCAGCGTGCCCACCAGGCTGGGCGGCAGGGCCCCTTCCAGCAGCTCCAGGGCCACGTCGTCGTACTCGGGCGTAGTGCGGCGGTTGGCTTCCACGTAATTGTGCAGGGTCGGGTAGCGGCGAACGGGCATGGGGTTTAGCAGTTATCAGTGAACAGTTATCAGTGAACAGGAAGAAATGGCCAATGCGTGGGGCCCCCACATTGCCCAATGCTAACCCCAAAAATCCTGTACCGGTTGCCCCGCGGCGCGCTACCCCGCCCCCAGCAGCCGTTCCGCCGCGGCCCAGGGCGTGAGCTGCCCGGCCGCCACGGCCGCCCGCACGCTTAGTAGGGCCCCCCGCACCCCCGCCCGGCCGTAGAACTGCGCCGCCAGTGCCTGCTGCACTGCCTCCTCGAACCACTGGAGCTGCTGCTCGGCCCGGCGCTGCGCGAAGTAACCGCTGGCCTGGGCCGCAGCGGCATAGGTTTCGATGGTGGCCCAAGTTTCGGGCAGGCCCGCGCCGGTAACGGCGGAGGTGAGCAGCACCGGCACCACCTGTCCCGAGGGCGCGGGCGGAAACAGGTGCAGCGCGCTCTGGTAATCGACGCGGGCGCGGCGGGCGGCCTGCTCGTTGGCCTGGTCGGCTTTGGTAATGCAGAGCGTGTCGGCCATTTCCATGATGCCGCGCTTGAGGCCCTGCAGCTCGTCGCCGGCCCCGGCCAGCAGCAGCAATAGGAAGAAATCGACCAGGCCGTGCACCGCGGTTTCGGACTGCCCCACGCCCACGGTTTCAACGAAAATGACGTCGTGGCCCGCCGCCTCGCACAGCAGCAGCGCCTCGCGCGTGGCCCGCGTGACGCCCCCCAAGCTATTTCCGGCCGGCGAGGGCCGCACGAACACCGCCGGGTGGGCGGATAGCCACGGCATCCGGGTTTTGTCGCCCAGGATGCTGCCGCCGCCGCGCTGGCTGCTGGGGTCCACGGCCAGCACGGCCAGCTTTTTGCCCAGGTTTTCAACCACGTGGCGGCCCAGGGCCTCAATAAACGTGCTTTTGCCCACGCCCGGCACGCCCGTGATGCCCACGCGCAGACTGCGTCCGGTGTGTGGCAGCACGGCTTGCAGCACCTCCTGGCCCAGGGCTTGGTCGGCGGACAACGTGCTTTCCACCAGCGTAATGGCCCGGCTCAGCACGCCGCGCTGCCCAGCCAATAGGCCCTCAACAAAAGCAGCAGCGGAAAGGCGGGGGGCGGGCAAAGTAGGAGTGGGGGCCCTAAGTGGGCCCCGCAAACTTACCGGCTAATGCGGTTTAGCTCACTGTTAAAATTGGATATAGCTAATAGAACAGGCCGTCATGCTGAACGCAGTGAAGCATCTCTACTGCGGCAGTAACCCTTGATTACTCGCGTGGTAGAGATGCTTCACTGCGTTCAGCATGACGGCCTATCGGGCCCCTAGAGCCCAAAGTCCGCGCTACAGTTTTTTAGCCGCCGAATACCTTTTTCAGCAGGGCGGTAGTGCGGGCTATGGGATTTTCGCGGATATCGGCCTCTTGCTGGGCGATGAGGGTGAAGAGTCCGTCGATGGCCTTGCCGGTGGCGTACTGGTTGAGGTCGGTTTGTACGGGCTTCACCAGCGGCAGCTGGTTGTAGCGCGTAGTGAGGGTAGTGTAGTACTTAGTAGCGTCTACTTTCTCAAGGCTTTGCTGCATGATGGGCTGAAAGGCCGTGGTGAGCTGCGTGGTGGTGGTGCGCTTGAGATATTGCGTGGCGGCGTCCTTCGAGCCGGTGAGGATGCCCCACACGTCGCTGAACGACAGGCTCTTGATGGCGCTTAGGAAGATGGGCTTGGCGCTTTTGGCCGCGTCTTCGGCGCCGCGGTTCAGCGACAGCTCAAACTTGTCGACCTGGCTGCCCAGCCCAATGGTGCGCAACGTAGTGGCCACGCGCTGCGCATCTGGCGGAAACGGGATGCGAATCAGGCTGTTGAGGTTGAAGCCGTCGGTCTTGGACGCCTGGTCGGCCCCCTTGCTGATGCCCTGGATGAGGGCTTCTTTGAGGCCGCTGGCGGCTTCGGTGCTGCTCACGCCCGAGGGCACGCCGTTGGTGCCGGTGGCCGGGGTGGTTTTGCCCAGCGTGGGCAGCTTGAGGCCACCGATTTTGGGCAGCGAAAACTGGGCCTGGGCCCCCAGCGAGGCCCCCGACAGGGCCAGCAGCAACGCGAAGAAGGAAGATTTATTCATAGCGAAAAAGCGGACGATTAGCGCCAACGATAATCACGCCTAAGAAAAAAAGCGTGCCGAGGCTGCGGGGCTATACAACTGTGTTGAAATCAACGAAGGATAAGAGCTAACAGCCAGCAGCTAATGGCTAACAGCTACTTTACTGAGGCACCACTACGAAGTTGGGCAGCCCCAATTTACTGCGCCGCCCGCCCAGCTTGAGGCCATCATCGACGTACTGGCATGCTTTGCCGGCAGCATTGGGCATTTGCACGACGCCGAGGCTGGGGTTGTCCTCGCGGGCCACGTAAATTTTTCCGTCGGTGCCCCGTTGCAGGGCCCCAATCTTGCGGTTGGCCGAGCGGCCCACCAGCGTGGCAGCGCCTTTCTTGGCCAGGTCGAACTGCCAGATCTGGGTTTCGCCGCCGCCCGTGCCGTTGCAGCTGCCGTAGAGCTTGCTGCCGTCGGGCGAAAACTCGACGCCGTAAGCCTCAGCATAGGGCCCGTAGCTGCGGGGGTTGCTGACTTTGCCGGTGCTGCGGTCGAAGTCGTACACCTCAAACTTGTTGTTTTCGCGCCACAGCGCCGCGGCCACGTGCCGGCCGTCGGGCGAGAACTTTAGGGCCCCGATGGCGTTGCGGCCGGGCCCCGAGTTCACGCTGCCCACGCTGCTGAGCACCGGCTTGTTGCCCTGCACGCCGTCGGGCGTGACGAGGTAGGCCACGAAGGCGCTGGAGTTCCAGCGGTGGGCCAGCACCCAGGTGTCGCGGCCGTTGGCGTGGCGCACGGCGGTCAGCTTTTCGGCCACGGGCTGCACCAGCAGCAGGTTAGTGCGGGGCAAATCGCCCAAGCCGTCGGCGCGGGTCATGTCGAGCAGCGAGTAGCGCAGGCCGTCGCGCCCGCCCTGTGGGGCCACCGTGAAGATGTAGAACAAGTTGCCCGAGCCGGGATCAGGCACAATAAGGGCCGACTGGGTGCTGCTGCCGGGGCCCGTGGCGCTGGTGCCGCCCAGCAGGTGCTGGCCGTTGGGCATCACCTTGTGCTGGCGGTTCCAAACGCTGATGCCGTTGGTGTAAAACAGCAGCTCGCCCTTGGCCGTGGTGGCCACGGCGCAGCCCTCATAGGTGGCCATCTTGCCATCGAGCAAAGGCTTAGGGGCCCCATCGGCGAAGCTCAGGCCGGCCTGCTGGCCGAAGTACCACAGGTCGGTGGGTTGCTGGGCGCGGGCGGCGCCGGCCAGCAGCAACAGCGGCAGCACGACCAGGCGCAAGGAAAAAGCGGGAATCTTCATGGGTACAAAAAAAGCGGTACGAAACGGGAACGCACGAAAAACCGGGCCAATCCGGGGCATTGTGTGTAGTGGTATGATGAACGCATAGCTCGTCATGCTGAGCGAAACGAAGTGGAGCCGAAGCATCTCTACCGCAGCAGTAATCATGATTAGTTGAGCAATAGGGATGCTTCGGCTCCACTTCGTTTCACTCAGCATGACGTTCAAGTGGTTGCCAGTAGCCTAAGTACTGCTTCACCTTGCATTTGTACAACGCCGGGTGGCTGCTGCTATTTTGTGGGGCCCAGCTAATCGGCCGCGGGGCCCAGTTTTTCGTTGGTACCCCTATGCAGCTTTCTCCCCTTTTTACCTTTCTCGCCGGCCTAGCCATGCACAACGACCGCGCCTGGTTCCAGGAGCGCAAGGCCGAGTACACCCGCCTCCGGGCTGATTTCGAGGAAGATGTCGCATTCTGGCGGCAAGAGTTGAACCGGCTCGACCCGGCCCTGGCGGGGCCCCTGGGCCGCACCAGCGTGTTCCGCATCTACCGCGACGTGCGCTTCTCCAAGAACAAAGACCCCTACAAAACCCACTTTTCGGCCTACTTCACCGCCAGCGCGGGCAAAGACATCGACGCGCCCGGCTACTACGTGCAGGTGGGCCCCGGTAGTACGCTGGTGGCCGCCGGCCTCTACCAGCCCGACAAGGTGCAGCTGGCCGCCATCCGCCAGGAAATCGACTACAACGCCGACGACCTGCGCGCCGTGCTGGGGGCCCCCGGCTTTCGCCAGTATTTCGCCGGCCTAGGTGGCGACCGGCTCAAAAAAGCCCCCGCCGGCTACGACCCCGCCCACCCCGAAATCGAATTTCTGAAGCACAAAAGCTTCGCCGTCAGTCAGGAAATTCCCGACGCCGAAGTGCTAGCCCAGAAAGATTTTCGCGGCTACGTGCTGGCGCGGCTGGAGGCCCTAGTGCCGTTCTGCGGCTTTCTACGCGAGGCGCTGGAAGGGTAGGAATGGCGCCGGGCCGCCGGCTTTTCGTCGGCTGTCCGTTAATCGTTGCCGAAGATTGGGGGCCCGTGAAAGATTAGGGCCCTGGCGGCGCAACGGCCGCAACGATTACCGGGCAGCCGGCGAAAAGCCGGCAGCCCGGGCCGCGCTACAGAGCTACCAGCTCAGTGTTTCCTGCTCGTGGCCCTGGCGCAGCAGGGCGCTGACTTTCTTGCCGTTGGCTTCTAGGTTCACAATGTTCATCTGGTCGGTGAAGGAATCGAGCAGCAGAGAATTGCGCACTTGCACACCGGTTGCCTTGCCCGCAACGGCCACCTTGCTGTAGAGCCAGTACGAATCCTTTTCGGGCTGCATGCCAATGAATTGCAGCGGCAGTGGGGCCCCGGCGGGCGTCTTCAGCACCAGCGTGCGGCGCAGGTACTCGGCGGCGATGAGTGTCCCCGCGGGCCCCGCCGTTTGCAAGTCCACGTGGGCCGGGCGGCCCTCCGAGAGGCCGCGCTCAAAGTCGTCGGTAAAGACCTTGGTGGCCAGTTCCAGCTGCTGCTTGGCCGCGTTGTAGCGCAGCTCCGTGATGCTGGCGTGGTAGGCGTGCAGCGCCGGCCGGGCGGGCGTGGGGGCCCCCAGCAGCGCCAAAACCAAACCGAGCAACGGGGCGAAGGAGAGCATAGCGGGAAAGAGATGGGTTAAATTAAAGAACGCCATGCTGAGCTCGTTGAAGCATCTCTACCGCTAAGTAAATGATTACTTATGCGGTAGAGATGCTTCGACGAGCTCAGCATGACGTTCTGATTACAAGAGATAAGCCCGCCTTAGTGGATGGCTTTGAGTAGCGGCTTGAGGATGATGACGTAGGCCATCAGCATCAGAATCAGGACCGTCCCGATTTGCTGGGCCACGCCGAGGAACTTGTCGGACGGCTTGCGGCGGGTAATGATTTCGTAGAGCAGGAACACCACGTGGCCGCCGTCGAGGGCCGGAATGGGGAGCAAGTTCATGAAGGCCAGCACCATGCTCAATCCGCCGGTGAGGCCCCAGAAGCGCTGCCAGTCCCACTGCCCGCCGTATTGCTGGGCAATTTCCACGGGGCCCCCGAGGCTTTCCGAAGCTTTGGCTTCGCCGCGGAAAATCTTGGCAATGGCGCGGCCTTGCAGGCCAATCACCCCGAAAGCTTTGCTGGTACCCGCCGGAATGGCCTGGGCCAGAGAGTATTGGCGCTGCTCGAAGTGCATGGTGGGCTTGGGCTCGAAGCCGAGCTTGCCCGCGGCCGTCACAGCCGCCGTCAGGGCCAGGGGCTGGCCGTCGCGCTCCACGGCGAGGGTGGTTTTCTTGCCGGCGTTGGCCACCAGGGCCGCTTGCAGCTCGTCGAAATACTGGATGGGCTTGCCCGCAATGGCCACAATGTGGTCGCCGGGCTTGAGGCCCGCTTCAGCGGCCGGGTTGCCGGCCACCACGCGGCCCACGGTGAAGGGCTCGCGGGGCCGCACAAACAGGCTATCCTGCTGCTGGGCAAAATTATCCATGAAGTTGGTGGGCACGTTCACGTCCACCAGTTGGCCGCCGCGCTCCACGGTGAAGTAAGAGTGCGAGCCCAACAGCACCTCGGGCTTGTACACCTCGTCAAACTCGGCGAAGGGCCGGCCGTTGATTTTCACGATCTTATCGCCGGTGCGGAAGCCCATGCTGCGGCCCAGGCCGTTGGGCAGGATGCCGTAGCGGGCCTCGGAGGCGGGCAGGTAGTTCTCGCCGTAGTGCATCGTGATGGCCGAGAAAATGACGATGCCGGTAATCACGTTCATGATGATGCCGCCGAGCATCACCAACAGGCGCTGCCAGGCCGGCTTCGAGCGGAACTCGTCGGGCTGCGGGGGCCCCGCCAGGGCGTCGGCGTCCTGGGTTTCGTCGATCATCCCGTGAATCTGCACGTAGCCGCCCAGTGGGAACCAGCCGATGCCGTACTCCGTCTCGCCGATTTTTTTCTTGACTAGGGCGAAATTCATCACCGCCGGCAGCGGAAACAGGAAGTCGAAGAAGATGTAGAACTTATCGACCCGGATTTTAAACAGCTTGGCGAAGGCGAAGTGGCCAAATTCGTGCAAGCCCACCAACAGCGACAGGCCCAGCAAAAGCTGGCCGGCCATAACGAGAATTTCCAAGAAGTAGGAATTAAAAATTAAAAATTATGAATTAAAAGCCATCGAAACCAAAGACTGAAAGCGAGGTTAGCCGCAGGGGCTACGCCGATTTTTAACTTTTGATTCTCAACTTTTAATTAACCCCGAAGCGGCCCGCCGCGTTTCCGCATCGGTCTGCATCAGGTCGTCGAGCGACGGGTTGGCAAGGTACGGCACCCGCGCCAGGCACCCGGCCACGAGGTCGGACATCTGGCGGAAGCCGACCTCCTCCCGCAAAAATGCGGCCACGGCTATCTCATTGGCAGCGTTGAGGATACAAGGCGCGTTGCCGCCCCGGCGCATGGCCCCGAAGGCCAGCTCCAGGTTGGGGAACGCCGCCCGGTCGGGGGCCTCAAACGTGAGCGTGGGGTGGTCGAGAAAAGAGAACCGCGGGAACGTGTTGGCCAGCCGCTGCGGGTAGCCCAGGGCGTACTGGATGGGCAGCTTCATGTCGGGCAGGCCCAGTTGGGCCTTCAGCGAGCCGTCGGCAAACTGCACTAGCGAGTGCACGATGCTTTGGGGGTGTACCACCACGTCAATCTGCTCGTTGTCAAGCCCGAACAGCCACTTGGCCTCAATCACCTCCAGGCCCTTGTTCATGAGCGAGGCCGAATCGATGGTGATTTTGGCGCCCATCTCCCAGTTGGGGTGCTTGAGGGCCTGGGCCTTGGTCACGGCCTCCATCTCGCGGGCCGAGCGGCCGCGGAAGGGCCCCCCGGAGGCGGTGAGGATGATTTTCTCAATTGGGTTCAGCTCCTCGCCCACCAAACACTGGAAAATGGCCGAATGCTCGGAATCGACGGGCAGCAGGCGCACGCCGTGCTGCTGCACCAGTTGGGTAATTAGCTCGCCGGCTACCACCAGGGTTTCCTTGTTGGCCAGGGCAATGTCCTTGCCGGCCCGGATGGCGGCCACCGTGGGCAGCAGCCCGGCGTAGCCCACCAATGCCGTGAGCACCACGTCGATTTCGGGGCGCGTGACGACCTCAGCCAGGGCAGCCGGCCCGGCCAGCACCTCGGTTTCGGGCTGCCCGGCTAGGGCGGCTTGCACGGGGCCCCGGAGGCTCTCGTCGCCGATGACCACCGCGGCGGGGCGGAACTCCCGCGCCTGCCGCACTAGCAGTTCCCACTGCCGCTGGGCGCTCAGCACGGCCACCCGGAAGCGGCCCGGCTGCTGGCGCACCACTTCCAGCGCCTGCGTGCCAATGGAGCCGGTGCTGCCCAGCAAGGCCAGGGTTTTTATCGAAGAATCAGGGCTCATTTAGGGGAGTGGGAAAGACGGGGGCAAAGGTAGGGGCGGGGCGGGCTGCCGGCTTTTCGCCGGCCGGCCGCTAAGCATTGCCTGGCGTGGCTTAGGTTATCATTGAACTCCTAGTGGTTGCCGGTCCGCTGGCTGAGCTTACTCCTGGGGCCTTAGTGATGGCCGGGCAGCCGGCGAAAAAGCGGCAGCCCGGGCCCCTGGGTAAGCTCGGCATATCCAACCGGGGCGCGGGCGCGTAAGCAAAGGAGTTGCCAGCGTGGCAAAAAACCTGGTTTCCCTCCACTTCCTCGCTTCTCATTATGTCCCACCAACCCAAACCACTCGACCAACAAATCATCGTCATCACCGGCGCCACCAGCGGCATCGGCCTGGCCACGGCCCGCGCTGCGGCCAAAGCAGGGGCCCGCCTCGTGCTGGCCGCCCGCTCCGAAAAAGACCTGCGCGCCGTGGCCGGGCAGCTCGAGCAAGCTGGGGCCCACGTAACCACTGTGGCCGCCGACGTGGCCAAGCCCGCCGACGTGGCCCGCATCGCCGAGGCCGCCCGTAGCCACTTCGGCGGCTTCGACACATGGGTGAACAACGCCGGCGTGGGCATCTTCGGCCGCATCGAAGACGGCAACGCCGAGGACCACCGCCGCCTGTTCGAAACCAACTTCTGGGGCATCGTCAACGGCTCGCTGGAGGCCCTCAAGCACTTCAAAGCGCACGGCGGGGCCCTCATCAACCTGGGCAGCGTGGTGTCGGACGTGGCCATCCCCATGCAGGGCATGTACTCGGCCAGCAAGCACGCCGTGAAAGGCTTCACCGACGCGCTGCGCATCGAGCTGGAGCACGAGGAGGCCCCGGTCACGGTCACGCTCATCAAGCCGGCCAGCATCGACACGCCCTTCAACAAGAACGTGCGCAACTACACCGACTACGAGTTGCAGCTGCCCCCGCCCGTGTACGCGCCTGAGGAAGTGGCCAACGCCATCCTGTACGCGGCTGTGCACCCCACGCGCGACATTTACGTGGGCGGCGGCGGCAAGGTGATGAGCACCTTCAACAAGCACGCCCCGGGCGTGATGGACTGGATTAGTGCCAAGGCCATTGTGGGCCAGGAAAAGAGCGACAAGCCCGCCGCCAACCCCGCCGGGGGGCTCCAGCAGCCCGGCCTGGGCGGCCACGCCCACAGCGACTACCCCGGCCACGTGATGAAGAGCTACTACACCCGCACCACCATGAACCCCTTGGTGGCCGGGGCCCTGGCCGCCGCCGGCCTCGCCGTGGCCAGCGCCCTGATTACGGGCAACTTCTCGTGGGGCAAACTGAAGGACGCCGGCGTGCGGATAAAAGAATTGAAGGCCCCCGAGCCCGCACCGGCGCCGGCAAAAGAGCCCCAAGCTGCCGCCACCACCAACGGCTCGGTGGCCCCGAAAGACCCCCAGCAGCCAGCCATTCCGCAGAGCCCCCAGGCCTAGCGCTGCCGCTCCTGCGCGGGGTCACCCAGGCCTAGCGCTGCCGCTCCTGCGCGGGGTCATAAGAAAGCCTTTTCGCGAGAGAAGGCTTTCTTATGACCCCGCGCCAAACCCAGCCGGCACCAAGTTGTCTTGCACCGTACCAAGCGGCATTTTGCCCCTTATCTTAATTTGCTTTCCATGGAATCCCCCTCTTCCCGCCCCCAAGATTCGTTGTTTGAAGCCGCCCGCAAAGGCGATGTGGCCCAGATTGAACAGCTGCTGCAAAACCCTGCCGTTGACATCAACGCCCAAGAAGGCAAAGGTTTTTCGGCCCTCGTGCTGGCTACTTACGACAACAACATCGACGCCGCGCGCGCGCTGCTCGACCGCCACGCCAACCCCAATGTGCAGGACAACAGCGGCAATACGGCCCTGATGGGCGTCAGCTTCAAGGGCTACACTGAAATTGCCCGCCTGCTCATCGCCCGCGGCGCCGACCTGAACCTGACCAACGGCAACGGCGGCACGGCCCTGATGTTCGCCACTATGTTTGGCCGCAACGAGCTGGTGAAGCTCCTGCTCGAAGCCGGCGCCGACGCCACCGTAAAAGACGCCCGGGGCCTCACCGCCCTGCACCTCGCCGGCCAGCAGGGCAACGCCGAAGCCTGGCAGCTACTCGGCGGTGAGCCCGAAACGGCCGAATAAGTCCCCTTGGGGCCCCCAGAAAGAAAGGCCCGCCGCCCCGACCAATGGTCGGGGCGGCGGGCCTTTCTTTGGTTGGCGCAAACTCAAATGCTGCGCACCACGCCGCCATCGGCGCGCACCGCGGCCCCGTTGGTGGCTGCGGCCAGGGGGCTGACGAGGTAGGCCGCCGTGTCGGCAATTTCCTCCACGGTGATGAAGCGCTGGAGTAGCGACGAAGGCCGCGCGTCGCGGAAGAACTCGTGCTCGGCCTCTTCGCGGGTTTTGCCCTCGCCGGCCAGCTTTTTCAGGAATTCCTCCACCCCCTCAGAGGCCGTGGGGCCCGGTAGCAACGAGTTGACCGTGACGGCCGTGCCCTTGGTGAGCTCGGCCAGGCCGCGGGCCACGGCCAACTGGGCCGTTTTGGTGGTGCCGTAGTGAATCATCTCGGCCGGAATTTGCAGCCCCGACTCGCTCGAAATGAACAAGATGCGGCCCTGGCCCCGGGCCAGCATCTGCGGGAAGTACTGGCGCGCCAGCCGCACTCCGCTCAGCACGTTCACTTCAAAAAAGCGTAGCCAGTCGGCGTCCGCAATTTCGGCAAAGGGCTTGGGCTCGAAAATGCCCACGTTGTTGACCAGAATATCCACCGCGGGCACGGCCGCCAGCAGCGCGTCAATCTGCGCTACGTCGTCAAAATCGACGGCCACGCCGCGCACCACCGCCCCCGGCGTGCGCTGCAAAATGGCGGCTTTGGCCTCGGCCAGGCGCGCCTCGGTGCGCCCGGTGAGCACCACGTGGGCCCCTTCGGCCGCTAGCCGCTGGGCAATGGCTAGGCCGATGCCCGCGGTGGAGCCCGTTACGAGGGCTGTTTTGTTGGTGATTTGAAGATCCATGAAACAAGAAAAAGAGTAAGGTGAACCGCTTGGCATTATAACTGCCATACCGGGGCTTTGTCACGGGCTACCGGCCAGTGCTCCGATTTTTGGGTAGCCGACATTTGTTAAATGCACTGAATATATAAAATCGAGAATTATTTTAAAAATTATAATTTTAATGAGATATTATCTGATAATTTTTTATGTCAAATTTTAATAAATAAAAATTAGTCAATCAACTAAAAAGCTATTTTATTTGCCTATTATTGAGAAGAACAAGATTATAAGTTGAATTATGGCTGGGTATATTGTTCCAATGAATTAAATTTTATTAATAATCAAGTATTTGGTACGGTTATAACTATTACTTCAAAAACATGGTATTAGACAATTTTATTTTACGACTACTGGTATTCGTTTTCCTGTCTTTCGGTTGTGGGTTTGCCATAGCCAAAGTTGTTCGCAAAGCTGCCCAGTTACCCGGTTTTTCTTCCTCTTATCCAGGCCATTATTTCTATGCTGCTACACCTCTACACCAGCCTGTTGTTTCTGAGCCACGCGCTTGCGCCTGCTTCGCTGCCTAATGCTTCGCCCGAGCCCCCCCGCAGTAACTATAGGGCCCCCGGCCTCCTGGCTGCGCTGGTGGGCCAGGTGCTGAACGAAGCCGGCGCGCCCTTGCCGGGCGTCGTCATCGTGGTGCAGGGCTCGCCCGGCGTGGCGAGTACCAACTCCGACGGCCGCTTTCTGGTGCCCGCGCCGGGGGCCGATCCGGTGCTCGTATTCAGCTGCTCGGGCTACCGGGCCCAGACCGTGGTAGCCCCGGCCGATGGGCCCCTGGCCGTGACGATGTACGCCCTGACGGGCAGTGGCTCGGACGCGGCCACGGCCACGACCGGCGCCACGGTATCGGCCGGTGGCAGCGCCCGCGCTGCTGCCCTGGCTTTTGCTGAGGTGATGCCCGCCTTCACCGGCGGTGAGGTGGCCTACCATACCTACTTGCGCCAAAACGCGCACTACCCCGCCCGGGCCCTGGAGGACAACTTGGCCGGTGCGGTATTCGTGGGGTTTGTGGTCGATGAGCAGGGCCGCATCTGCGACGCCGAAGTGGTGAAAGGCTGCGGCCACGGCTTCGATGAAGAAGCCCTGCGCCTGGTGCGCCTCATGCCGTGGTGGCAGCCGGGCCGCGTGGCCGGCCGGCCCGTGCGCGTGGTCCGCACTTTGCGCATCGCCTTCAAGGCGCAGCAGCAATAAGGAGGAATCGCGCCGGGGCCCTGGCGGGCGGTGGCTGGCAAAACCTGGGCGCGCCGTTAGTTTTGTGGGGCCCGCCATTGGGGGGCCCACATTAACCTAGGCGTGCTGCCAACCTCAACATTTCCTTCGGCGCCGCCCGCCGCCCCACCGCGGCTCGAAGCAGTGGACGCGCTGCGGGGCTTTGCCCTGCTGGGCATCTGGCTGGTGCACTTTCTAACAAAATTTGTGGGCCAGCGCGGCGACGGCACGGGCCCCGCGGGCCTGCTAAGTGCCGGCGAAATGGCCGTTCGGCTGGGAATCGACACGTTTGTGGTGGGGAAGTTTTTTAGCATCTTCTCGCTGCTTTTTGGGCTGGGCTTTGCCTTGCAGCTGCGCAGCGCCGGTGCCAAAGGGCTGCCTTATACCGTGCGCTTTGTGTGGCGGCTGGCGCTGTTGGGGGCCTTTGGCTGGCTGCACCGGCTGCTGTTCACGTTCGAGATTCTGCACGCTTACGCCGTGGTGGGCCTGCTGCTGGTGCTGGTGTACCGGTGGCGCAATGGGTGGCTGCTGCTCACAAGTGCGCTTCTCTTTGTTGGGGGGCTGTGCTTTGCTTACTGGCTGGCCCCGGCCACGGTGCTGTTCAACCGGGTCTTCGGGGAGGCGGCGGGCAGCTTTCTGGTAGATGAATTCTCCGGATTTCGGGTGTTCTCTATCGCGGCCCTGTTTGTGCTTGGCCTGTACCTGGGCCGCCGCGACGCATTTGCCGATACCCCTGCCAACCGGGTATTTTTTAACCGGATTTTAGTGGTAGCAGCAGTAGTTTTTTTGGGTTTGCGGCTTGCCTATAGTCAGTTAGCAGCGGCCCTGGGTGCCAGCCTGGCCATTCGCTTCTACGAAGTCTTTTTTACCTTGAAGAGCCTCGTCGTTTCGGCTTTGTACGTGGCCGGCCTGGTGCAATTGTACCGGCAGCCCCTGCTTCGGCGGGCCCTGGCCTGGCTGGGGCCCCTGGGCAGAATGGGCCTGACCACCTACGTGCTACAATCCTTGTGCTTGTTGCTTTTTGCCTGGTATTGCCAGCATTACGTAGGCCCCGCTCCAATCCCCCTAAAGTGGGTGCTAGTAGCCGCCGCGCTCCTCTTCGCTGCGCAAGCCGCCGCGGCGCACGGCTGGCTGCGCCGCTTCCGCTACGGGCCCCTGGAGTGGCTGTGGCGCAGTGCTACTTACTGGCAGTGGCAGCCGCTGCGGCGGGGGTAAGGGTGCCTCATTTTAGCGCTTTATTTCATGCGGAAAATCCGTGGTTATCTAGCCTATCGCAAGAGGATCCCAGGCGAGTATAGGTACGTAAAAGGCCCGCCGGGTATGGCGGGCCTTCTATTTAATGGATTGGAGCAGTTCCAGAAGAAACTGGGGCAACGAGAAAATATAAATTCCCTACTTTCCATTCCTGCTTCTCAGCAGCCGAGGTACACTCCGCAGCAGCAGCCAGGCGATGGCCCCGCTCACCGCCACCAGCGGCACCACCGACGACCGGATGGGCCGGAAGCGGCTGCGGCCCTCCTGCAGCTCGATGTAGCCCACGGGCGTGAGCGATACGCCCACTCCGGCCCCCAGGCCCGAGCCAGCGCCTTCGCCCGCCTGGGTGCCGCCGCCTCCGCCGCCCCCAAAGCCGTAGCGCACCCGCGCCACTGGAATGACGGTGACGCCCTCGCGCTCGACGGGGGTGCCGTACACCGTTTGGGCCGTGGCGGAGGTACCGAGTAGTTGGCCCAGGCGTTCAAGCAGTAAAAGAGCCGGGGTTTCGGCGGCCGATGGGGTTTTCATGGAATGAAAAAGTAACGAGTGGTTAAAGCTTCGCTAGAATCTCTTGCGCAGCTTTGGCAATCACCGTTCCGGGGCCGTACACGCCGGCCACGCCGGCGTTGAACAAGAATTGGTAGTCCTGGGCGGGGATGACGCCGCCGGCAATTACCAGGATATCGGGCCGGCCTTGGTCCTTTAGCTCCTGGATGAGCAGGGGCAGCAGGGTTTTGTGGCCGGCGGCGAGGCTGCTCACACCCACCACGTGCACGTCGTTGTCCACGGCTTGGCGGGCCACTTCGCCGGGGGTTTGGAACAAGGGCGCCAAGTCCACGTCGAAGCCTACGTCGGCGAAGCTCGTGGCAATGATTTTGGCGCCCCGGTCGTGGCCGTCCTGGCCCATTTTGGCCACCAACATGCGCGGGCGGCGGCCTTCGGCGGCGGCGAAGGCATCGGCGGCGGCGCGGGCCCGGGCAAACTCCTCGTTGTGGCTCATTTCCTGCGAGTACACGCCCGCCACGGTGCGGGTGGTGGCCTGGTGGCGGCCGTACATGGCCTCCAGCGCGTCGGATATTTCGCCCAGCGTGGCGCGTGCCCGGGCGGCCGTTACGGCCAGGGCTAGCAGGTTAGAAGCTGAAAGTTGAGCGTTGGGAGTGGCCGGGGCCCCGTCGGATTTCAACTCCTCACTTTCAACTTTTAACTCTTCCAACCGCAGGCTGGCGGCTTCGGTGAGGGCGGCCAGGGCCACCTTCACGGCCACGGCGTCGCGGGTGGCTTTTACATGGGTGAGGCGCGTGATTTGGCTTTCGCGCACGGCGTCGTTGTCGATGTCCAGCACCTCGACCTCGGTTTTTTCGTCGGTCTGGTACTGGTTCACGCCCACAATTACTTCCTTGCCGGCGTCGATGCGGGCTTGCTTGCGGGCGGCGGCTTCCTCGATGCGCAGCTTGGGCAGGCCGGTTTCGATGGCCTTGGCCATGCCGCCGAGCGCCTCCACTTCCTGGATGAGGACCCAGGCTTTGTCGGCTAGCTCGTGGGTCAGGGTTTCGACGTAGTACGAGCCGCCCCAGGGGTCCACCACTTTCGTCACGTCGGTTTCGTGCTGCAAATACAGCTGGGTGTTGCGGGCGATGCGGGCCGAGAAGTCGGTGGGCAGGGCAATGGCCTCGTCCAACGCATTGGTGTGCAGGCTTTGGGTGCCGCCGAGCACGGCCGCCAGGGCCTCGATGGCGGTGCGGGCCACGTTGTTGTAAGGGTCCTGCTCGGTGAGGGAGTAGCCCGAGGTTTGGCAGTGGGTGCGCAAAGCCAAGCTTTTGGGGTTCTGCGGGTTGAACTGCTGCATGAGCTTGGCCCAGAGCAGGCGGCCGGCGCGCAGCTTGGCAATTTCCATGAAGTGGTTCATGCCGATGGCCCAGAAAAACGACAGGCGCGGCGCGAAGTCGTCCACTGGCAGGCCCACGGCGAGGCCGGCGCGCACGTACTCTAGGCCGTCGGCCAAGGTGTAGGCCAGCTCCAGGTCGGCGGTGGCGCCGGCTTCCTGCATGTGGTAGCCGCTGATGCTAATGGAGTTGAACTTGGGCATGCGCGCCGCCGTGTAGCTGAAAATGTCGGCGATGATGCGCATGCTGGGCCCCGGCGGGTAGATGTAGGTGTTGCGCACCATGAACTCCTTCAGAATGTCGTTCTGGATGGTGCCGGTCAGCTTTTCGGGCGGCACGCCCTGCTCCTCGGCCGCCACGATGAAAAAGGCCAGCACCGGCAGCACCGCCCCGTTCATGGTCATGCTCACCGACATCTGCTCCAGCGGAATCTGATCGAAGAGAATTTTCATGTCCTCCACCGAGTCGATGGCCACGCCGGCCTTGCCCACGTCGCCCTGCACGCGGGGGTGGTCCGAGTCGTAGCCGCGGTGGGTGGCCAGGTCGAAGGCCACGCTTAGCCCTTTTTGGCCGCCGGCCAGGTTGCGGCGGTAGAAGGCGTTGCTGGCCTCGGCCGTCGAGAAGCCCGCGTACTGCCGCACCGTCCACGGGTTTTGGGTGTACATGCTGGCGTAGGGCCCCCGCAGGTAGGGCGCCTGCCCGGCCCCGAAGCCCAGGTGGTCGAGGTGGGCCACGTCGGCGGCGGTGTAGCAAGGCTTCAGCGCAATGCCTTCGGGCGTAGACTGGGCCGGCGCCTCGGGGCCCCCGGGGGCTGGCTGGGGCGGCGCGGCGTCGTAGGCAATGGCAGCGAAGTCAGGTTTCATGGGAGGAGAATTAAAAATTAAAAATTATGAATTAAAAATCAGCAAATCAGCTGGTTTAGCCTTGGATCTTGCTAGAGAACTAAGGCGAGAATTCATAATTTTTAATCCTTCATTTTTAATTTTTAATTGAAGCCTACCGCCCTTGTAGGCGGGCCAGCACTTCCTCGGTGGTATAGCCCTGCACCGTCATTTCGTGGAAGCCAAACACGCGTACGGCCTCCTGTAAAGTGGCCAGGTCGGAGGAGAGCAGCACCGGCGCCACGAACACCTGGCGCTCGGTCGGGATGCGGTAGAGGAACCGGGCAAAGCGCTGGAATTGCTCAGGCGTGGCGTACATCAGCGTGGCCTCTTCGGGCGACGAGAACAGGAACGACAACGTGCCTTCGGGGTGGCTAGCGGCCAGCTCGGGCCGCTCCAGGGCCGGCAGCAACCGGTAGAACGACTCCTCGATGTGGCGGTTGACGCCCGCGCCCAGCAGCACCAGCGCCGCCTGCTTGGTTTTGCGCTCGCGCCGCTCGAAGTGCAGGGCCGTAGCCAGGCGCAGCACTTCGGAAGGGTAGGTGGCGCGCGTGGTGTCGAAGGTGGCCGAGCGCAGCAACTTCTTGGGGTTGAAAGCGAAGCGCTCGGCGCGGTCCTCGAACCGGTTGGTGCCCACCACCACTTGCTTGCCGGCGGCGATGCGCTGGAATGTGGCCGTGGCCGCGGCGTGCACGGCTTCTAATACCAGCGGCCGAGCCCCCGGCAGGCCGCCCGCCGCCTCGGTTTGCTGGAACAGGGCCCAGGCCCCGCGGGCCAGCTCATCGGTCAGGGTTTCGATGAAATACGAGCCGGCGGCGGGGTCTTGCACAACGCCGAAGTGGGCCTCCTCGCGTAAAATGAGCGAGAGGTTGCGCGCCAGGCGGCCCGAAAAATCGTTGGGTGTAGCAAACAGGCTGTCGAACGTGCCCACCGACAGCGAGTCGGCGCCGCCGAGCACGGCGCTCATGGCTTCGGTGGTGGCGCGTAGCAGGTTGGTGTGCGAGTCGAGGGTGGTTTGCGTCCAGGTAGCAGTGGTGGCGTGCACCCGCAGACCCGCGGCCGCGCCAGGCGGCAAGCCGTAGGCGTGCAGCAGCGTGGGCCAGAGGCGGCGCAGGGCCCGCAGCTTGGCCAGTTCGGGGAAGTAGCTGGGAGCCACGGCCACGTGCCAGTGCAGGGCCCTGGCCACGGCGGCCAGGGGCGTGGCCTCGTCGGGCAGGGTGGCCAGCAGGGTGGCGGCGGTGCTCAGGCCGTAGGCCAGCTGCTGGCTGCCGGTAGCCCCGGCGTTGCCGAAGTACGCTGCGTTCACGGCCAGCGCCCGGAAGTCGGGGCCAGGTTTGAGCCAGGGGCTACGCAGCGGCGCAGGGGCCCCGGGCGTACTGCGGCGGGCGTGCCGCCCTCGGGGCCCCCAGCAGCGGCGCAAAACCGCAGGAAGCCGCACAGCGCCACGCCCGGCGCGGCGGCGGCCAAGCGGGCCAGTAGATCATTAGGGCCCTCGGCCACGGTGTAGCCCACGAAGGTGGTGGCCAGTGGCAGCCGCTGGGCCAGGTAATCGGTATCAAAAGCCGAAGCAGTGGCCAGCTCGAAATGCACGCCGTCGGCCCCGTGTTCCAGGGCCGTCACGGCGCGTTCTACCTCAAAGTGGCCGTCGGCGCCCACCGGCACGGGCAGCGCGGGCACGTTCTGCCAGGGGCGGGCCGGGAAGGGCAGGGGCGCGGGCGGGCCCCCCAGCGCATCGAGGGCCTCGCGGTGGTAAAACGGCTCCAGCACCGGGCCGCCGGGTAGGGGCCAGCGCAGCACGGCGGGGTCCTGGCCCTTGAGGTCGCGGGCCAGGCGGGCCTGCCAGGCGGCGGTGGTGAGGGCCGGAAATTCAGTAAAAGCAACCGGCAGCGCCGGCAGGGATTCGGACATGGGAAGGACGGAAAACCCCGGCCAGGCCGGGCCGCGGGATGCCCGCAAGATACCGCCCCGGCCGGGAAAGGCCGGGCCCCCGGGCCCTACCAAACTTGGCCGCGGCCGTACCTTTGCCGTCCAGCGGCGGCCCGCCGCCCGCCGTTGTTGCCCACCGCTTTCGTGCTTTCCATGCTGCGTTCCTTTCGTTTCACGGCCGCCGCGCTGGCCCTGGTGGCCGCCGCTGGCTGCCAGCGGGGCCCCTACCGGCCCACTGCCCACTTTGCGCCCGCCACGAGCCAGCCGGTGGGCAAAACCCAGGCCGAAGACCCCGCCGTGGCCGCCCTCATCCGGCCCTACCACGACAAGGTGACGGCCGAAATGCAGGGCGTGCTGGGCACGGCCCCGGTGGCCCTCACCAAGAAAACAGGCGAGTCGCCGCTGGCCAATTTCGTGGCCGACTTGCAGCGCCAGCGCGCCGCCGAGGTGTTGCACGAGGCCATTCCGCTGAGCGTGATGACCAACGGCGGCCTGCGCGCCGGCTTGCCCGCGGGGCCCGTTACGATGGGCAACGTGTTCGAGTTGATGCCGTTTGAGAACGAGCTGGTGGTGCTCGACGCGCCGGCCGCCACCGTGCAGCAGCTCTTTGACTTCGCTGCCCGCGTGAAAATGGCCGTCTCGGGGGCCACCTACACGGCCACGCCCGACGGCCACGCCCTGGACATCCGCATCGGCGGCCTGCCCTTCGACGCCGCCCAGGCCAAGCCCTACGCCATTGCCATTTCCGACTACCTGGCCGGTGGCGGCGACAACATGGTGTTCTTCAAGAACATTGCCCCGCGCCACACCGGCGTGCTGCTGCGCTCCGCCATCGCCGACCACATCCGCGACCTTACCAACGCCGGCCAGCCCGTCACGGCCCAGGTCGAAGGCCGAGTGAAAGTCAATTAACAGTTATCAGTTGACTACAACTATCTCCTGTTAAATCGATAACTGTTCACTGCTAATTGTTGACTAATTTGCTATGCAACGCCGCGACTTTCTCCGTAATTCTTTGCTGGGCACCGCCGGCCTCACCGGGCTGGGGGCCCTGGCCAACGCGGCCGCGGCGGCCCCCGCCGCCAAAGCCCCGGTGAAGCTTACCATCTTGCACACCAATGATATGCACTCGCGTATCGAGCCGTTTCCTGAAGGGGGCGGGCAGTGGGCGGGCCTGGGCGGCATGGCCCGGCGCGCGGCCCTGATTGCCGACGTGCGGGCCCAGGAACCCAACGTGTTGCTGCTCGACTCGGGCGATATTTTCCAGGGCACGCCGTATTTCAACTTCTTCGGTGGCGAGCTGGAATACAAGCTGATGACCCGCATGGGCTACGACGCCAGCACCTTGGGCAACCACGATTTCGACAATGGCCTCGACGGCCTCGGGCGCCAGCTGCCCAACGCCGGCTTCCCATTCCTCATCGCCAATTATGACTTTTCGAAAACTCCTTTGGCTGGTAAGTTTCAGCCCTACAAGGTGTTCGTGAAGCAGGGCGTGCGCGTGGGCGTGTTCGGGCTGGGCATTGAGCTGGCCGGGCTGGTGGGCGACAAAAACTTCGGCCAAACCCTGTACCTCGACCCCGTGGCCAAGGCCAAGGAAATGGTGGCCCAGCTGCGGGGCCCCGAAAAGTGCGACATGGTGATTTGCCTCTCGCACCTGGGCTACAAGTACGACAACGAAAAACTCGACGACCGCAAGCTGGCCGCCCAGGTAGCCGGCCTCGACCTGATTTTGGGTGGCCACACCCACACGTTTATGGACGCGCCCGAGCCCATCCAGGGCCCCGACGGCCACGCCGCCCTCATCAACCAAGTGGGCTGGTCGGGCATCAACCTCGGGCGGCTCGATTACGAATTTGCGCCCGGAGCCAAGCGCGGCGGGCTGGCCAGTGCCGCTGTGGTGCCCGTGCGCGGGGCCTGCTAAAAGCCCGACATAAGCAAGGAAGAACCGACTTTTTTTCCTGCTAAGTTTTCCACAATTTTGTCCCCCCCTAGCCCAAACGCCTCCACGTTCGGGAAGGGTTTGGTTGTCTTTCTACCCTCGTTTGATGCTGCCCGGCTCGCTGGCGGACTTGTCCCATGCTCAAAGATTTTCGCACCGTTTGGGCAGGCTGTCTGCGCACGATTGCGTCCGAAATCGGCGAGCAGAGCTTCAAGACCTGGTTTCGGCCCATCGTGCCGATTGAGTTGAAGGATAACGTGCTCACCATTCAGGTGCCGAGCAACTACTTCTACGACTGGCTCGAAGAGCACTACGTGGACGAGCTGCGCCGGGCCCTATTCCAGGAATTGGGGGCCGCTGGCCGCCTGGAGTACAGCGTGGTGGTGGACCAGGGCACGCCCCTCGACCAGCCCAAAACGCTGCACCTGCCCCCGGCCCGTAAGCAGGCGGCTCCCGAGCGCGACGCTCCGCCGCCCGACGCGCGGCCCCGGCCGGTGCCCGGTAATGGCCCCGCCAGCGGCCCCCGCTACTACCAGGCCGCCGGCAGCAACCGCCCCGTGATGGCCCCCGCCGCCGCGGCCACCGCCGAAGCAGCCCCGCGCAACCCCTTCCAGCAGGCGCGCGCCGTGGACGGCAACTTGGTGCCCTCGCAGCTCAACGGCTCCTACACGTTCGACAATTACATCGAGGGCGACTGCAACCGCCTGGCCCGCTCGGCCGGTATTGCCGTGGCCAACAAGCCGGGTACCACCAGTTTCAACCCGCTGATGGTGTACGGCGGCGTGGGCCTGGGCAAAACCCACTTGGTGCAGGCCATCGGCAACCACATCAAGGCCTCGGGGCCCGAGCGGTTCGTGCTGTACGTATCGGCGGAGAAGTTCACCAACCAGTTCATCGAGAGCGTGAAGTCGCACAAGGTGCAGGACTTTGCCAACTTCTACCTCCAAGTTGACGTGCTGATTCTGGACGACGTGCAGTTCCTGGCTGATAAGGATAAGACCCAGGAGATGTTCTTTCACATCTTCAATCACTTGCAGCAGTCGGCCAAGCAAATTGTGCTGACCTCCGACCGGCCGCCTAAGGACTTGCAGGGGTTGGAAGACCGGCTACTGTCGCGCTTCAAGTGGGGCCTGACGGCCGACGTGCAGACGCCCGACTTCGAGACGCGCGTGGCCATCATCCGCAACAAGATGGAGCAGGACGGGATTGACATTCCGGCCCCGCACGTGGTGGATTATCTGGCCAACTCGGTGCACACCAACGTGCGCGAGCTGGAGGGCGTCATCGCCTCGCTGGTGGCCCAGAGCAGCCTGAGCCGCCGCGACATCGACCTGGAAATGGTGAAGCAGGCCCTGCGCCACATCATCGAAGAAGTGGAGGCGGAGGTAAACCTCGACTTCATCCAGAAGACGGTGGCCGCGTACTTCAACGTGTCGGTGGACTTGCTGAAGGACAAAACCCGCAAGAAGGAAGTGGTGACGGCCCGGCAGGTGGCCATGTACTTCGCCAAGCACCACACCAGCCACACGCTGAAAACCATCGGTTTCCACTTCGGCGGGCGCGACCACACCACCGTCATGCACTCGGTGCAAACCGTGTCGGACCTGGTGGATCTGGACAAGAAATTCCGTAGCCAGGTCGACGATTTGCGCAAGAAATTCGCTAAGTAGGGGCCCTGAAATTTTTGGGGCGGCGGGTTATCTTTGAGAATACCTAATGCTCACTTATGGAAACGCTTGCCATCGAACTTTCCGAATACGAGCTGGAACGCGGAAAACCCATGCCTAGTAGAAATCATGGTATAATTCAAGCCAACTTGGTGCTTGAACTAGGTACACGTTACCGCCAGCAGTACCGATTTATATCAGAAGTCAACATCGACGTAATTGGCCGAGTAATGGTGCCAGATGTTGGCATTTTCACAAAGATGCTGGTTGATATGCAGCACGATGAAATAGTGCTGGCACAGCTTCCGCTTACTACAATTGAGATTTTATCCCCCGCCCAGGCTTTAACTGATTTGGTGGATAAAGCTGCTAGCTACTTTGATGCTGGAGTAAAATCCTGCTGGATTGTATTACCGCAGTTACAAGCCGTAGTAGTGTATGCCAACCCAACCGACTATACCTTCTTCCACGGTGCCCAAACCCTAACCGACCCGGCCACCGGTATCGAGCTGCCGCTGGGGCCCCTATTCGAGTAGAGTACTATCCGCGCAGTGGGTTGGGCTCCAGCAAGTTGATGTGGTAGCGGGCGGCGAAGCGGCGCACCTGCTCGCGGAAGACCAGCTTGCGGCGCTTGCCCTTTACTTCCTTCAAATCGAGGGCGTATACCTCGTTGTCCTTCATGCGCACGCGCATCACGGAGGCTAGCAGCTCCAGGGTGGCGATGTTCTCGACGGGGAATACTTGCTTGGGGCGGAACAGGCCGTTTTTGTGCACCATATAGCCGGGCGTAAACTCCAGGTAGCTTTGGGTGCCGAAAATCGGGGCGTTGTTCACCAGCACGTAGCCGATGTAGACGAGGCTGAACGCCAGGAATACCCAGTGCAGAAAGTGGTAGTCGTGGGCCGTGGTGTCGCCCCAGGCCATGCCCAAAACGTAGACCACCCAAAACAAGCCAATGGCCAGTTGGCCCCAAAATGGGACGCGGGAGGTGTTGGCGGGGCGGAGGCGGATGCGGGTAGAACCTGTGGGCATGGGGCAAAAATAGTTTCCCGCTGCCGGTTTCGCGCCGGAGCCGCCAAATGGGGCCCCGGCGCGAAACCGGCAGCGGGAAATAATAGCAGCTAACCTAAGCCAGTTTGGCTTCGAGCGTCATTTTGGGCACGGCGCTCAGCACCTTCGATACCGGGCAGTTGCTCTTGGCATCTTCGGCGTGCTTCTGGAAGTCTTCGGGCGTGATGTTGCCGCCGGTTACCTTGCCCACGGTGTTCACGTGGATGTGCTCGATGACCGGGTGGCCGTCGTTGGGGTTCATCGTCACGGTGCTGGTCGTGGTGATGTTCTCGATGGTGTGGCCGTGCTTGGTGAGCACACTCGTAAGGTACATGGTGTAGCAGCCGGCGTGGGCGGCGCCAATCAGCTCCTCGGGGTTGGTGCCGGGCTTGCCTTCGAAGCGGCTGCCGGCCGAGTACGGGGCGTCGAGGTTGCCGCTGTCGGTGGTGAGGGTGCCGCTGCCTTTGATGTCGCCGTTCCAAACGGCCTTGCCTGCGTGATCTGCCATGATGTAGTAAAAAGTAAGTGGGTTTGGGTAGGAAACGGGGCTTCCGGATTTAGGTTGCTGCCCGGCCGCCGCGGGGCCCCGGGTGTACTTTCGCCCCACTTACTAATACGCTGCTGTTCAGGTTATGGGACTAAAATCAACGCTGAGCCGGCCCCTGGCGGCCTACGTGGTGCACCGCGACCGCCAGTGGCAGCGCGAACCCGTGGCCGCGCAGCTGCGGCTGCTGGCGCTGCTGGCGCCACCGGGGCCCACGCTTCGGGCGCGCCCACGGCCTGGGGCCTGCGCACCCCGCCGACCTGGCCC